>NZ_OY781616.1:927500-1227500 GCF_963677005.1 Maridesulfovibrio sp. | reverse complement strand
AGTACGGATCGTATCCTCACATGGTCCGTTCGGCCGTTAAACGTCCGGTCTTGGCTGACCAGAACAAGTCTGATGTTTCTGCCGAGGAAATTGAATTGATTCAGGGGACCGGTGGGGATGTGGAGTGGATTCTGCGGGCAGGCAGCGCTGATTATGACCAGGAAAAGGGGCTTGTTATAGCGGATAAGCCTCGGGTTACATATTATCTGGGAAGAGACCGCAAGGAAGTTTTTGTTCGTGCTCAGCACGGAGAGGTCAGCCAGAAAGGCGAGGGGTTGAGGCTCTGGGATAACGTTGAAGGGCATTACGGCGATATGAAACTCAAGTCCGAGCGGCTGAATTTCGTGCCCAAGGAAAATGTCCTTTTTCTGGAAGGAAATGTAAGGGTGTTCAGCCCTGCAACTTTTATCAGCGCCAAGAAAGTTAAAGTTGACCTTGTCACCCGCGAAATAATGATTGAAGACGGTATGGAAGCCCTGATATCACCTGCTATGGTGGTTATGCCCGAATAATGGGGACCAATTTCAGAAGCGAGCATGCATTTGACTAGCAATTTTAAAAATTTATGTTTTAAAGGGAGTAGCCCGGCAAACTGTTTTCCGGCCTTGCTCTGTCTTTTGTTCCTGTTGAGCCTTGCTTTCAGCTTTCCTGCACACGCTGCAGCTCCTGAAGGGCTCAGGGTTGCGAAATCAATTGCCAACGTCCGGTCTGAACCGGGATTGAAGGCTCCGGTTGTCTGGATTCTTTCTCCCGATCAGAGTTTCAGGGTAGGGGCCTTGGATGGCGGTTGGTATCCTGTTTTTCCCGCATCGGCCGGGAAGAACGAATTGCCTGTGGGCTATGTTTCTTCCAAGGTTGTTGTTGCCGCCGCCCCTCAAAGTCCGCAGGCGGACTGGGGGGATGTCCGTTATCTGGGCAGGGACATCAAGTACCATCTCGAAAGAACCGTCAAATCTTCAACCGGTGGAGTTTTCAAGACCGGAGACTGCATCAAGGTAGGCTTTTTGCGTGACGGCTGGTACGCCGCATTCAAGGGTGACACCGCAGTTGTCTCGGAATCCGAGGCCTTGGGGTTTGTAAAAAAGGAAGATGTGGATATTGATGTTGCCGACGCCCGTATCCGTTACGCAGTAAGACGTATAAATGTTATTGAAAAACCGGTGGCCGGATCAGCCGAGGTAGGGATTCTTAGTCCGGGGCACAGAGCTCAGGTCGGAGCAGAGAAAGGCGGAATGTATGCCCTTTACCGCATTGATACTATTGTGAACAAGGATACTCCCGTATGGGGGTATGCCTGGGGCCTTTCCTGGCTGCCTATCCGAAAAATCTCGAAAAAGTTCAGATGGCCGGTATCGATGCCCGCAAGGCTGAAATTGCTTCTGAAAAAAAGAAGAAAGAACAGGCCGCAGTAAAACGTCAGAACAATCTTGACGCTATGGAGCAGGCCATGCAGGAGATTCTGGAAACTCCTGTGTCCACAAAGACCATGTACTCCTCGGCCGTGTTGAATGTGCGTTCCGAACCAGATCCCAAGTCGCTTATCGTGGGTAAACTTGAAGTCGGGGAATCCGTTACTGTCGGTGCGATTGAGAATAAATGGTATCCTGTTTTCCGCCTTGCCGAAGGCAAGGAGGCCGAGAAGATCGGTTATGTCTACGGCACTTATCTTCAGGCCGATCCTCCTGCCGAGAAAAAGGCAGAGAAGCCTGCACAGAAAAGAAAATCCGGCACTGCCGATGAAGTTCCCATCAAGATCACTTCCGAGAAGATGACCTTCAGCGAGAACCGCAACCGGATTACCTTTTCCGGCAATGTAAAGGTTGTCCGCCTTGATGTAACCCTTACCTCCGAAAAACTGACCGCATTTCTGAGGCCGGAAGGAGATTCTCTTTCCGATACTCAGGATAAGATTCGGGAGATTGTCGCTTCCGGCAACGTCAGGGTGGTGATGAATAATCGCAAGGGTAATTGTAAAAAGCTGACATACAAAGTCGCCGATTCGATTATACTCATGGAAGGCGATGCGAGGCTTCAGGACGGAGCCAATCTGGTGCAGGGCAATGTTATCCGGTTTTATCTCAAGGAAAATCGCTCTGAAGTTGTCGGCGGAAACAAGCCCATTGAAGCAATTTTTTACACACCGAAGAAGCTGACCGACTAGTCTACGGCTCTCTCTGCCGTTGATAATGTCGTTCCGGATCAACAGACAGGAGTCACATGTCTTCAATTGTCGCCAGAAAACTGGTCAAGTGCTACGGCCCCAAGGAGGTCGTCCGGGGCATTAATCTGACCGTGCGCGAAGGCGAGGTTGTCGGTTTGCTCGGTCCTAACGGCGCCGGGAAAACCACTACTTTTTACATGCTCGTAGGGGTTGTAAAGCCTACTTCCGGTGAAGTTTATTTCGACAAGAAACTGATCACCAGGCTTCCGTTGCACGAGCGGGCCCGTATGGGGGTCAGCTATCTTCCGCAGGAAAGTTCCATCTTCAAAAAACTTTCGGTGCGCAAGAATCTGGAAATCATCATCGAGCATACCGGAATTTCCGGTAAAGCCGTGGGGCGGCGCGCAGATGAACTTCTCGACCAGCTTAATATTCTGCGTCTTGCCGACCAGAAAGCCATGTATCTTTCAGGAGGTGAACGCCGCCGTCTGGAAATTGCCAGAGCCATGATCAACAATCCCAGTTTTATCCTGCTCGATGAGCCGTTTGCGGGCATAGATCCGATAGCTGTAATTGATATTCAGGACATTATCTCGTCTCTCAAGGATATGGGGCTGGGAATTCTTATTTCCGACCATAACGTGCGCGAAACACTATCCATATGTGACAGGGCCTATCTGGTCTATGAAGGGCGCGTTATTCTGAACGGTTCCCCGGAAAGTATTGTCAAGAACACCAAGGCCAGAAGGCTTTATCTCGGTGACTCCTTCAGTTTGTAATCTTTTTCATAAGCGATTATTTCAAAGTCGGAAGATGAGGTAGGATTCTCGCCAATTTCGAAAAATCAAGATATCGCGCTGCTAATAAAATCCCGGGATAAAAGGCTGCTGACATGCCGTTGTTTCGGGATTTTTTGCGTTTTTTTGCTAAGAGCTATTGTTTTTGTTTTGTCCTGTATCTGTTTGCGTACGATAATTCTTCCTTTTGTCCATTTCAGGATATTTAGCCTAAGTTTAATTAATTTGGCCCGTGTGGATTTACAGTCTGCAAGAACATTGGTACACTTTTTTCATAAGCCTCCATACTCCCTAAAACATATTGAAATTTCAGATTAATTTTAGATGCGTGTTGCAAAATATAGTGGAGTATGGCATTGTTTAATCACGCTGGGAGCAGAATGGGAAAAAATGTTTCTGTTTCTTGCGAAATGCCGAAAACAATTCAGATTGGTTATTCTTGTATGATCACGAAGGTGGCGTAAGTCTATGGGGTTGGAACTTAGACAGCAATTAAAGCTTACGCAGCAACTGGTGATGACTCCCCAGTTGCAGCAGGCAATTAAATTATTGCAGCTCTCGCGTTTGGAGCTGGTGGATTCAGTACATCAGGAGCTGATGGAAAATCCTATTCTTGAGGAAGCCGATTCTCAGGAAAGGACCGATTCTCCTGATTCTGACGCCGGTACCGCATCTGCCGAAGAGGTCCAGATGTCCAGGGAAGCGGAGTGGGAAAATTACCTTGGTGAATTTTCCAGCACTTCCAAGCAGTCAGCCTCCCGCGAGGCTGAGTCTCTTGAAGACGGTATGTCCTTCGAGGCACGGCTTACAAAGTCAACCTCGCTTGAAGGGCACCTGCACTGGCAACTGTCTCTTTCCGATTTCAGTGAAAAGGAAATCGAAATCGGAGAGTGCATTATCGGGAACCTTAGCTCCGGAGGTTTTTTACGGATTGACTTGGAAGAGGTCGCCGAAACATGCTATACTGAAATCGCAGACGTGGAAAGAGTGCTGTACAGGATACAGAGGTTCGACCCTGTAGGGGTTGCAGCCCGCACTCCACAGGAATGTTTGATGATTCAGTTGGAGACATTGAAGCTGGACGATGATCCGATTCTTGTCTCGCTTGTAAGGGATCATCTGGATGATCTGGAAAAAAAGCGGTATAAGCCGCTGGCCAGAAAATTCAAGCTCAGCATGGAGGACCTGAAGAGTTATCTGGACCTGATGCAGACGCTCGACCCTTTGCCGGGAGCAAGTTTTTCAAGCGGAGACTCTTTCTATATAAGCCCGGATGCTTATGTTTATGAATATGACGGAGATTTTGTCATTGTTCTGAATGAGGACGGGTTGCCCAAGCTGCAGATGAACGCTTTTTATGTCGAAACTCTGGCTTCTACCAAGGGGGAAGACAAGGAATATTTTCAGGACAAGATGCGCTCCGCCCAATGGCTGATGAAAAGCCTGTATCAGCGGCAGCGGACTCTTTACAAGGTTCTTGAATCAATCGTGAGGTTTCAGCGTGACTTTTTCGCCCACGGGGTTACCAAGTTGAAACCGCTTATTCTGAAGGAGGTCGCTGAAGATATTGAAATGCATGAATCCACAGTGAGCAGGATAACGACCAACAAGTATGTATCCACTCCGCATGGGATTTATGAATTGAAATTTTTCTTTAACAGTGCTCTCGGGTTGGATGATGGATCTCAGGTCGGTTCCGAATCCGTAAAGGCAATGATCAAGAAGCTTGTCGGCGAGGAGGATGGCAAGAAGCCGCTGAGCGATGAAAAAATAGCCGAAATACTGAAGGAAAGTCTTGAGGTCAACATTGCGAGAAGGACTGTAGCCAAGTATAGGACTGCATTGGGAATTCCTTCCTCGTCAAAACGCAAGAAGGTATTTTAAAATGTAAGTCCGGAGAAAAAAGCATATTCACCTATTACGAAGGAGGCTCTATGAACGTAGCATTCACCTTTAAGAATTTTGATGCATCTGAACATCTGAAGGAATATGCAAATAGCCGTTTCTCCAAGCTTGAGAAGTATGTGACCAATCCTGAAAACACCGAAATGCAGGTAAACCTGTCGGTGGACAAGTTCAGGCATGTGGCTGAGGTGGTTTTAAGCTCCGATTATATGCACATAAGCGCATATGAAGTGTCAGAAGACATGTATTCCACTGTGGACATGGTTCTTGACAAGCTCGAAGCACAGCTGCGCCGTGCCCGCGAAAAGGTGATAAGCCGTCGGCGCAAGGATGCGGGTGCCGGTTCAGCACATATGGATATAATCAGCTATGCTGACGAGGAAACCTATAGGGAACCTGTGATCGTAGAGTCCGATTCCTTTGTTCCCAAGCCCATGAGTGTGGATGAGGCCGCAGAGCAGCTTCAGACCATGGGGCACGAATTCCTCGTATTCCGCAATGCTGATAATGAAGCAATCAACGTGATTTACCGCCGCAACAACGGCGACTTCGGTTTGATTGACCCGGGATACTAACTGATGAATATAAGTGATAATCTGGCGAAGAACCTTGTTATATATGAATTGGAAAGCTCCGACAAAAGCGGGGTTTTGAGGGAAATGGTCTCCACCCTTCCTGCCGCAGGGCTGGATGTGGATGTGGACAACGCCATCAAGGTTCTTAATGATCGTGAAAAACTCGGAACAACCGGTATAGGGGATGGCATAGCCATCCCCCACGGTAAACTTGATTGCCTGGAAGAAATCGTGGTTATCGTCGGCAGGTCCGGCGAGGGCGTGGATTTTGAAGCGCTTGATATGCAGCCGTGCCGAATCTTTTTTATGGTCCTGGCCCCTGAAAAAGGGGCCGGTGCCCATCTCAAGGTTCTGGCGCAGATTTCCCGGCAACTGAAAGACCCCGCCTACCGGCAGGCCTTCATAGATACTGAGGATGAGCAGGAACTGTTTAAGCTCCTCGGTGTAGGCTGATCAATCAGAATATTTAAAATTGAATTTGCAACGAGATTAGCAATGAGTCCAGGCCATTGCTAATTTTTGTTTATGTGGCTATTTCTTTTGTGCGGCAAAAGAAAACTGCCGCCAGCGGAAGAAAATCCATGCAAAAGCTCTCAGGGCATTCCTGATTCAAGGGCGTACAGCACAAATAATATCCGGTTTACGCGATGGCGGATTCTTGCGCCCGGCCTGTCCGATGCGGTCTGGTGAATGACTATCCTCCTCGCAAAGTATGCATACTGCGGTCCGGTTGGTTACCAGGACAAAAGTAAAGGGGGGAAGTCGGAATGGAAGGGTCTGAATCATTCCCGGTTATTGTGGTAAGCGGACTGTCCGGGGCCGGCAAGTCTACGGTGCTCAAGGTCTTTGAAGACCTTAGGTTTTTCTGTGTGGACGGAATGCCGGCCGGCATGCTGCCGAGAATGGTCAAGCTGTTTACAGGACAGGACCGGATGTACCGCGGGCTGGTGCTGGGAATGGACCTTAGGCAGCATGATTTTATTGACGAGTGGGAGAATACCCGCGCTGAACTGGCGGGTGAAGGGTTTCGCCCAAGCCTGCTCTTTCTGGAAGCGCGCCTGCCTGAACTTGTCCGCCGGTACGCCACAACCCGCCGTCCTCACCCCCTTGAGGCCTGTAACATAGGCCTGGAGCAGGCTCTTGAAGAGGAAAAGGAGATTCTTTCCCCCCTTCGAGAACAGGCTGATCTTGTTATCGATACAACTACTTATTCCATTCACGACCTGCGTCGCAGCATTCAGGAAAAATGGTCGGAACTGACCGAAAAGTCATCCGGACTGCGGGTGCATGTCATGTCTTTCGGGTTCAAGCATGATGTCCCGACTGCTGCAGATATGGTCATGGACCTGCGCTTTCTGCCCAATCCGTATTTTGATTTGAATCTCAGGCCTCTTTCAGGGAAGGACAAGGCCATTTCGGATTACGTCCTCGGCACGGAGCCGGGGTCGGTTTTTATTGAGAAATATCTCGATTTCCTTCAATATGTGCTTCCTCTTTACGAGGCTGAAGGGCGGTACCGGCTGACCATAGCCGTGGGGTGCACCGGCGGCAGGCACAGGTCCGTGGCAACCGCCGAAAGGATATTTGCAACTCTCAAAGATAAAGGGTATCTTGTTTCTTTGGAACATAAGCATATCCACCTGAAATAACAGGAGACGGTCTGTCCGTCTGTTCTAATCGGGAATTTTAATGGGCACTGAATCAAGCAAAATAGGAATTGTCCTTGTTACTCATGGTAACTTCGGAAAGTCGCTGGTTGATGCGGCTGAACTTATTGTCGGTCCGCAGGATTACGTCAGCTCGGTAAGCGTTGACGTTTCTCAGGGGATTGACGCTGCCATGGATTTTCTCAAGAAAACGGTTGCGGAAGTTTCTAACGGTGTCGGAGTGCTGGTCCTTACAGACATGTTCGGCGGTACTCCTACCAACCTGAGTCTTTCCATGCTGCAGGGTGAAAAGATCGAGGTTGTTACCGGTGTCAGCCTGCCCATGCTGCTCAAGGCATTGCAGAAACGGAATGAATCATTGCAGACGCTGGCCGATGAGGTCAGCAAGGCCGGAGTAAAAGGGATTGTCATTGCCGGTGAAATGCTGCGAAAACGAACTTCGAAGGGGTAGTCATGCAGTGGGTGCGAATTGATAACAGGCTTGTTCACGGGCAGATTATTGAAACATGGTTACCGTACACCCACGCCAGACACATTATCGTGGTGGATGATTCCGTGGCCGATGACAGCCTGCAGCAACAGATAATGTCCCTTGCCATTCCACAATCAGTGACCTGTTCGTTCTCCAGAGTCGAGGATCTCAACGCCAGACTCATGGCTGTTCCCTGTGAACAGCGCGGGAGCATGATCATTCTTTTTTCATCCTGTGCCGACGTGCGTCGCGCACTTGAAGCCGGTTTCAGTTTCAATTCCGTCAATATAGGAAATATTCATTACGGCCCCGGCAAAAAGCAGATTTCTCCCAGTGTTGCGCTCAGTTCCGATGATGAGTCCTGTCTGCATTATTTCAAAGGCCGTGGGATAGAGTTGGATTTCCGCTGTGTACCAAATGATCCTGTTCAGGTGAGGTTCGCATGAGTTTTCTGCAAGGACTTGCTCTGCCTTTTCCCGCATGGGTTGCGGTAATCGGTTTTTTTTTGCGCTTTTTTCCCTTTTCCGTTTTACCATAAATCCAGGCCTGCTGGAGCGGCCTCTGGTTGTCGGTGCTCTTTGGGGCGCTGTGACCGGGGATGTCCTCACCAGTATGCGGATTGCAGTTTTTTTTGAGTTATTCTGGCTGGATAATATCCCGGCCGGAACTTACATTCCTCCTCACATTCTCGCCCCCACCTTCAGTGCTCTCACTCTGACAACCTCCTTTGCTTTTACCGAGGCCCGTCAGGTTATGATCATTATTCTTGCGTGCCTTCCCCTGGCCCGTTTCGGGTCCTGGCTGGATTATTCGCTTCGACGCTGGCACAACCGCGGTCATAACCGGCTCTTAAACTGGGCCAGAAGGGGAAAAGCAGGTGAAGAACTGCCCGGAAAACTGGTCTTTCAGTCTATTTTAAGAACATTTGTGACTTCTTGGCTTTTTTTCTGGACAAGTACCTTGATCCTTCATTACATACTTCGTATATTTTTTCACAAATGGGGACCGTTGGTCGCCGGAGTGGATATGAAGTGGTCTTTTTTGTGGATTGCCGCCAGTCTCGGAGGCCTTTTAGCCCTGAGATTGCGTAAAGCTTACGCCGCTTTTGTCTTCGGAGTGGTTTTGCTCGGCTTTATTGTCCTTGCCGGCATCGTATAGGCTTGGCAGGCAAAAAAGATTGTGATAGAAGACACAAGCTTGTTTAAGCTACCATATTTTGAGGAGGAATTTAATTATGGCTATTATTGCTGTTGGACACAAAAACCCCGATACCGATACCATTGCTTCCGCAATTGCTATCGCAGACCTGTGGTCCAAGGTCAAAGAAGAAACCAAAGCTGTTGCTCAGGGTGAAGTTGCTCCTGAAACCGCTTTCGTACTGGAAAAATTCGGTTGCGCTGCTCCCGAAATCGTAACTGACGCCACCGATCAGAAAGTGATCCTCGTTGACCACTCCGACCTGGCTCAGAGCATGGACAACCTCGGCAAGGGTGAAGTTGTTGCCGTTGTCGACCACCACAAACTCGGTGATGTAACCACCCCCAACCCCCTCGAAATGTGGGTATGGCCTGTTGGCTGCACCGGTACCGTAATCAACTCCATGTACAAGTTCTACAATGTTGAAATTCCCAAAAACATTGCCGGTATCCTGCTCTGTGCCATCCTCTCCGATACCGTAATGTTCAAGTCCGTAACCTGCACCGATGCTGACAAGGCTGCTGTTGAAGAACTGGCCAAGATTGCCGGCGTTGCAGACGTTATGGCTCTCGGAATGGAAATGTTCAACGTTAAGTCCGCTGTTGCCGGTGCAACCATGAGCGAACTGATTTTCCGTGACTACAAGGACTTCGACATGTCCGGCAATAAAGTCGGCATCGGCCAGCTCGAAGTTGTTGATCTGTCCGTATTCGACAACATTAAGGCTGATCTTTACGCTGAACTTGAAAAAGTTAAAGCTGACGGCCGTCACAGCTGCTTCCTGCTGCTTACCGACATCATGAAAGAAGGTTCCGAAATGCTCATCGTTTCCGATGATCCTTCCGTTGTCGAAAAAGCTTTCGGCGTTGCTCCCGAAGGTACCAAAGTATACCTTGAAGGCGTAATGTCCCGTAAAAAACAGGTTGTTCCTAACTTCGAGAAAGCTTTCTCCGCATAAGTTAAGTTCACACTGCATTAAAGGGTCCGGTAGAGTTAGCTCTGCCGGACTTTTTTTTTGCACCTTCTTTAGGCAACTTAGTTATTCTTATCTGGCTCCCGACAATGTCGTTTTGGTATGTATATAACATTTCATGACGCAATGGAGGGGAGTATGTTTAAGCGTTATCTTGCCTGTATATTTGTTTTGCTGATTTTATTTGTTTCAGGGGGAGCACAGGCTTCCACCATTTCAGCCAAGGGCTGGGGAACTGAGAGCAGTGGAGTGTACACCGTCCAGTTGTGGACAACTGATTCAGCCATCTCCATAACAAGTGTTGATTTCAGCAAGGATTCCTTATCCGGCTGGTCCTGGACTTACGCTGACGACTCCCATACCAGTGTAATCCTCAGCGGGTCCGAAACGTCTTCTGCAGGTGATCTGGTTGTGTCTTTGAAATTTGATTCACCCAATCCGTTTTATGATTTCAGTGTGGAATGGGCTGAAGTCAGTACAGATACGACCCTGACGGGGACAAATTATTACAGCAATAAGGAGTGGACCTATACTCAGGGGGAGATTTCCAATACTCCGACCCCCATTCCGGCGGCGGTCATTCTGTTTGGCGGAGGGATTTCTCTTCTTGCTGTTATTCGTAGAAAGTTAAGGACATAGCTGTTTGAATTTATGTCTATCCGGTTTAGTTTTTTTTAAGCTGTATCCCGGCAACAACATTCTAACGTAAAAAATTGTAAGGCTGTTTTTGTAAACAGCCTTTTTTGTTTGGTTAGCAGAATCTATGCTTTAAATAACGGCCGATGATTATCCGGCTTATTCCAGAGGGAATTGTTTCTTCCGGATGTTGCTGGCAAAAACGAATTATTTAATGAGCCAACTCCTTGAAATCAGGTTTTATTGAATCATTTCATTAATAATCAAGGAGAAGCTTGTTTTATTTTTTGGAAATAATTGTTGAGAAAGCTTGATTTTGTCCTTTTTGTTGCATAACTTTCTAAATGTTTGGTGTCGGTTATTGATTTTTTTAAATTTATACTTACTTACTGAATACAATGCCGTTCTTTCAGTATAAAGCTTTTAGCAGGATATATGAATATTACTTTACTCTGTTACGCAACTTTTTCTGAAAAAGCCCCTGAGAATTCTGAAAACTATCCGATAAATGATGGTGAAACTGTCAGCGATGTTCTTGAGAGAGTCGGCATTCCGATTGAAGAAGTAAAAATTGTGTTCATTAACGGCGTTTCTTCGGCGTTTGACAAAGTGCTTGCAGATGGGGACAGGGTCGGTGTTTTCCCCGCTGTCGGCGGTGGTTGATAATGGAGGTGGATAATGAGGTTCTTTTCAGGTGTATTTACACTGCTGATTGCATTGCTGGTTTTTACCGCTGCTTCGGCGTTTGCTTCTACCATTAATGCCAATGGCTGGTATAATGAAAATTCCAATGTTTATGCCATGCAGATATGGGTTAACGACCCCGGTGTTTCAATCAAGGACGTAAAGATTAATAGCGGTCAGTCCTCTTCCGGGTGGAGTTGGCGTTATACTGATGATACCAAGACAAGCGCTGTTTTCAGCGGTCCTGAAGCGGACTTCAAGACTCTGTATACACATATTCAGTTTGACAGCCCCAAGCCGGACAAGTTTACCAACTTCTCTGTTGATTGGGCTGAGGTCAGCGAGCAGACAACCTTGACCGGGACAAATTTCTACAAGAACAAGAAGTGGACTTTTACGTCTGGTGAGATAGACCGGACTCCGACTCCTATCCCCGGAGCTGTTCTACTCTTCGGCGGAGGATTGTCGCTGGTGGCGTTGTTTCGCCGCAAGTTTCGCAGAGCTTAATTACTTCATTACGAATTCACGGAAGGGCCGATTTTTCGGCCCTTTCTTTATATGGACGCAGCGGCTGGTTTATTCCTGATTTTATAATCAACCTATAGATGATTGCTAACTTGCAGATTGCATGATATCGGCATTGCTTCAGGAGAACAGGAATGCTCCTGAAGGAGGAAAGTATGGGCAATCGTTGCCTCTTGAATTCAAAAATTCATCGAGCCACCATAACCGATGCAAATATTGATTATGAAGGCTCAATTTCCATCGATGTTGATCTGTTGGAAAAAGCGGGAATTCTTCCCTACGAGCGAGTCGATGTTCTGAACGTCGACAACGGTGAAAGGCTTACCACATACGCCATTGAAGGCGGTCCGGGTGAGTTTTGTCTTAACGGTGCGGCCGCACACAAGGGTGAGGTCGGACAAAAAATCATTATCTGTTCTTATACCTGGCTGGATGAAGACGAACTGGCTCTGCACAGGCCCAAGGTCGTTTTGCTGGGGGACGGGAACAAGGTTAAAAAAGCTTGATAGCTGAAAGCCAAGAAGGCGCGGGTAACCGCGCCTTTTTTCTTTTTGTGGGTTGCTGTTGCTACTGCAGAATTATTTTAACGTTATCCAGCGCCCAGAATTCCGTTTTACGACCGGTCAGATATCCCCTGAACTCGATGGCCGTCTTGCCGTTCTTGATCCCGGACAGGGGAATGTTCATGGCCAGCGGCTGTATCCAATAGGCCCGCTCCCTTTCTCCGACCCTTACGAAACCGTTGTTGTCCAGCGGGCGTGATTCATCCCCATCAATGAGCGCGCACGGGAATTCGGTCATTTCCAGTAACTGGTTTCCATCAACTTCAGAAATAGTGAAACGATCGGCCAGCTTGCCTCCGCTGTCCCAGGTGCCGACGAAGATCAGGTCGAATTTTACTTCAACCTCTCTGCCTTCCGGTATCCCGTCTATGGTCAGAACTGTTGATTTCCGGTAACGTTTGTTGCGGTCATTGAAAAGTCCCAATGTCCGGTTTTCACCTATGACAAAGGTCTTTCCGGTTGACCATTGCGCCGGAACCTTTTTGGAATTGAAGGAATAAGTTGCGAGCACTTGTTGAGTGTCTGATGCGCTGGCAGATATCGGCAATGAGCAGACCAGCAATAAGATCATAACGTAAAAAAACTTTTTCATTTCTATCTATCCTTGCAGCCAGGTTTCAAGAAGGGGCGGGGTTCTGACGCAGGAGAACATCTGTTTCCATTCGCAATGTGCGGTCAGTTCCACTCCGTGCTGGATTATTGATACCGGTTTGTCGGAAGAAACAACAATCACGATGAGGTTGTCATACTTGGCGGTAAAGCGCAGAGCTGAATTGAATCTTGCTCCTCTGGCTCTGTTTTCGCCGGTGACCGCCTTGCCGTCCAGCAGGCAGGCAAAGCCGTGCAGTTTGAGATCCTTGCATATATGCACAGCGCCGTCCAGTTTGGTGAGGGACCTGGCCAGACCACGAATTTCGGGTTGATTCAGATCAAGCGGTTCTTCAAGGGTCTGCCCGGCGATTTCCACCGGGGTGTCATTAAAGTCCAGTACCAGCGTGCAGCCGTGTCTGCGGTGGTTGGCGCTGGCGATGATTCTGATGATCAGTTGAAAAAGTTTATGGCGGGCTTCAGCCGTCAGGTCTATTTCAAGCAGGAACTCTTCAAGCTGAACAAGGTTCGGCTTGTAATTGGTGGAGGAAAATTTGGCGTCCGCAAAACTGCATACAGGGTCTCCGCCAAGGTAGAGCAGGCCCCAGTCTCCTTTGAAAAATGCCGAGATGGAGTTGTTTGTCGGCCCGATGGAAGCTATGCCGACAACACATCTGCCGTCCGATACCAGTTTGCGGCTTGAGTTTTCCACTGACTGAAGAAGTTTGCGCACGTGTTTATGGTTTTTGAGAGAAGGGCGCTCATTTTCGGGGAATTTGGCCATGTATTTTATTGAATCCAGTTCCGAGGGTTCAATGAATATAAGGTCTCCTTTGGCCCAGGCTCCTTCTTCGCGGGTTTTGGAAATTCCAAGTACAGCATCAAGTATAGGGTAGACCCTCAACTGGGTGTCCCAGCCCATGATCCGGTTACGCTGGTCCACTATGAAATCACGTACCGCATGCGTGGAATATTCCCGCAGCAGATGTCCGGAACTGTCTATACGCAGTATGTTCTGGGTTGCAAAATCCTGTGAGAGGAGCATGGCTGCATATTCCATCCAGCTTTCTGTCGGGCCGGTCGAACACATGTCCGGGTGCTGTTCCGTGAACCAGCACTGGTAGAATATGCTGCTTGACCGGGCACTGCATGTTATCAACCCCGCCAGGGCCAGGTCCCGTGACGGAATTACTTCGATAAGACGGGTGCTGTCATCATGGGCAGAACCTGCCCGCCATTCGTTTGATTCGAAGTAGTACTCCTGAAGCTTAGGCTCGTGTTCCCTGAGGAGGTCCTGCGGATCGTATATGTGTAACGGGTCCTCGGGATTGACGGCATAAACAAGTGCCGCCCTGCTGGCTCCTGAAAAGTGTGAAAGCCCGTCCCGCAGCCCGTCCATTATGTGAAAAATACATAAATTGGCAAAAGATTCTGAACTCATATCATACCCGGATCTATTTTAGTAGGTGATGCAGTTCTGTTTTAGATTTATGAAAATACATACCAGAGCAGTAAACAGGTGTCCGTTATATGTACGGCTGCTATGCAGCCTCCTCTAATCCGTTTGCTGGGATAATGAAAAGAGCTTGCAGGTTTTATGTAATTTACGCATCGGTAATTTCTTTGGAACCTGCAAAAACGCCCTTGTTCATTTTTTTTAAATAATTACTTTATTTTTTTCTTCTTTGTGAAGCTTTTTTTTGTTTTGTTGCGGTTTAAATTTTTATTTCCGGCGGTCTGTTTTGAACCGCCTGTTTTGGGAGTCGATTTGTCTTCCTGATTTTTATGACTGCCCGCTTTTTTTGGGGATTTTTTGGCAGGCCTGTTCTTCCCTCCCGCCCTTGGGTCCTTTCCCGGATCAGGGATCAAGATACGATGCTGCTTGAGGCGCATGGCGTCTGTTTTGGCAACGAAGATACTGTTGCCGTCCGGATCTTTACCGCAGTGGAACATGGCCGTGGCTATTGTTCCGGGTGTAGGGATGAAGCATTGCACCTGGCGGGGTCTCCAGCCACGCGCAGCCAGCCAGGAGGAGAGCATGCGCATATCCTGATCCGTGCATCCGGGAAACGCGCTCATGAGATAAGGAATGACATACTGCTCCTTGCCTGCCTTACGCGATTCTTCCGCAAACATTTCCAGAAAGCTTTCGAAAATATGCAGTTGCGGCTTACGCATATGTTTAAGCACCGATGGAGAAATGTGCTCCGGAGCCACTTTGAGTTGACCGCCCACAAATTCTTTGAAAATGGCTTTTAAGCTTGCAGGGTCCTTCTGGCCGAGATCGTAGCGTACACCGCTTGCCACCCGGACGTGTTTTACCCCTTCCTGTCTGTCCGCTTCTCGCAGCAGGTCCAGATTTGCTTTCTGATTGTATTTGAAATTGGGACAGACTCCCGGAACCAGGCAGCTTTTGCGTTTGCATTTTCCGCGCTGCAGAGTGCACTGCGCATTCCACATGTTTGCGCTCGGTCCGCCGATATCTGAAATTGACCCTTTGAATTCAGGATGGTTATTCATGCGTTTAATTTCCGCAAGAATGGATTTTCTGCTCCTTGAGCGAATGTGCCGGCCCTGATGCATGGCGATAGAGCAGAAAGAGCATCCTCCACCGCAGCCCCGGTGGGATGTGATGCTGAATTCGATCATGTCTGCGGCCGGAATCCTATCCTTGTAGGAAGGGTGGGGCATGCGCGCGTAGGGCAGGGAGTACAGCCAGTCAAGTTCATCCGTTTCCAGATAATCCGCTGGCGGGGTGATTATGACCTGTCTGTTGTCAACCTGCTGTGTCGCCCAGGCCGTTCCGTGGTGGACCTGTTCTTCCAGAGCTATGGTCGCTTCCATCAATTGCCGCGGGTCTGCCAGAATGTCTGCATGCGAGGGGAGCTGCACTCTTTCAGCTGTCTCCGGAATATCTTCATCGGAACCCATGAACGCTGTTCCGCGAATTCCCTTCAGTGCCCGGTCTGCGGGATAATTCTCATCTGCCAGACGAACAGCCGCCTCCAGCATAGCGCGTTCTCCCATGCCGTAAACAAGCAGGTCCGCCTTGCTGTCCATGAGGATCGGTTTGCGTACTTTATCCGTCCAGAAATCATAATGGGAGATTCGGCGCAGGGATGCTTCAATGCCTCCGATTATTACGGGAACACCCTTGAAAGCCTGCCTGAGCATGTTTGTGTATACTATTACGGCTCTGTTCGGACGGGCTCCGGATTTCCCGCCGGGTGTGTAGGCGTCATCGCTTCTTTTTTTGCGAAAGGCTGTGTAGTGCGCCACCATGGAATCAAGCGCTCCGGCGGAAACTCCGGAGTAAAGTCTCGGCGGACCCATTGATTCGATTTTCTTGAGGTCGTCCTGAGAAGGCTGGCAGACAAGAGCCACCTTGAATCCATGGGCTGACAGTACCCTGCCTAGCAGCGGGATTCCGAAGCTGGGATGGTCTATGTAACTATCTCCCGAGATGAGTAATATGTCCGGCCTGTCCCAGCCCAGCTTGTCCATTTCCTGTCTGGACATGGGCAGAAATTTAGGTTGGGATCTTTTTTCGGCTATGATGCTTTGTTTCATGTGGCGGAGCATATAGCCGAACACAGAGGCTGGCAAGAATCTATCTTTGCCGCTCAAAAGGAAGTTTTATAGTGAACCTGGTGCCTTGCCCCGGTTCCGAATCAACATCAAGCTGTCCGTTGTGCTGGTCTGTTATTATGAAGTAGGAAATGGACAGCCCCAGTCCCGTCCCGTGGCCGACTTCCTTGGTGGTGAAAAAAGGTTCGAAGATACGTCTGCGTGTCGATTCGTCAATGCCGGGACCGTTGTCCATGATTTCCATAACCGCCATCTCTCCCTGCTCGTAAGTGCTGCAGGTAAAGGTCGGTTGCGAATCCGTATACTCTTTTTCCGCCATGGCTTGTGCACCGTTTTTGAATATATTCAGGAGTACCTGCTGTATTTCGTTTCCGGCACAGAAAACCGGTCTCATCCCCGGCTGATAATTTTTTTCTATTTTAATCTGTTTGAAGTCATGCTTGTTTTGCGGGTTGTAATCATTTCCCGCCAGTTCAACTGTCCGGTCCAGCAGCTCCCCAAGCTGCCAGGGAGAAAAAACACCCTCACTCTTACGGGCAAAACTAAGCATATTGCTGACAATTGATGCCGCCCGGGTCCCGGCGGTTTTTATGCCATCCAGCATTCTTGGAATTTCCCTTTCATTCAGATAGGCACGGATAGTTTCCAGCCGGGTTGAACATTTTTCCGCCGCCGCCTTATTGGCCGGAGTATCATCGTAAATTCTTTTATGAATATTGGCGGATGTACCTATTATTCCGGCCAGAGGGTTGTTTATTTCATGCGCCATTCCGGCAGCCAGACCGCCTATGGAGGTCATCTTTTCATTGTGCATTATCATCTGTTCGAAATTTTTGCGTTCGGTTACATCGTCAACCCGGATGACCGCCCCTGGTGTCTGTCCTGCAATGAGCGGATATATTGTAACTTCCCGATATACTTTGGAACAGGATTTGTCTGTGGTGATAATTTCGTATTTATGCTTTGTCTGGTTGACTATCGCATTGGTTATCCTGTGAAAATCATGAGTCATTTCAGGCAGAATCTTTTGCAGAGGGTGTCCTAAAGCATCGGAGGATTTAAGTCCGGTTGCTTCTTCGGCACCTTTATTCCACTGGGTGACCAATCCGTCAGGATCAACCCCTATAATTATGGATGGCATCGAATCTATTATGTTTACAAGGTAGTTGCGCAGGGTTGTTATTTCCTGTTCTGCCTCTTTGCGCTGTTCTATTTCAAACAGCAGGGTAGTGTTTTTAGTTGCCAGGTCCGAAAGAAATGCAACAATTGCAATGTTGTATTTAAGTGTTGCTTCAACTTTTTCCCTGCTGAATCGAGGGACTTCGGCAAGCGCAGATATATATTTGTCTTTGTCAAACCCGAATTCGGCAGCCTGCCTGATAAAGAATTCCTTTTCCGGCATTTCATCTTCATAAAAGAATTGTCCCAGAAAAAAGGTTGCAATGTGCCGTCCATGGCACATGATGGGAATGCCTATGTCCCAGAGTCCGTTGCCGCACTTGTACGCGTAGTGCGAGCCTTCTTTTATCTTGTTGGTAATTGCCGTGTCGCTTGCTATACAACGAGCATTTGTTTTCGGATGGATACGGTGGAAGTTCAGGCAGATCTTCTGCCAGCCTGCTCCGGCATATATTTCTCCGGAATTGGCATCAATTATACCCGAAGGCATCCCTGTGGCCGTATAACTTACCTCAAGCATACTTTGGAGTTCCTTTACTTCTATTACGTCCTTGAGCAGCAGGGTATCGAATTCGGAATTGAATGTTTGCGGTTTTTTAAGAGATGAAAGCATGGTTGTCTCCCGTATGCAGAGGTCGTATAGAGGGCTTCATTCTACTTCATTTCTGATTTTAAGGAATTATATAAAATAAGTATAGTTCAGAAAGCAGACCATTGCCATTACCTTTAATTGGTTTGACGTTCAGGTGCGGTTGACCGGTCCTTCATGCAAGGGTAGAATTGTGGGCGCTTATAAAAATGATATTCCAGTAATCAAAGAGATATAAGGAGACTTCATGAAGCCGCTTCCATGCGTTTTGACAATTGCCGGGTCCGATTCCGGCGGCGGAGCAGGTATTCAGGCCGATCTCAAGGCCATATCCATGGCCGGATGTTACGGTGCCAGCGCTATCACAGCGATTACCGCCCAGAATACTGTGGGGGTCGCCGGGATTGAAGCGGTTTCTTCTGAATTTGCAGCGTTGCAGATAGAAACGGTTTGCAGTGATATAAAGGTCAGTGCGGCCAAGACGGGAATGCTGTTTTCAGCACCCATCATCAGAGCTGTCGCAGCCGCATTACAGGGGAAGGATTTTCCGCTGGTGATCGATCCCGTCTGCGTTGCAACCAGCGGGGCAAAGCTTCTCAAGGACGATGCCGTGGAAGCCATGAAGGAGCTTTTTCCGCTGGCTGAGCTGCTTACTCCGAATATCCCGGAGGCTGAATTGTTCAGCGGCATGGAAATAAAATCCCGCGAAGATATTTTTGCAGCCATAGAAGTGCTGCTCGAAATGGGGCCGAAGGCGGTTCTGATCAAAGGCGGGCATCTTGATTCCGTGGCCTCGACGGACTGGCTGGGCATAAGCGGTCAGCAGCCGATCCCGCTTATGCAGCAGCGGGTAAAAACAAAAAACAGCCACGGGACCGGGTGTACCCTGTCTGCCTCGATCGCATCGTATCTGGCTCTTGGCTGCGACATGGTAACGGCTGTGCGCAAGGCTCAGGAGTACCTTAATCTGGCCTTGCGGGCCGGTTTTGATCTCGGAGAGGGAAGCGGGCCGCCGAATCATCTGGCTCCCATGCTGAGAGAAAGGAGCAAGCAGGGGGTAATAACCGATCTTCACGATTTCGGTCTTCTGCTTTCCGGCATGGATGGTTTTTCTAAACTGGTGCCGGAAGTACGCATGAATGTTGCCGCGTCTCTTCCGTATGCCGGAGATATAAATGATGTGGCGGCTTTTTCCGGCGGCATAGCCGCTGCCCGGAACGGCGAGATTCTACCCTGCGGTTATCCGGGTTTCGGAATGTCGAAGATGCTGGCTCGTGCACTTATCTGTGCAGGCAAGTCCAATCCGGAATTAAGCTGTGCGATCAACCTGCGCTATGATGCCGAAATCCTTGCTGCCATGGTTGCATGCGGATTTGTCGAAGCCTGGTTTGACCGCGAGGATGAAACCGCTGAATTCCGTATAAATGAAGAAACAACGGTTGAATGGGGCGTCTGCAAGGCAATGTCGGAGCATCCGGAACCGGAGATGGTGGATGTTGTCTGCGATTCCGGCGCGAAGGGAAAAGTCCCGCAGCTTCGTCTTTTTGCAAGGAATTTCACCGAACTTGAAGAGAAGTTGGTGAAAATAATTAATGCCTTGGAGAACGTATAAGTATCGCACTGTATTAATGGACAAAAACGTTAATTTCCTGTTGACAAGCAGTGGTACTGTCTATATTAACCCATCTTTGCTGTAGCTACTTGAGTCGGTTCATCTTGATTATTGAGCTCTGCTCGGGCTATAGCCTCGTTAACAGGTTGCGAGAGTGGCGGAATTGGTAGACGCACTGGATTTAGGATCCAGCGGCATAGCCGTGAGAGTTCGAGTCTCTCCTTTCGCACCAATGTAAATGAAAACACCCCCTTACAACGGTTTTTGAATGGCCGTGTAAGGGGGTGTTTTTGTGTTTTTGTGTTTTTTCGCCTTTATTTTGCCTTGTCGAAATGTGGCTCTACCTCAAAGAAAGGGGCGATGACTTAATCCGATAAAAAGAAAGGCATACCGAACCGACTCGATATGCCCTATAAATTGATCAAATTTCCGACCAAAGAAAGGAGATCAATTTATGGATCGAATCTTAATCGGCCTGCCCGATTTTGCAATCAAAAATGTGGTGTCGTATTTTCCGATAATTCTTGAGGTAGAGTGGACAGGCAAGCCAATTTGTCCTCGGTGCCGAAGTTCTTCATTTCGGATCAAGGATACGTTCAGGCGATTTATCAAGAGCATTCCGCATAACGGGCGCGCATCGATTTTGCGGGTAAAGTGCCACAAGTATCACTGCAAGGATTGTGGTCGATATTTCAACACCCGTATGGACGGGATTAAGAAGTGGAGCCGCTCTACCGAAATTTTAAAGCGCGAAGTTTTTCGGCAGTACAACAACGGATCATGTAACAAGACCATTGCCAGTGAAAACGGAATCGGAGTTTCCAGCGTGGAGCGATTTTATCATCAGGTCATCAATCTAAAAGTCCGACAGCGCAGCAACTGGAAGTGTCCTCGGTATCTCGGAATTGATGAGCATCGTTTCACACGCAAAGTGGGGTTTGCAACCACGTTTTGCGACCTTGCAAACAATAAAATTTTTGACATAGCCATGGGCCGCAGTGCCGCTGAATTACTTCCCTTTCTCAGGACTCTTAAAGGGCGGAGTAAGGTAAAAGTAGTTTGTATAGATATGAATTCTGCTTATAGGCATATGGTCAAAACCTGGTTTCCGAACGCCCGGATTGTTTCGGATCGCTTTCACGTAATTCGGCTGGTGAACCAGCATTTCAGCAAGACCTGCAAGCTGATCGATGAAGAAAATATTTCGTATGGTCGGGGTGGAATTTTGCGGGCCATGCTGTGTCGGCAGGACCGTTTGTCAGACAAAAGGAAAGAGCTTTTATCTAAATATTTTGAGGCGCAACCGGCAATCGAAAGTCTTTACCACTTCTGCCATGAACTGAACGATCTGCTCAGAGTTAGGGCACAAAATGGCCGTAGCTGCAAAAAATACATTTTCGAACTGCTTGATAAAATCAAGCAACTTCAGCAGAGTCCTTTTGCTCCGCTTCGAACGCTGGGCAGAACTCTGAATAGCTGGAAAGAGGAAGTGGCCCGGATGTTTCGTTACGGTAAAAGCAACGGAACAACCGAAGGATTTCATCGGAAGATGAAACTTATCCAGAGGCGGGCATACGGATTTAGAAATTTCGAAAACTATCGGCTGCGTGTACGGGTTTTGTGCGGGTAGTCGAGAAGAAAATCAACGGTTGGAAATTTGATCATTCGGGCTTGTGCCCCTTTCTTTGGTGTAGACCCCGAAATGTCTTCTTTACACAAAAAAACAAAATCCCCGCAAAAATGCGGGGATTTTGTTTTTTGCAAGAACCGGTCTGCCGGTCTTCAAATTTATGGGGTGAGTGAAGGGACTTGAACCCTCGGCCACTTGGGCCACAACCAAGTGCTCTACCAACTGAGCTACACCCACCTTAAAAAAGGGATCAGTTGAAACTGATCCCTTTGGACTGTCTGGGGTGAGTGAAGGGACTTGAACCCTCGGCCACTTGGGCCACAACCAAGTGCTCTACCAACTGAGCTACACCCACCGTGTGTGAGAAGGGTGTTTAACCAAGCCGGGGCATATGGTCAAGAGTTTTTTATAAAAATCTGAAATTCAGCGGCAACATTTTGTCTGATATCGGCAACAATACCGCGTCGTTCGGTATTTGCATTTGATGTTTCTCAAGGAATGACCTAAGCACCTTATTCACTAATCCGGTAAATTGTGCCATCTAACTTCAAGTTTCTGTATTTGGATTGAACAGTAAGGCAATCCGGCCACCGGCAGAGTCCAGGCCTGAGAGTGCCAAGGTATTAAGGACTGATAATGGATAAATTAGTAATTGAAGGCGGAGTCCCGCTCAATGGTCCCATCAGGGTCAGCGGCTCCAAAAATGCGGCCCTGCCCATTCTGCTTGCTTGTATTCTTCCGCAGGGCGAAGTCAATCTCGGTAATGTTCCCCGGTTGAGGGATATTCATACCACTCTGAAACTGCTGGATATTCTGGGGTGCGAAACATCTTTTGACGGAAATAATGTCAAGAGCCGGGTCTGTGATCTTAAAATTGAGGCCCCTTACGATCTGGTCAAAACCATGCGGGCTTCGGTGCTGTGTCTGGGACCGCTGCTGGCGTTGAAAGGAGAGGCCAAGGTTGCTCTTCCCGGAGGGTGTGCAATCGGAGCGCGTCCCGTGGACCTGCACCTGACCGCCTTTGAGCAGATGGGCGCTACTTTTGACCTTGAATCCGGTTATATTCATGGCCGTTGTGACGGTCTCAAGGGCACTGATATCCATTTTGATTTTCCTACTGTCGGCGGAACGGAAAACGTACTCATGGCCGCTTCCATTGCCGAAGGTGATACTATCATCGAGAATGCGGCCCGCGAACCTGAAGTTGTCGATCTTGCTGATTTTCTCAACGCCTGCGGGGCCAAAATCAGCGGGCAGGGCACGAGTATAATAAAGGTCGAGGGCGTTTCCTCTCTGCACGGCTGCGATTACCGTATCATGCCGGACCGCATAGAAGCCGGGACGTACATGGTTGCCGCCGCCATGACGGACGGTGAACTGATCATAGAAGATTGTCCTTTTCAGGAGCTTGATGCCGTGGTGTACAAGCTGCGCCGTATGGGCATCTGGCTGGAAGAGGATGATCAGGGAGTCCGCGTGCGCCGTGATAACGGGATAATTTCCGGTGTAGATATCACCACGCAGCCTTTCCCCGGATTCCCTACGGATATGCAGGCTCAGCTGATGACCCTGATGTCTTTGGCTCAGGGGGCCGGGACTATAGAGGAAAAGATTTTCGAAAACCGGTTTATGCACGTTTCCGAACTGGTGCGTATGGGAGCAAACATCAAGCTCAAAGGACGTACCGCAATGATTCGGGGGGTGGAAAAGTTAACCGGAGCCCCGGTAATGGCATCCGACCTGCGGGCCAGTGCTTCGCTTGTTGTGGCCGGTCTTGCCGCTTCCGGACGGACCGATATCCAGCGGATATACCATCTGGACCGTGGATACGAGCGACTGGAAGAAAAGCTTTCCGCCGTGGGGGCGCGCATCTGGCGTGAAAAAGAGTAGGCGCCGTTTCTGACCATGTCAGCGACCGATTCTGACTTTGATTTCAAAGGCAGGTCCGCACCTGCGGGCCTGCTTTCCTGGCAAAAACCGTTACCGGCACTTGTATTCGGTCTCCTTGCCATCAAGTGGTTCATTCCTTCCTGTACTGCTTTTCTTATCTATCTTTTTCTGCATATCTGCTTTCGTTCCGGCAAATGGACTGTTCCGGTCCTTTGCCTGTTTTTCGGTCTCGGCTTCTGGTACGGCAATTTTTCACTGCCGGTCAGACCTGCTGAAATGCCTGCCTGGATGGCTGCACGGGAAAAAGTGCTGGTCAGCGGCCGGGTCAGTTCAGTCCGGGCTGTCCCGGGCAATACCTTAAAAATTCTGCTGCAGGATGTTCATTGCAATTCAACCGAAGGTGTTACCCGGCTTGAAGGGTATCTCAACTGGACATGGGCCATGCCGGATAAATTTCCCCTGCCCGGCCAGCAGGTGGAATTCGTTGGCAGGGTGAAGCCGACCATAGGTTTTAGAAACAGCGGATTATGGGATTACGGATTCTACAATCAGAGCCGAAATATTTTTTACCGGGCATATTCTCGCGGCCACCTTGAAAACTGGGCACTGAAGCCGTTTCTTCCGAATCTGTTACAGCGGATACGGATTTCCCTGCGCAGACATATCATCGATAACGCTCCGGCTGATCAGGGTGGCGCGTTCTTTCCCGCGCTGCTGGCCGGTGAGCGTTTCTATCTGTCAAAAGATACAGTGGAGCTGGTCCGCCGGGCCGGAGTGTCTCATGTGTTGGCTCTTTCCGGGTTACATGTAGGTTTTGTCGCCTCCATCGGATTTGCGCTGGCCTGGCTGGCCGGATTTGTCTTTCCGCGATTGTTTTTGCTTATTTCAAGACTTAAGCTGGGAGTGATTCTGGCTGTCCCTTTTGTGCTTTTTTATCTCTGGCTTGGGCAGTTTACTCCATCGCTGTTGCGTGCAGCCTGCATGTTCGGTTTCTGGGGGCTGCTCCTGCTGCTTGATCGGGGCCGTATTCTGATGGACGGCCTGTTTCTGGCTGTGTTCCTGATTCTGCTGTTTGCTCCGCTGAGCGTTTTCGATCTGGGGTTTCAGCTTTCCGTGCTTGCTGTGACCGGTATCGGTCTGCTCTTTCCCTTTTTCCGCAGACTGATGCCTCCGGGGGGCAATCCCGCATACAGGGTGTTACGTTTTGTTCTTGGTGTGATCTATGTCAGTCTCTGTGCAAATCTTGCTTTGCTGCCGGTTCTGCTCTGGAATTTCGGGACGGTCTCACCGAATTTCCTTTTCAATGTGATAGTTGTCCCGCTGCTGGGATTATTTGTTGTGCCGGTGTGCGGTTTCGGAGGACTTGCCGCAGCATACATCATGCCCGAGGCTGCTCAATGGTTTTTCAGTGCCGGGAGCACACTGCAAGAAAATCTATTGTCACTTATTCGTTCTGCGGCGCAAAACGGCTTTCTACCGGAGTACGCTTTCTACAGGCCGCTCTGGGAGGGAATGATAGGGTATTACCTTGTGCTCGGAGGCTTGCTTTTTGTTTTAAGCAGAAGATTCAGGCAGGCGGGGTATTTTGTTTTTCCATTGCTGGTGCTGCTGGTGTTGCGGTTATATCCATGCATGGATCATCCCGGTGTAAGGGTTGACCTGCTTGATACCGGGCAGTCCCAGTGTGTTGTCATAACCGGTCCTCGGGGAACACGCACTGTTGTGGATGGCGGCGGCGGTTTCGGCTCTTTCGATATGGGGCGGGCTGTGGTCGGCCCGTGGCTCTGTTCCGGTCGGCTTCCGGAAGTTGATAATGTACTGATGACTCATGGAGACCGCGATCATGCCGGTGGTCTGGCCTTCCTGCTGGAAAAGTTTCGAGTGGGCCGGTTTTTTACCAATGGAGACATTCCGGTCGGTAAACTGGGGGAAAGGTTCAACCGTGTTTTTGAATCAGATGGAATAATTCCGTCTGTTATACACCGAGGGGACAGGATAGAACTGGAACCGGGACTGGTGCTTGAAGTTCTGCATCCTTCTGAAGGGTTCAAGGGCAGCACAAATGACCGTTCTCTTTGTTTGAGGCTGGTATGGAACGGACGTTCTCTGCTGGGTATCTCCGGTGATCTGGACCGTAAGGGAATCAAATCAGTGCTGGGCAGCGGGCTTGATCTGCGTTCGCAGGTATTGATTCTTCCGCATCACGGAAGTGCCGGCGGATTTTCCCCGCGTTTTTACGATCAGGTTGACCCTGAATTTGTGCTTGCAGCCTGCGGAATGCTCAACCGTTTCAATTTCGTTGCCGAAAAGGTGCGAAAAGAGCTGGAAGCAAGGGATATTCCTCTTTTTACCACTGCGGATTGCGGCATGATAACTGTTGTCTGGGGACCGGACGGGGAATTGAAGCGTAAGCCGTGAACAGTCGTTTTTTAATCTATAATCATATACACAGGTGAACTTGATTTTACGTGGTAAAAGTGACAATGTATCCCGCAGTGGAGTGTTTTATTGTGTAGTTAATTAGTACGGAGGTCTGACTGCATGCGAGTGCTGATTGTCGATGATGATTTTTACTGCCGCAACATGTTGCATGAAATCATGAAGCCCTACGCCCGGTGCGATATCGCAGTGAACGGGGAGGAGGCTGTTTTCGCATTTAAAAAGGGCCTTGAGGACGGCAGGCGGTATGACCTTGTCTGTCTCGACCTTGTTATGCCTGAGATGGACGGCCAGCAGGCTTTGCGGGAAATGCGTTCCATCGAAAAAGACTTCGACATAGCTGAACAGGATGAAGTGAAGGTCATCGTTACAACAATGCTTGATGACCGGAAAGAGACCCACGATGCATTTTTTCTCGGAGGAGCCACTTCCTATCTTGTTAAACCGATTGAAGAGACCAAGCTCCTTAAGGAGTTGAACAATCTGGGGTTCAGCCTGTAGAACTGTCCTGGCTTTGAATTTTAAGGATTTGGTAATTTCAGGTTCTAAATAGAGAATTTTTCTTAAAACAGGGAACAAATCCGCGGCATTTGCCGCGGATTTTTTTTGAGTATTATTTTATTTTGTATTATTCAAGCCCGTTAGAATAAAAAAACACAATTGAAGTTCATCATGAAGTGGTTTATTGTCAGTCCTTCATATCAAGTTTTATCCGCCTGCAAGGGCGGTTTTATATAAGGTCTTTGTAATGTCTCAAGTTTTAGGTGTTAAGTTTAATGATTTCGGACAGATATATTACTTTTCGTCCGGTCCGTTCGTAGTTTGCGAAGGACATTCCGTCATAGTCAAGACCGAGCAGGGAATGGGGCTCGGTAAAGTCTTTGTAGTTCAGCAGGATCTGCCTGAGGATGTGTCCGAAGAATCCCTGAAGACCATATACAGGCTGGCCGGGGATGAAGATCTGGAATCCGAGGCTGAAAATCGTGACCTTTCACGTGTTGCGCACAGGTTCTGCAAGGACTGTATAGACAGGCAGAAGCTGGACATGAAGCTGGTCGATGTAGAGGTCTTTTTCGATCGCAGCAAAATGATTTTTTATTTTACCGCACCGGGGCGGATAGATTTCAGGGAACTGGTCAAGGAACTGGTCAAGGAATACAGAACCCGCATAGAACTGCGTCAGATCGGAGTGCGGCATGAAACCCAGATGCTGGGTGCCATAGGCAATTGCGGACAGATCTGCTGCTGCAGAAGGTTTATGCGCAAGTTCATGCCCGTGACCATCAGAATGGCCAAGGAACAGAACCTTTTCCTTAACCCGACCAAAATTTCCGGCATCTGCGGACGCCTTTTGTGCTGCCTGTCTTTTGAGCAGGACAACTATGAAGATTTCCATCGCAAATGCCCGAAAATAGGGAAACGGTATAATACTGTTCACGGCAGTGTGCGGGTTACCCGATCAAACTTTTTTCGCAATGCCCTTACCGTACTGCCTGAAGAAGGTGAGGAAATAGAGATTTCCCTTGATGAGTGGCCGGATATTCTTCGTCAGCAGGCACCTGCTCGCGGAGGTCGGGGGGATAGCGCTGAACAGGAGCCGGAAGAGAACAGCCGCAGTTCCCGCACCAATATGGGCAATAAAGCGAAAGTTGTTCCGGGGAGAGATAATCAATCTTCCCGTGGCAAGGCAACTGCCCAATCCGTGCCGGAGAACCGTAGTGTCGATGTATCCGCAGAAGAAGGGGCCGGTACTGATTCGGTAAGTCCGGTGGAAAAATCAGGCCCGGCAGACAAGGCGGACGTAACCGCAAGTGCTGATCAGAAAACAGGTGCAGCAGTAAAAGATGGTGATGCCCAGAAAAAAGGTGGCAGACCCGGGCCGGCCAGGGAGGCCAAAGGGGCCAAAACCCGCCGTCCGACAAGGCGCAGACGTAAAAGGAAACCTTCAGGATCGCGTAAGAATTAAAAATTTGCTTATATTCGGGTTGTCCGCTATATGGCTGACTGCCCGCGACAGTGGTCAGTCCTGCGGCCGGATGAAGATGTAACTTCTCTCACCCGGCTGTATGGTTTTTTATACTGCTAAAAAAGTTCGGATTTATACCGGTGAAACAGCACCGTTTGTTTTTCTAACCTATTTGAAATCCGATTGTTATCACCGTAACAGGAGTAACTGATTTTGGATCCGTTTTATATTACGACTCCCATCTACTATGTTAATGCCAAACCCCATCTGGGACACGCATACACGACAATTGTCGCCGATGCCATGAATCGTTTTCATAAGCTTCTGGGAGAAGAAACCTTTTTTCTCACCGGAACTGACGAGCATGGAGACAAGATTGTTCAGGCTGCGGAAAAGGGCGGTCAGACACCTCGTGAATATGTAGACGAGATCAGTTCCATGTTCAGCAACCTGTGGCCGGGACTTCAGATTGAAAATGATGATTTCATTCGGACCACTGAAGAACGGCATATTAAATGCGTTCAGCAGGTTCTGCAGCAGGTATACGAAAACGGTGATATCTATTTCGGCGAATATGGCGGGCACTACTGCTTCGGGTGTGAAAGATTTTATACGGAAAAAGAACTGGTGGACGGAAAATGCCCTCAGCATGAAACCGTGCCGGAGTACATTGCCGAGAAAAACTATTTTTTCAAAATGTCCAAGTATCAGGATTGGTTGATTGCGCACATCAATGAAAATCCCGATTTTATCCGTCCTGAAAGATACAAAAACGAGGTCCTGAGCCTGCTCAAATCCGGAGCGCTTGAAGACCTGTGCATATCCCGCCCGAAAAGCCGGTTGGAGTGGGGCATAGAACTGCCTTTTGACAAGGAATTCGTTACCTACGTCTGGTTTGACGCCCTTATCAACTATATCACGGCTCTGAATTATCCTGAGGGAGAAAAATTTACCAAATTCTGGCCCGGTGTAAATCATCTTGTCGCCAAGGACATACTGAAACCCCATGCTGTTTTCTGGCCTACAATGCTCAAGGCTGCCGGAATTGAGCCCTATAAACATCTCAACGTGCACGGATATTGGCTCATCAAGGACACCAAGATGTCCAAATCTCTTGGGAACGTGGTCGCCCCTCTTGATATGGCGGAGCGCTACGGCGTCAACGCTTTTCGCTATTTCCTGCTGCGCGAGATGGTTTTCGGAAACGATTCCAGTTTTTCCGAAGAAGCGCTTGTCGGACGACTGAACGCAGACCTTGCCAACGACCTTGGCAACCTGTTCAGCCGGACCCTGTCCATGACCCACAAATATTTCGAAGGCAAGGTCCCTGTTCCCGGCGAGGAAGGAGATGAAGATTGTGAAATCAAGAGCCTTGGCCGCAAAGCCATGGCGGATTTCCAGAACAATTTTCTTGATGCCAAATTTTCACGCGGTCTTGAGGGACTCTGGGAACTTGTCAGAGGGCTGAACAAGTATATCGATACAACTCAGCCCTGGGCTCTTTTCAAAGAGGGCAATACTTCCCGTCTTGGTACTGTAATGTATGTGCTGCTGGAGAACATGCGCAAGATCGCGGTGCACCTCTGGCCGGTAATGCCGGAAGCAGGCGAAAAGATGCTTGAGCAGCTCGGCATCAAATTTATTCCCGATAAAATAAATCTTCAGGGTGAGATAGACGTGTGGGGCCTTCTTGAGTCCGGTACTGAAGTGGCATCCCGCTCCAACCTGTTTCCTCGGGTTGAAATGCCCAAGGATGATCCCGCCCCGGTCAAAAAGAAAGCCAAACCTTCAAAGAAGAAAGGAGAGGTTGCTGCCGAGATTCCCGGCGTTATTGAATTCCCCGATTTTCAGAAAGTTGATATGCGCGTGGGGACCGTCCTTTCCGCAACAAGGCATCCTGATGCGGATAAGCTGCTTCTGGTGAAGATCGATACCGGAGATGATGAGCCCCGTCAGGTGGTTGCCGGACTGGCCGAATTCTTCAAGCCTGAAGAACTTGAGGGACGTCAGGTGGTGGTTGTGGTGAATCTGAAGCCCCGCAAACTGCGTGGAGAGACTTCACAGGGCATGATTCTGGCTGTACGCAACGGCGAAGACATGCAGTTGCTGACTGTAAGCGCTCAGGTTGCCAACGGGTGCAAGGTTTCATAATTGCCTGATTCCTAATCCCGTTTATGAAAGTTGTTCCTGACCCCGCTTTTTGGATAAAAGGCGGGGTCTTTTTATGAAGTTTTTTTTGAAAAGTTGTGGGAAATGAATATGAACAGCCTCAAAGGATATGCCGATCAGGTTCAGCTGATAATTGACGAAATGAAAAGCGGAAAGCTGTCCATGGCGCAGGCGGTTATTGAACTGCAGGCTGTGGCTGTTCTGGCCGGACAGGATGCCTCGGAAATGGAAGGTTCCGAGTATGCAGGAAGACTGGAACAGTTCGCGGATATGATTTACGCCGTCATTGAAAAAATGGACCCGAAGCGCAGGGTGCTGCAATAGGAAATTAGTTTTTCTACGGGGTTAATTTTATTTTAGCTCGATAAATTACTTTGCAATCGTCTGGTTTGCCGTCTGCACTGCAATATCGGTTTCCGGTCCATGCGGCGGAATATTAAGCATAATCGCCGCCCCAAGTATAAACAGTCCCGGCAGTGCGTAGACAATTTTATTTTTCCCTTTCGATTGGGCGAATATGGCCCCGCCGGAAGATATTATTACTCCTATCTGCGGAAGTATTTTCATAAAATCGTATCTGGTTGCGGCATCGGCAGTCACAAAGTGCACGATTATTGAAATTACGCTGTAGAGCAGAAAGAAAACCCCGAATCCGCTCTGACCCTTTCTACGGGCGTAAATTGAAATTCCTATGATGGCGAGAAGTGTCATTCCCGCAAGAATAAGTGGCAGCATCCGGTTCTCCTTTAGTGTAATCCGTTTCGGCAGTCTTATGCCGTTCAGTCTGAATATATCCGCGTCCTGCTGTCAACTCCGTTCAAGCCTTTAGAACAGTTTGTACTGCTCAATCCACTTCTCTGGTCTGTTCGCCGGAAATCATGCAGAATTGGTTCATGTTTCTTATGATGAGATATGTAAGCTGATTATTTTGTTTGTGCGGCGCGTTTTCGAACATTCTGTTTTATGGTGTATGTATTTCGTATGATATACGCTGAAAATAAATTTCTTGTGCAAAAGTGTCTGTGTGGTTAAATGCTACTCCGTTTTTTTACTGTTTGGGGAATTGACGAGTTGTTTACTTTTGCAAAAAGGATTTATTGTGATTCAGATCGAAACTTTGATTACTTTTGCCGTATATCTTGTTTTTCTGCTTGCCGTGGGCTGGTATTTTTACAAACGCACTACGGATATTGAGGGATATATTCTTGGAGGAAGAGGGCTCGGTGGCTGGGTTACCGCTCTTTCCGCACAGGCAAGCGATATGTCCGGCTGGCTGCTGATGGGGCTTCCCGGTGCGGTCTATCTTAACGGACTGCCGTCGGCATGGATTGCCATCGGATTGTTCCTGGGGACCGCGTTGAACTGGATTTTTGTTTCCTCCCGCCTGCGGGTCTACACACAGCTTACCGGGACCCTGACCATCTCGTCCTTTTTCGAAAAGAGGTTCAACGACCCCACAAGCCTGTTACGGGTCGGTTCCGCTGTAATCATACTCATCTTTTTCACCATATATTCATCTTCGGGACTGGTTGCCGCCGGAAAACTCTTCGAGTCCATGTTCAACATCGATTACAGCGTGGCAGTAATATCCGGGGCAGTAGTTATTGTTGCCTATACTTTTCTCGGCGGTTTTATGGCCGTCTGCTGGACTGATTTCTTCCAGGGAGCGCTCATGTTCTTCGCCATTGTCCTGGTGCCGGGCCTGGCAACCGTTCATTGCGGAGGAATTTCCGCTGTGGAATCAGGGATGATCGCGAAACATATTTCAACCAGCCTGTTTCATAGCGGGACCGGGCAGGCCCTGTCCGGACTTGCAATAATTTCCACCATGGCCTGGGGGCTGGGATATTTCGGTCAGCCGCATATTCTTACCCGGTTCATGGGCATCCGTTCCGTCCGGGAGCTGCCCAAGGCAACTGTAGTGGCGCTTGTCTGGGTAATCATTTCTCTCGCCGGGGCGGTGATCACCGGGATGGTGGCCATACCCATGTTTGACGGTCTCAAGGGTGGGGATCAGGAAAAGGTCTTCATTTACATGATCGGAATTCTTTTTAATCCCTGGATCGGCGGTGTGCTCCTTGCGGCCATCCTTTCAGCGATAATGTCCACTATCGATTCTCAGCTTCTGGTCTCTTCTTCGGCCCTTACCGAGGATTTCTATAAAAAAATCCTGCGGCGTGAAGCTTCCGACAAGGAACTGGTGCTTGTCGGAAGACTTTGTGTGTTGGTCATTTCAATCATCGCCATGAGCATGGCCCTCACTCCGGGGAATACCATTCTTGGACTGGTGGCCTATGCCTGGGGCGGGTTCGGCGCTGCGTTCGGTCCCGTGGTTCTTTTTGCTCTGTTCAGCCGCAGAACGACATGGCTTTCCGCCCTTGGCGGTATGGTGGTCGGAACTCTGGTTCTTATTTTCTGGAAGGATGCCGGACTCGGAGCGGAGATGTACGAAATAGTACCCGGTTTTGCGGCCAACTTCCTGACTATATTTGTTGTGAATATGGTATGTCCGCAGAAGGATGAACAGGTCCTCGCTGATTATGACGCAATGAAGTCTCTTTTGAAAGAGTAAGGGTTGAGGTTTCTCGGCATGGAGTTTATAAGGCTCTGCTCTCTTGCGGCAGGGCCTTTTTTTATGCGGCCGAACCATGTAGTGTCGGATTATGCCTGCGGCGAAATTGAATTGTAAAAGAACTAAGCTCATTGAGCTCGTGTTTTAGAGATATTTCACGCTTCCAGCCAAATTGTTTAAGAGGTATATATGCTTGATTTTGAACGTAAAAGTGTTGTGCTTGCAACCTGCCCCAAAGGTTTCACCCCTTATCTTGCCGATGAAATAGGCCGTCTTGGATTCAAAGTAAGGGCCGAGCTCCCGGCCGGTGTGGAGATAAAGGGCTCGCTCAACGACTGCATGCGTCTCAACCTCTGGGTACGTTGCGGGCATCGGATTCTGTATCAGCTCAAGCGTTTTACCGCGGCAACGCCTGACCAATTGTATGAACAGGTCAGAGAGATGGTCTGGGAGCGCATAATCGAGCCGGACGGATACCTTACCGTGACTTCTTCGGTTAGAACGGAAACAGTCAACGATTCCCGGTTTGCCAATGTCAGGGTCAAGGATGCCATTGTAGACCGCATTCGGGAAAAAAGCGGGCGTCGGCCTTCATCCGGGCCGGATATGTCCGGTACGATTGTTTTTCTGCACTGGCGTGATGACGAATGCACGGTCTATCTTGATACGTCCGGTATTCCCCTTTCCCGCAGAGGGTATCGTAAGCTGCCCCACAAGGCACCGCTTCAGGAGACTCTTGCCGCCACTTTGATCCGCGCATCCGGCTGGCACGGGCAGGGCAATTTCATATCACCCATGTGCGGAAGCGGTACATTGGCCATAGAAGCTGCTCTCATCGCGCTGAACGGCGCTCCGGGGCTTATGCGTGAGGAATTCGCTTTCATGAAGATTCCGGGATTCAATCCCGAATACTGGGAAAATCTCTGCATTGAGGCCGAAGATCGTGAGCGGACTTCCCTGAAAGGGCAGATAATTGCGACCGATATTGATTCTGAAGCAGTGGAGGCCGCCCGCAAGAATGCCCGCGCTGCCGGTGTTGAACATCACATCCGGTTTGATGTATGTGACTTCAGGGATACGGATATTCCCGATGGCGGCGGTATAGTGATGATGAACCCTGAATACGGAGAGCGGCTCGGAAACGTTACAAAACTTGAAAAAATCTATGCCGGCATTGGTGATTTTCTAAAGAATAAATGTCAGGGCTACAGGGGCTACATTTTTACCGGGAATCTGGACCTTGCCAAGTTCATAGGACTCCGGGCATCACGCAGGCTGGTTTTTTTCAATGCCAAGATAGAGTGCAGGCTGTTGGAGTACGAAATATTCAAAGGTAGTGCCAGGGGAAGAGGGTAACTTTTTCACATAACCCTTGAAATTAAATTTCAATGAAGTTAGTTGCTATAATAAAGCCTCGTCCGGGCTCACAGGTAGGTATAGTAATGTTCATGATTGTTTGTTTAAAGGAGTTTGGATATGCCCAGGATTCTCGTCGTAGATGATGATCCGATTTCTCGCCAGGTTCTCAGGGCAATGCTGAAAAGGAAGGCCATCAGGTTTCTGAGGCGGAGGACGGCGCAAAAGCCGTCCGTAATTACGACAGCAGTTTGATTGATCTGGTCATTACCGATATTTTCATGCCGGAAAAAGAAGGCGTGCAGACCGTGCGGGAACTGATGAAGGAAAATCCGAAGGTGAAGATAATAGCTGTTTCCGGAGGCAGTTCCTCGGCCAACTATGATTCGCTGGACTGGATAAAAATGTTCGGAGTAAAGTATACTTTCACGAAGCCTTTCAACTCCAAAGCCATTCTTGATGCTGTGGATGATCTGCTTGAGCACTAGTTAATCTTTTTTTTACCTTTTGATCTGTTGCATAATATTTGTTCCTGCCTTATTTCTTGCTCAAAAAAATATGCAGGTTAAAAATTAATGGCGGATAAAGATAAAGTACGGGTCAAACTTGAATTCGAAGACGGCGGGCTGGCAAGCGTTCTTTTCGGTGCGCAGAATTCCAATCTTGAGCTTCTGTCACGTCATTCCGGGGTCAGGATAGAAAGTCGCGGCAATTCGATCATGCTTATCGCTGAAAACGAGGAACTGATTGATCCCGTAGCCAAGTCCTTCACTCAGCTCTATTCACTTCTCAAATCCGGCAAGGAAGTTTTTCCGCAGGATGTGGAAGCGGCCTACAGAATCCTTTGCCGCGATCCTTCCGCAGATCTGATCAAGATTTTCCGGGATGAGCTCTTTGCCGTTTCCCCCAAGAAAACGCTTACTCCGCGTACGCTAACACAAAGGGCGTATTTTTCCGCCATCCGTGAAAACGATATGGTCTTTTCCGTAGGTCCGGCCGGAACCGGAAAGACCTATATTGCCGTGGCCATGGCCGTTTATGCGTTGCAGCGCAAGGAAGTAAAAAAGATAATTCTTACCCGCCCCGCTGTGGAAGCCGGTGAAAAGCTGGGTTTTCTGCCCGGTGATCTTGTGGATAAGGTCAACCCGTATATGCGCCCGCTTTATGATGCCCTGTACGATATGCTCGATTTCAACCGCGTGCAGGAGATGATTGAGGAAAACATCATTGAGATAGCACCGCTGGCATTCATGCGCGGCCGGACTCTTTCGAACGCGTTCGTTATTCTGGACGAAGCGCAGAATACAACCCGCGAGCAGATGAAAATGTTCATCACCCGGCTGGGATTCGGGTCCAGAGCGGTCATCACCGGGGATATCACCCAGATAGACCTGCCCGGCAACGAACCTTCGGGGCTTGTGGATGCCTGCAACATTCTGCGCGATGTCTACGGGGTCAGTTTTATACATTTCGAAGATACGGATGTCATAAGACATCCCCTTGTCGCTCGAATCGTCAAGGCCTACGACTCCTATGAATGCAGGAGCAAGTAGCAGTGGGCGTGAACCTCAGTATGGAGTGCCTGCCTCTGGCCGAATTCCCCTTGAGCAGGCAGGAGCTTGTCCGTCTTTCCGGAATGCTTCTGAACGTGCTCGGTCTGGACTGCTTTGACTTTGACCTTAAAATAGTTGATGATTCGGCAATTTCCGTTATCAACGAAGAATTTCTGGGCTGTGTGGGGCCCACCAACGTATTAAGTTTTCCTTTTTCCGAAAATCCAGATCCGGATGTAAACAGATTTCTTGGAGAGATCGTCTTGTCAGTCAATACTCTTGCACGTGAAACACGGCTCTACGGCCAACTGCCGGAAGAGCATACCTCAAGGCTGCTGGCTCATGCCCTGCTGCATCTTGCCGGGTATGATCACGGGACTGAAATGTATTCACTTACCGATCTCGCTGTCGAATCCGTTTCCGCTGAATTCCGGCAGCGAATTCCGGGTTGGTTCTTTTAAGAAACCAGCCCGTATCCTGCAGCACGGTTTTTTCTTAAGCCGACCATGTGCTGCCTATGGAAAGTACCTTATCTGTCCCGTGTTTTCACTGGTGATCACACTATTTTATTGTTTACAACGGCGGGCCTTCTGCGCAATAATTCCCGACTGCCGTTTTCAAGCGGCGGGAACAGGCTCACCTAAAGAATTTATTGGAGTTTAACGATGATCAGAAATCTTCTGAAAATAAACGATGTTCCCCGTTCAGAACTCGGCCAGCTGCTGCTGCGGGCGAAAGAGCTGAAAGATAACAAGATTCAAAATGATTCCCTTGCCGGGAAAACCGTTATTCTTATCTTTGAGAAGGCGTCCACCCGTACAAGGGTTTCCTTTGATATTGCCATTGAGCAGCTCGGCGGTCACTCCGTCTTTATGACTCCAGCCGAATCCCAGCTTGGAAGAAGTGAACCGCTTGAAGATACCGCGCAGGTCCTTTCCCGCTATGCGGATGCCCTGGTTGTACGTACTTTCGGTCAGGAAAAGGTGCGCACCCTTGCGGATAATGCCTCCATTCCGGTTATCAACGCACTTACAGACAGATATCATCCCTGTCAGGTGCTGAGCGATATGCTGACCATCTATGAGCGGACCCCGGACCTTAACAAGGTGCACGTGGCCTGGGTGGGAGACGGCAACAACATGGCCCACTCATGGATAAACGCGGCAATTTATTTCCCGTTCTACCTGACCATGGCTTTCCCCAAAGGTTACGAGCCTGATCGTGATATTCTTTCCCGGGCACTGTCCATGGGGGCGAAGATCAACCTCAGCTATGATCCGGTGGAAGCTGTGAAGGGCGCACATTACGTGAACACCGACGTGTTCGCTTCCATGGGACAGGAAGAAGAGCAGAAAAAGCGTGAAATCGCTTTTGACGGCTATCAGGTCAATGCGGAACTGCTCAAGCATGCTGATCCGGATTGCAAGATCATGCACTGTCTGCCCGCCCATCGCGGAGAGGAAGTGACCGCTGAAGTTCTGGATGGACCAAACTCCATTATTTATGATCAGGCCGAGAACAGGCTGCATATGCAGAAAGCCATTCTCGAATGGGCTGTAAACGGTCTTGAAGTTGATCTGGAAGCCGTATCCAGGGTTCTTGGCCCGGTACAGGCCGTTCCCCATATGCATACTGTTGAATAATAGATGTAATTAATGACGGCTTCGGTTTGTTTCAGGCGCTGCCGCAGAATGCGGATATTTCGCTTGTAGGCAGGGCTGACCTGAAATTGAGTCCCGGAGATCCGGTCGGAGATATTTGTAATCAAGAGGATTGTTAAAATGAGCAAAATCGAAAAAGTAGTATTGGCTTATTCCGGCGGTCTTGATACCTCCATCATCCTGAAATGGATCAAGAAGGAATATAACTGCGAAGTAATCACTCTCACCGCAGACCTCGGTCAGGGCGAAGAACTGGACGGCATTGAGGAAAAAGCCCTCAATACCGGTGCCACCAAGGCCTATGTTGAAGACCTCAGGGAAGAGTTCGCCCGCGATTTTATTTTTCCCGCGTTTCGCGCCGGGGCTATTTATGAAGGCCGTTACCTGCTTGGAACTTCCATCGCTCGTCCGCTGATCGCCAAGAGACTGGTTGAGATTGCGGAAAGCGAAGGAGCACAGGCCGTTGCCCACGGTGCAACCGGAAAGGGCAATGACCAGGTCCGGTTTGAACTGGGAGCCATGGGCATGGACCCCAAACTCAAGACAATTGCTCCCTGGCGTGAATGGGACCTCAAGTCCCGTACCGATCTCATGGCCTTTGCAGAGGAGAACGGTATTCCCATCCCGGTAAACCGCAAGAAACCCTGGTCCATGGATGCCAACCTGCTTCACGTGAGCTTTGAAGGTGCTGAACTGGAAGATCCCTGGAACGCTCCGTCCCCGGAATCCTACCGTTATTGCACCCCCATTGAAAAAGCACCGGATGAGCCTGAAATAATCACCATTGATTTTGAAAAGGGTGATCCCGTTGCCATCAACGGAATCAAGTATTCTCCGGCTGCTCTTGTGGAAAAGCTGAATGAAGTAGGCGGCAAGCACGGTATCGGTCGTGTGGACATGGTTGAAAACCGGTTCGTCGGCATGAAATCTCGCGGTGTGTACGAGACCCCCGGCGGAACGATCATCCACGCTGCCCATCGCGACCTTGAAGGATTGTGCATGGACCGTGAAGTAATGCACCTGCGCGACAGCCTGATTCCCAGATATGCCGAAATGCTTTACAATGGATTCTGGTATGCACCGGAACGCATTGCGCTTCAGGCCATGATCGATGAAACCCAGAAGACCATAACCGGAACGGTTCGTGTAAAGCTTTACAAGGGTAATGTTATCCCTGAAGGCCGCAAGTCTCCGTACTCTCTGTACCGTGAAGACCTCGCAACCTTTGAGGAAGACGAAGTCTACAACCAGAAGGATGCCGAAGGCTTCATCAAGCTGGTAGGACTGAGACTCAAGGGCAAAACCTCTTCGGGCTCCAATTGGATCAAAGAATCCGATGTAGAAGATTAATATGGTTTATTTACCCGGACGGACCCAAGGCCCGTCCGGGTTTTCACTATCCTGCCCGGCATGCTGACTCAGCTGACGGCAGGGTTTTTATTTTATCAACCGTATTACGGTTTTTGGGTATAATTAAAGCAGGTTGTGAAGGCATAACTTGAATATTTTATGAAAGTAATGTTTTGCCAAATGAAGTGGCAAAGCCTTAACGGAAGGTTTTGGGATTCTCAAGCCCTTTTGCAAAAGAGTTTGAGGCCCCGGCAGGCCTTACAGTCGCTAAAACAAAAAGCTATGTTTTTGTTTTAGCTCTCTGTTGAGAGCAGAGATGCGCCCTGCGAGGCAGCCGACGGCGAAATCAAATATATTAAAAGCGCGCAGCGCATCAAAGCGTCAAATATAGAAATCATACACAGCGGCACCATGCCGTTAGTCGTACCGGACGTAAAAAAGAGGTAGCAATGGCTGACAATAAACTCTGGGGTGGAAGATTCGCCCGCAAGACCGCGGCATCTGTTGAGGAATATACCGAATCCGTAAGTTATGACCGGAACCTTTATCGTGAAGATATCGCAGGTTCTCAGGCCCATGCAAAAATGCTGGCCGAGCAGGGAGTGCTGACCTCCGAAGAGGCCGAAACTCTCATCAAAGGGCTGGATACGGTTCTTCAGGAGATCGAGTCCGGTAAATTTGAATGGAAAAGGGAGATGGAAGATCTCCATATGAATATTGAGAGCCGACTGACTGAAATAGTCGGTGCCGTTGGCGGCAAGCTGCATACCGGGCGCAGTAGGAACGATCAGGTGGCGACCGATTTTCGTCTGCATGTCCTGCGTTCCCTTGAAGCATGGAGAGAGGCTCTTGTCAGACTCGTGAAAAGTTTTGCGGAAAAGGCCGGTGAAAACACGGATGTGCTTTTGCCCGGATATACACATATGCAGCCTGCCCAGCCAGTAAGCCTTGCTCATCACATGCTGGCTTATGCTTGGATGTTCAAGCGCGATTACAGCCGGGTGGAAGATTGCCTGAGAAGGGCGGATGTATGTCCGCTGGGAGCTGCCGCTCTGGCCGGGACCACATATCCGCTGAATCCTTCGTCTTCGGCAAAAAGCCTGGGCATGAGCGAAACTTTCCGCAACAGCCTTGATGCTGTTTCCGACCGCGATTTCGTCATGGAAGCCATGTTTACCGGCAGCTTGATCATGACCCATCTTAGCCGCATCTGCGAGGAACTTATCATCTGGGCCAACCCCTGTTTCGGTTTTGTCCGTCTGCCGGATGAGTTTTCGACCGGATCGTCCATTATGCCGCAGAAGAAAAATCCGGATGTGTGCGAACTGATGCGCGGTAAAACCGGAAGGGTTTTCGGTGACCTCATTTCACTGATGACTACCTGTAAAGGACTTCCGCTTGCCTACAACAGGGATATGCAGGAAGACAAGGAACCTTTTTTCGATTGCGACAAGACCGTGCTGGCTTCGGTTTCCATCATGGCTGATATGATGACGGCAATGGAGTTCAAGCCGGAAAATATGCGTGATGCCCTGAAGAAGGGATTCCTTAATGCCACCGAGCTTGCTGATTATCTTGTGGGCAAGGGTATTCCTTTCCGTGAAGCGCACCACATTACCGGCTCTGCTGTTGCACGGGCGGAAGAGGAAGGTCGCGGACTTGAGGACATGAGCCTTGACGAACTGAAGACTTTTTCCGACAGGATTGAAGAAGACGTTTTCGAGGTCCTTTCGTACGATGCCGCGGTCCGCCGCAGGGTTTCTCCCGGGAGCACCGGTCCGGAATCGGTTTCCGCACAGTTGGCCGAACTCCGGGAATGGATTCAGCCCAAATCATAATTTAAGAGTATTCCAACCGGGGGATTCCACTTTGCAGTCAGTGGTTTTCCCCGGCCTTTACCTTTGCCAGATCAACCATGTCTGTTTCCAATATGTGTTCGAAGAGCCATTTTTCAAGAAAGTCGCACATTCCCTGTGCAAGCAGGCAGCTGTCGGTCAGATTTTCAAGCCGATATTCTTCAATCTTTTCTGTAAGAAGATTGTGTTTTTTCTGATGAGCTTCAAAATTTTCAACCTTGCTTTCCTTGAGTAATTTTTCTTCTGTTTCAAAATGATAAAGGGTGTACAGATGAAGTTCATCAATCAGGGTTGCGAGTTTTTCAGAGTCGGTACGGTCGCAATTCTTTATTTTTTCCAGAATAGTCAGGAAAGTCTGGTGCTGGCTGTCTAAGATGCCTATCCCGGTATGGAGATCGTAGTCTGTCATCCTCTCTCTCCTGTTGTTTTTGAACAATATTCAATGTAAATAATACAGCATTGATCAGTCAGGGCAAGATAAAACGCAGTACGGGTCGAAAAACCGAGAATATTTGAAGGAATTTGTTATGAGGTGGCGGAAGTGTATAGGAGTCGAACCTACCGACGAGGGTTAACCCGTCCACTGGATTTGAAGTCCAGGCGCCACACCGGTGACGATACACTTCCATTGGAGAGAAAAATCAGCTACCAATTTTATGAACCGAGGGCAAGCATTAATAATATTTCTCTAAATGGCTTGCCTTTTGCCGAATTAACCTTATTAATAGCTGATTGAAACTAGCTGCTGATGTAAATTAAATCCGGGCCTGGCGGAGAATATATCCGACTTGTAAGCCGGAAACATATCAAGGAGTTTTAATTTGAATAGTTTTGCCAAGAATCTCTTGGTCTGGGTAACGATCATGCTGGTTATGATTGTCCTGTTCAATCTTTTCAACCAGCCGCAGGCATCCCAGCTTAAACTCTCCTATACCGATTTCCTCATGAAGGTGGACGAAGGAGAGGTTATACAGGTCAAGATGCAGGGGCAGAAAATCAGTGGGGTAATGGTAGGTGACAAACGGTTTGTGACCTATAATCCGGATGATCCCACTCTCGTCCAGAACCTGATCAAGAAGAAAATAGAAGTCGTTGCGGAGCCTGAAGAAGAGGCCCCGTGGTATATGACTTTGTTTATATCGTGGTTCCCGATGCTTTTGCTTGTCGGGGTTTGGATCTTTTTTATGCGCCAGATGCAGGGAGGCGGCGGAGGTCGTGGCGGGGCCATGTCTTTCGGTCGGTCCCGTGCCCGCATGATCAACGAGGAAACCGCGCGCGTCACTTTCGAGGATGTTGCCGGTGTTGATGAGGCCAAGGACGAGCTTGAAGAAGTTGTCCAGTTCCTCAGCGAACCTCGTAAGTTCACCCGTCTCGGTGGCCGCATACCCAAAGGTGTTCTGCTGGTGGGCCCCCCCGGAACAGGTAAAACCCTGCTCGCAAGGGCTGTTGCAGGAGAGGCCGGTGTGCCGTTCTTCTCCATATCCGGTTCCGACTTTGTCGAAATGTTTGTCGGTGTCGGTGCTGCACGTGTGCGTGACCTGTTTACTCAGGGCAAGAAGAATGCTCCGTGTCTGATTTTTATTGACGAAATCGACGCTGTCGGTCGTCAGCGCGGTGCCGGTCTCGGAGGCGGTCACGATGAACGCGAACAGACCCTTAACCAGTTGCTGGTTGAGATGGACGGTTTCGAGTCCAACGAAGGGGTAATTCTTATTGCCGCTACCAACAGACCGGACGTTCTTGACCCGGCGCTGCTGCGTCCCGGACGTTTCGACCGTCAGGTTGTGGTTCCCACTCCGGATGTGCAGGGGCGTGCTCATATCCTTAAGGTACATACCCGCAAAACCCCGCTGGCCGGTGAGATTGATCTTGATGTCATTGCCCGCGGAACTCCCGGTTTTTCCGGTGCGGATCTTGAAAACCTCGTTAACGAAGCCGCGCTTTATGCTGCCAAGAACAATCAGGACAGCGTGAAGATGGCCGACTTTGAAGAAGCCAAGGACAAGGTTCTGATGGGCCGTGAACGCCGCAGCCTGATCCTGACCGATGACGAGAAAAAGACTACCGCTTATCATGAAGCCGGGCATGCACTCATCGCCAAGCTTCTCAAGAACTGCGATCCGGTTCACAAGGTAACTATCATTCCCCGCGGAAGGGCGCTTGGTGTAACCCAGCAGCTTCCCGTGGATGACCGCCATAACTATTCCAGAGCATATCTGGAAGATACTCTGGTAATGCTGCTGGGCGGAAGGGTGGCCGAGGAACTTATCCTCGACCAGTTGACCACCGGAGCAAGCAACGATATCGAGCGTGCCACCAAGATGGCCCGTTCCATGGTCTGTCAGTGGGGCATGAGCGACAAGCTCGGACCCATGACTTTCGGTGAGAGCCAGGATCAGGTCTTTCTCGGCCGTGAACTTGTTCAGCACAGGGACTTCAGCGAGGACACCTCCCGTCTCATCGATTCGGAAGTGCGCCGTATCATCGATACTGCACACGAAACGGCCCGCAGGCTGCTCAGTGAAAACGAGAAGCATCTTCATGCAGTTGCCGAGTCACTGCTTGAACGTGAAACCATTGCCGGAGATGATATCGATACCCTTATGGCCGGTGGTGTGCTTCCTCCCCTTGAAACCGTATCCAGGGTGAAAACCTCTTCCGCAGCCAGGGCATACGGTTCTGCCGCTCAGGCCGGTTACACTCCGGTTAAGGAACAGCAGGATAAGGCTGATGAAGAATCCGGGGATGATTTCTCTTTTGAGGAACATTCAACTGATGCGGAACAAGATGTTTCCGAAGCGGATAAAGAAAAGAAGCCCGAAGAAGCTGAATCTTCCGAGGACAAAAAAGGCTCTGAATAATAGATGACCAAAGAATATTCATGGACCGTTATGGGGGGCAGGGTTTTAGGCCCTGCCCCCTTTTTAATTGCCGGTATTGTCAACGTTACCCCGGATTCCTTTTATGACGGGGGCAAGAATTTTGATTCGCGTACAGCTGTGGCTCATGGGCGGCTGTTGGCGGAGCAGGGAGCGCATATCCTCGATATCGGAGGGGAAAGCACAAGACCTTTTGCCGATTCTGTTTCCGAGGCCGAAGAACTGGCCCGTGTCATTCCGGTTATCCGTGAATTGGCGACCGATTATGTTGTTTCCGTTGATACGGTTAAGGCCGAGGTGGCCCGTCAGTCCATTGAGGCTGGTGCTGCAATCGTAAATGATGTTTCCGCTTTTTCGCTTGATCCTCAACTGCTTGAAGTCGTTGCTGATTTAAAGCCCGGGTATGTCCTTATGCATAGTCAGGGAAAACCTGAGGACATGCAGATTGCCCCCAGATATGATAATGTGGTAGAGGATATTTTGACCTTTTTTAAAAAAAGTCTTGAAAAACTTGTAAAAGCAGGCTTACCGGAGAATCGTATAGTGCTTGATCCGGGTATAGGGTTCGGTAAAACCATGGAGCATAATCTGGAAATATTGCGGAATATCGACCAGGTTGCCGAACTTGGTTTTCCTGTCTACATGGCCCTTTCAAATAAGTCCGTATGGGGCTCATTGCTGGGTCTTGGACCGGATTGCAGGCAGAATGCCACTCAGGCGGCTACGGCCGTTCTGGCCGCACGGGGGATTCCCATTCACCGTGTGCATGAAGTCGAACTGACAAGCCAGACTTTGAAGATAGTTAAGGAGATAGGCGGGGCGAATTAATGTTCGAGCTGTTCGGATTTCAGATTTCCTGGAAAGAGCTGCTGGACATAGGTCTGGTGGCCGTAGTCTATTACTACGTAATTCTCCTGGTACGCGGCACCCGTGCTGCTGCGGTCATCTGGGGTCTCATGCTTCTGCTGCTTGTTTACTACCTGTCGGACGTCTTCGGCCTGTACACTCTCAACTGGCTTCTGACCAATTTCCTGAGTTCAATCTTTCTGGTAATAATCGTCCTGTTTCAGCGGGACATCCGCAAAGGTCTGGCCCAGATGGGGGCAGGTCGTCTGTGGCGCAGAAACGACTATGATTTAGCTGTAATTGACGAAATCTGTTCCGCAATGGATTCCATGGCCCGTCAGAAGATAGGGGCTCTGCTTGTCATTCAGAAAAATGTCCCTCTGGGAGATATCATAGAGAAAGGTGTTGAAATCAACGGTCGGGTCAGCAAACAGCTGCTTATCAATATTTTCTGGCCCGATACTCCGTTGCATGACGGGGCGGTGGTGGTCAATTCAAACAAGATTGTCGCCGCTTCCTGTATATTGCCGTTGGCCCAGGTTTCCACCCGGCAGAGTTCCATAGGAACCCGGCACCGCGCGGCTCTGGGGATTAGTGAGGAAACCGATGCCGTGGCTATCGTTGTTTCCGAGGAACGCGGAACCATTTCCGCCGCGATAGGCGGAAAGCTGACTACAAGTCTTGATATCACCCGGTTGAAGCGGGTGCTCAAAAACGTTTTTAGCTGAGTATGTCTGCACAACGCTGGAAAATTGCCGCACTGGCAATCCTTATGGCCCTCCTGACCTGGTATCTGGTTACCGGAAGGGACCTTGTTGAAACCTGGGTTGAATTTCCGCTTGAGATTATAAACCCTCCGCAGGGCATGATAATCCGTGACGGGATGATAACCAAGGTTTCCGCGCGACTGCGCGGTCCCAAGGGGCTTATACGCAATCTGGATACAAAAAAACTTGCCTATTCCCTTGATACCGGCAATCTGGTCGTCGGCAACAATCCCATAGAAATAGTTCCGGAGAGGCTCGGACTCGGTAGTGCCCTTGAAGTGGTGGAAATCAAGCCTTCTCACATCAATCTGGTCATGGATATGTATGTGAACAAGAAGGTTGCAGTTATCCCCGTATGGAAGGGAGATCTGCACCGCGATTATGCGCTCAAGGAAAAGCGCTGCGATCCTGCCGAAGTCGTTCTGCGCGGTCCCGCCTCTGTTCTTAAAAAGGTCGCGCAGGTAAATACCCAGCCTGTTCTCATCGATACCAATACCCCTGAAAACTGGGATGGTGATGTTCCTCTGCATCTTCCACAGGCTGTAGAGGCAACCCCCGGCATGGTTCATGTCTATCTGGATTTTGCAGTGCGCCGGGGTAAAATGTGGGTTAAGGTTCCGCTCTATATCCTGGGACCGGAAGATGTTGACTTCTCTGCCAGTCAGAATTACGTCAGGCTGCTTGTGGAAGCTCCTAAACCCTTTTTCCGTAAAAGCGGATTCAGAAACGAAATTACCGCTTCGATTGATCTGAACGCCACAATTCCGGACGGCGATAACATTATTCCTTATGAAGTAAGTCTGCCTAAAGGGTGCAGCATAACCAAACAAAAACCGGAAGCAATAACAGTAACCGTATCCAGACAGGCTTTACCGGGACATTGATGCCCGCAGCCACGACATTTTCGGGAGATTTTAATGAATAAACGTTTATTTGGTACCGACGGCCTGCGCGGGCAGGTCAATATTTTCCCCATGACTGCCGAGATTGCGCTTCGACTCGGCCTTGCCGCAGGTTATTATTTCAGAAACGGCAAACAGCGGCACAAGGTTATCATAGGCAAGGATACCCGTCTTTCGGGATATGTTTTTGAATATGCGCTTACTTCCGGGCTGTGCGCCATGGGTATGGATGTTTTTCAGGTCGGGCCGATGCCTACTCCGGCTGTGTCTTTTCTGACGAGAAACATGCGTGCCGATATCGGCATAGTTATTTCAGCCTCTCATAACCCGTTCATGGATAACGGAATCAAGTTTTTTGATTCGCAGGGGTACAAGCTCCCTGATGATGTCGAAGACGAGATTTCCGCCATGGTTATGTCCGGGGACAGCAACTGGGACTACCCGCAGTCGGAGAAAGTGGGCCGCGCCTTCAAGATAGAAGATGCACGGGGAAGGTATATTGTCTACCTGAAGTACAGTTTTCCGCAGGATATGACGCTGAAAGGAATCAAGATGGTTCTCGACAGCGCCAACGGAGCGACTTACAGTCTGGGGCATATGTTCGAAGAGCTCGGTGCCGAAGTTGTCAGAATAGGCAACAAACCGGACGGCCTGAATATCAACGACAAATGCGGCTCGCTCTACCCCGAAGTCATGGGACGCCGTGTGGTGGAGGAGCATGCTGATATAGGCCTCGCTCTGGACGGCGACGGTGATCGTCTCATTGTTGTGGATGAAAAGGGGCAGGTGCTTGACGGTGACCTGATCATGGCTCTTTGTGCGGCCGATCTCATGGAACGGGGTAAGCTTGCCAAGAATATGCTTGTTGCAACTGTCATGAGCAACATGGCCCTGGAAAATTTCATGAAGGAACGCGGCGGCACCATGCTCAGGACCCCGGTGGGTGACAGATACGTGGTGGAAGCCATGCGCAGGGAAGGAGCCGTTCTGGGCGGAGAACAGTCCGGTCATCTCATCTTCAGGGAATACAGCACCACCGGTGACGGACTGCTTGCAGCGTTGCAGTTATTGCGTATAATATGCACAAAAAACAGACCTCTTTCCGAACTTTCCGGTCTGCTTGCTCTCTATCCTCAGAAGCTGCAGAATGTTCACGTTCAGCGGAAAATTCCATTTGATGAAGTTCCTGCCGTGCGGGATGCTCTCAAGCAGGTGGAACATGAGCTGGCAGGCAAGGGACGGGTGCTTTTGCGCTATTCCGGCACCGAGTCCGTTGCAAGGGTTATGGTTGAAGCTGAAGACAGCGCCAAGGTTGAACTTTACACCTCCGGTCTTGCCAAGGTGCTGGAGGAAAATTTACGCTAATATTTTTTCAGTTGCGTAGGTGCAAACTGAATCTACCCAAGGAGTCTTAATCAATGGTCATCAAGAAAGTTATTATTCCGGTTGCCGGATGGGGCACCAGATCATTGCCTGCAACCAAGAATATTCCCAAAGAGATGCTGCCCATCTTCAAGAAGCCTGTTGTTCAGCATGTGGTGGAAGAAGCAATGTCCAGCGGGCTTACGGATGTTGTTTTCATCAACAACCAGAACAAGAAGATCATTGAAGACCATTTCGATTACAACCTTTCTCTGGAAGACGTTCTTGAGCGCGGCGGTAAGACAGAGGCTCTTGAGGAAGTCAGAAGAGTGGCGGAGATGGTAAATATCATTTCCGTTCGTCAGAAAAAACAGCTCGGCCTCGGGCATGCGGTTCTCTGCGCCAAGGAAGTCTGCAAAAACGATCCCTTCGCCGTAATGGTCGGTGACGACCTTATGTTCGGTATGGAACCCGGCATCAAGCAGCTTATTGACGCGGCTCGGACGGAAAATATGGCCGTAATCGGCGTTATCGAGGTCCCCGAGAACAAGGTCAACAGATACGGAATCATCCAGGGCGAGGAATTTGCCCCCGGAATGTACCGCGTCCGTTCTCTGGTTGAGAAACCGGCCATCGGTCAGGCTCCTTCCAGGCTGGCCATTGTCGGACGTTATGTATTGCTGCCGGAGATTTTTGATCACCTTGAAAATGTCGAGCCCGGAGTGGGTGGAGAAATCCAGCTTACCGATGCCCTGCAGGGACTGGCCGCAAACAACAAGCTGCTGGCCGTAAAACTGCGCGGGCAGAGGTTTGACGCCGGGGACTGGGTGGACTATCTTACCGCGAACGTTTATTTTGCACTTCAGGATGAAGAATTGCGTGACGGCATAGTATCCAGATTGCGGGAGCTCCTGTCTTGTTCGTAAAAAAGATCAATTTTTATGTGATGCTTACAGTCCTTGCCGCGACCCTGCTTGTCTGCAGCCCGGCAAGGGCTTTTTTTCCGTCCGACCAGGACATTGATGAGACAATGTACCGCAACTACGGCGCATTGACTTCATATGAGGCGGTAATCACCTTTCCTTCCGAGCCGGGAACAAGTCTGACTCTTCGTCGCGGGTACGACCGCTGGCAGCAGACTTTCAGTTGTGCGGATGGAAATGCCACTGTTGCTGCGGAAAGTGTCGGGCAGTATTTCAAGACTATTGCCCAGTGTCCGCAGAACGGTGATATGCCTGTTTCCGTGCTTCAGCTCTGGGCGCCGGACGATCCGGTCAATGATTGGATGTCGGCAGGTTTCAGCAATGGAACGCGGAGCTACGGTTTTTATGAAGACACGCCTGTTTTCGTGTTCGGAGCTCAGGCCGGAGATGAGAATTCTCCCCAGATCTGGTTCGATAACGAGAATTTTGTTCCGCTCAAAATTATTCTCGGAGCCGGAAGAAGTATTACTTTCGGGGGATATTCCAAATTTGCAGGTTTTATCCTTCCCCACAGCGGAACGTTGACTTCCGGTGACGAAACCGTTGATTTCAGGATTGAATGGAAGGGCATCAGGAAGAAAATCGCTTCGGCTCTTTTTTCGCCGGTAGCCGTAAAAAAGAAAACCGGTTGCGCAGTGCCTTCCGGATCGGTCTACGAGATGCTTCGCAAATGCCTCAAGCTTAAATTGATGGATAAATAATGACTGTCCTCTGGCAGGCCTGCCTCGCCAGTCCGCCTTATTCAATATACACTTACGTTGCGCCCGCTGATATTCCGGAACTCTCGGAAGGTCAGCGGGTGCTTGTGCCTTTGGGGCGTTCCGTGCGGGTCGCCTTCCTTATGGAAACCGTAGAATCCGGTCCCGAAGGGGTGGAACTTAAATCCGTTATCTGGCCGCTGGAACGGGTCCCCCTGCTGAACCCCAATCATTTCAAGCTGTATCGCAGCATAGGCGCACGGCAGATGCAGCCGCTTGGCAAGGTGCTGGAAAATGTCGTACCTGCCCGCTTTCGCAGCGCAAGGATTTCTTTTCGAGTTGCGGACAGAGGTTTTCCTTCCCGTTTAAAGGGCCTTGATATTGCGCGCATGCCGGTGGAAAGACGTCTGGAGCTTGTTGAAATATACAATGACGGCCGGATGGACGTCTGTCTTCCTGCTTCGCTTGAAAAGGAAGAATATGTAAGTCTTGCCGCAGATCCTCCATGGCCGGTCAGGCCGAATGCCGCCCGGCAGTTGCAGCTGCTGGAATATCTGTATGAAAACGGGCCGAGGGAGAAGGGTTTTTTAAAGAACGTTCTGGGCGAATGGACCGGGGGTGTCATCAGGAAACTGCATTCCGATTCTCTCCTGAAGATAGGCCCTCCTCCGGATGACGAATCCGATCCTGCAGAGAAGTGTACTGCCGGAATGCCCGCTTGGGATTTCGTCCCGACCGAGCAGCAGGAACAGGCTATTTCCGATCTTTCCCATGCTCTTGATGAAGGTCACAATGCCGTTCGGCTGCTGCACGGTATAACAGGAAGCGGCAAGACGCTGGTCTATATGACTGTTGCCAGACGCTGCATGGAGCAGGGCAGGTCGGCGATCATACTGGTTCCGGAGATTGCTCTTGCGTATGCCCTATGGAACGGAATATGCCCTCTTTTTCCGGACAGCAGGAAATATCTCTATCACGGCTACCAGACTCCGGTACGCAAGGAAGCCATTTTCCGTGCTCTGGCCGAGGATGACAGCCCCGCCCTGATCATCGGAACCCGTTCGGCTCTTTTTCTTCCTGTCCGCAATCCCGGTCTGATCATCGTGGATGAAGAGCATGACGAATCGTATAAGCAGGAAGAACGCCTGCCGTATCAGGCCAAGGAAGTGGCGTATTATCTTGCCGGATTAACCGGAAGCCTGCTGGTTCTGGGCTCTGCCACACCGGATGTGAAAACTTTTTTTGCGGCAAAACAGGGTGCTTTTGATGTAATTTCCATGGAGAAAAGGGTCGGGAAGTCCGTACTTCCCGCAGTTCGTGTTGTTGATGTCTCGGCTATAAAAGACCCTGAACAGCCTTTCGCCCCGGAAACACAGGCCAGATTGCTTGAGGTTGTGGAAAAAGGCGAGCAGGCCGTGGTCATGCTCAACCGCCGTGGATTTTCTCCGATTATTTATTGCACCGATTGCGAAGAGCCCATCAAGTGCCCTCACTGTAACGTCAGTATGACCTATCATAAGGCAAGGGAAAGGGTGATCTGCCATTATTGCGGCAACTCCTATCCTTTTCCGTTGCCGTGCACGGCATGCGGCGGCAGTAATCTGCTGCCTCTTGGTGGAGGCACGGAGCGGCTGGAAGAACAGGTCGCCAAGGTGCTGCCCAAAGAAGCGAAGATTCTGCGTCTGGACCGGGACTCAACCCGCAGGCAGGAAAGACTGGACGAGATTCTGAAAAGTTTTGCCAGGGGTGATGCGCAGGTACTGGTCGGAACGCAGATGCTTTCCAAGGGCCACAATTTTCCCGGTGTCACACTGGTTGTTGTGTCTGAGGGTGATCTGGGGCTGAATCTGCCGGATTACCGGTCCGCGGAGCGGACATTCCAGCTTCTGGTGCAGGTATCCGGAAGGGCCGGGCGCGGAGACAAGCCTGGTGAAGTCATCATTCAGACCCGCAACCCGGAAAATCCGATCTGGTCCGCGGTAACATCAGCGGATTATCAGACTTTCTTTGAAAAGGAGATAGAGCGGCGCAAGAGATTCCGCTACCCGCCCTTTACCAAATTGACCCTGATCAGGATAAGTTATCCGCTTGGCTGGGAAGGAGAGGAGCTTTGCCCCGGTTTCTTCGCAGCAGTAAGGGATGCCGCTCGCGAAGCCGGTCTAATGGCGATGGGCCCGGTTCCTGCTCCTCTTTCGCAACTGCGCGGGCGTAAGCGTTTCAACTGTCTGCTCAAGGCGGATGACTGGATGAAAAGCAGAGAGCTTTACGGCAGGATTCTCGTACTCAATCCGGACAAAAAGAATATCCGGATCACAATGGATGTTGATCCGGTAAGCATGCTGTGATGCTGGATTAAGTCTGGTTGCAGGTGGCCTAGTACTAAGTGCGGCCGAAGCAGATATGTCCTGAAAGGGCTGGTGATTGAATCCGGGATTCGTCCATCTGATTCGTTAAACCTGCCCGTAATGCGGGGGAGGGGCGTCATCCATGGGGGTGGCGTGTGCAACGGCTTCTTTCAGGTCTTTCATCTGTGCCGCCATAATTGCGATTTTCTTTTCCAGTTCGCCTATCTGTTTTTGCTGTGCTATAATGAACCGGTTCAGTTCTTCAAGCGTCTGGTCCTGCAGAGCCAGCGCTGTTTCCAGCCGCTCTATGCGTTCTTCTTCGGAGTAGTTTGTTTCCATATGCGGAAAATGCCAGAATGCGGAATAATAGGCAAACAGAGATTTCAGTGAGAGGATGCGGGATGAGGATTCTATGCCGCCTGCAGGCTAGGCTTTTGTCTTTTTCGGAAGGTCGTAAGGCACATCCGCACCGTTGATAACGAGGTTTACAACGCGTCCTTCGGTCCGTTCCGCGAATTCTTTGTAGCTGTTCAGGGAGTTCATGGTCGCCACTGTATCCTGTGTATTGGACCAGACTCCGTAGTCGTTCTGCAGTCTGTCATGCCACTTTTTCATTTCGAGCATGGTCAGGGACAGAGGTGAGCGGTCATTGGCAAGAATTTCTATGGATCGCCATTTTGAATTTGAATCCATGTATGAATCTCCTGCAATTTATTATGCTGTATTCAGGGGACTTAATATGTTTTTCGGCAGTCGTCGCAATCGCGTACCGGGATGGCCATGATTTTGGCTGCCATCTCACAGCCGATTGCAAACTGGGAAGATCTGACCCTGATGGTCATTCTTCCGCAACTGCTTAGTACTGTGATTATTGTGCCGGGGATGATGCCAAGGGCAAGCAGCCTGCTGCGGCAGCAGCGTCCGCCTTCCAGGGCGGTCACTCTTACCGACACACCGTTTCCATAGCAGGAAAGAGGTCTTGGAGTAGTTTTTTCAGTAAGTGCGTTCATTGCAATTGAGATTTAAAGTCAATTATGATGTTTGTCAATAAGTGAACAGTCTTAGTTGCTAAATAATATAAACGTTAGAGGGGTTGCCCATCTTGCAATAATAATTTATATCTTCTCGTCTCTTCACAGGTCCTATGCGCGAACATAAGTTCGCCGAGACATAAACAGGACCGCACAGCCAATATCTCAAACCTTTATTTGGGTGGAGTTCATGCCTAAACGCACTGATATCAAGAAAATTATGCTCATCGGCTCAGGGCCGATCGTAATCGGTCAGGCCTGCGAGTTCGACTATTCCGGAACTCAGGCTCTCAAAGCTCTCAAAGAAGAAGGATACGAGGTCATCCTCGTAAATTCCAATCCCGCGACTATTATGACTGATCCGCACCTTGCGGACCGAACCTATATTGAACCTATTGAACCTGAAACAATCGCCAAGATCATCGAGAAGGAAAGGCCCGATGCCCTCCTGCCGACCCTTGGCGGCCAGACCGCGCTTAACACCGCACTGGCTGTGGCTGAAGCCGGTGTTCTCGATAAATTCAATGTTGAACTTATCGGCGCATCCGTTGATGTTATTGAAAAGGCGGAAAGCCGTGAGCTTTTCCGTGCAGCCATGGAAAAGATCGGCCTCAAGGTTCCTTCAAGCGGAATCGCCCGAAATATTGATGATGTCCGCTACTGGGGCAAGCAGCTCAGCTTCCCGATCATCATCCGGCCCGCCTTTACTCTCGGCGGTACCGGCGGCGGTGTGGCTTACAATCTGGAGGATCTGGAACACATAGCCATGCAGGGTATTGCCGCCAGCCTTCACAGCGAAGTAATGCTTGAGGAATCCATCCTCGGCTGGAAGGAATACGAGCTTGAAGTCATGCGCGATCGCAAGGATAACTGCGTGATCATTTGTTCCATCGAGAACATTGATCCCATGGGGGTGCATACCGGTGACTCCATCACCGTGGCCCCTGCCCAGACCCTTACCGACCGGGAATATCAGGTCATGAGGGACGCTTCCCTTGCAATCATGCGCGAAATCGGCGTTGAAACCGGTGGGTCCAACGTTCAGTTTGCCGTCAATCCGGAAAACGGGGAGCTTGCGGTCATTGAGATGAACCCCCGTGTTTCCCGCTCGTCAGCCCTGGCTTCCAAGGCTACCGGGTTCCCCATTGCCAAGATCGCGGCCAAACTTGCCGTCGGCTACACGCTGGATGAAATTCCCAACGACATCACCCGCGAGACCATGGCGTCTTTCGAACCTACAATTGACTACTGTGTCATCAAGATTCCGAGATTTACTTTCGAGAAATTCCCCGGTTCCGAAGACTATCTGACCACTGCCATGAAGAGTGTCGGCGAAACCATGGCTATCGGACGTACATTTAAAGAATGTCTGCAGAAAGGGCTGCGCTCACTTGAAGTGGGTATGCCCGGTTTCGGCAAGAAGTTCGATAAATGCGATTTTGACCGCGAAAAACTCGTCGGCCTGTTGCGCAAGCCCAATTCCAAGCGGATTTTCTTTCTGCGGGAAGCTTTTCTCTGCGGCATGACTCTGGAAGAAATTTTCGATATCACCAAGATTGACCCCTGGTTCCTGCATCAGTTCGAGGACATCGTTAAATTCGAGGATGAACTGAGGACCTTCACTCTTGAGGTCGGAATGTATTCCGGTGATGAGCGCGTTGCCACAATGTTTAAAAAGGCCAAGGAATACGGTTATTCCGATCCTCAGCTTGCGTCCATGTGGCGTGAAACAGAAGAGAATGTACGTAATTTCAGGAAAAAGCTTGAGCTTATTCCCACATACTACCTTGTAGATACCTGTGCTGCCGAATTCGAGGCATACACACCGTATTTTTATTCCACCTACGAATCCGGTCAGGAAGCCGCTCCCATGGAGGACCGCAAGGTCATGATCCTTGGGGGAGGGCCCAACAGGATCGGTCAGGGGATCGAGTTTGACTACTGCTGCTGCCATTCTTCATTTGCGTTGAATGAAATGGGCATAAAGTCGATTATGGTCAACTCAAACCCGGAAACAGTTTCAACCGACTACGATACCTCGGACAGACTTTATTTTGAACCGCTCACCTATGAAGATGTGCTCAACATCATCGAGTTCGAGAAGCCTGAAGGCGTAATTGTCCAGTTCGGAGGTCAGACTCCGCTGAACCTCGCCATTCCGCTGCTCAAGGCCGGAGTCAATATTCTGGGAACTTCCCCGGACGCCATTGACCGTGCGGAGGATCGTGAAAGGTTTCAGGCCCTGCTCAGAAAGCTGGATCTGAAACAGCCGGACAACGGCACGGCCATGTCTCTTGAAGACGCAAAGGTTATCGCCGCCGATCTCGGTTATCCTCTTGTGCTGCGTCCCTCCTATGTCCTCGGTGGTCGGGGCATGGACATCGTATACAGCGATGAGGAATTTGATTCCTATTTCCGCGAAGCAGCGGTTGTTTCTCCTGAGCATCCCATTCTCATTGACAAATTCCTTGAGAATGCGATCGAGATTGATGTTGATGCTCTTTCGGACGGCGAGCAGACCTACGTTGCCGGTGTCATGGAGCATATCGAAGAAGCCGGAATCCATTCCGGCGACTCCGCCTGCGTACTGCCTCCGCATACCCTGAGCGATGCAATCGTGGAAGAGATCAAAAGGCAGACCGTGGCGCTGGCCGAAGAGCTTGAAGTCGTCGGTCTGATGAACATTCAGTTCGCGGTGAAGGATGATGTTGTTTATATCATCGAGGTAAACCCCAGAGCATCGCGTACTGTGCCTTTTGTCAGCAAGGCTACCGGAATTCAGCTTGCCAAGATGGCAACCAAGGTAATGCTTGGCGAAAAGCTGAAGGATCTTGATCCCTGGTCCATGCGCAAGGAAGGTTTTTATTCCGTCAAGGAAGCGGTTTTCCCCTTCAACAGGTTCCCGAATGTCGATGTAATGCTCGGACCTGAAATGCGTTCAACCGGTGAAGTCATGGGTATGGATTATACTCCGGGACTGGCCTTCATGAAGGCTCAGCTCGGTGCCGGTCTCAAACTTCCCCTTGAAGGAACGGTCTTCATCTCCGTCAAGGACCGGGACAAGGAAAGCATCCTTCCCGCTGCGGCAAACTTCAGCGAACTCGGTTTCCGCATACTGGCAACCGGAGGTACTGCAGATTTCCTTAATGAAAAAGGGATAAGTACCGAAAAGATACTCAAGGTAAACGAAGGAAGACCTCATGTTGTCGACTACATCAAGAACGGCCACATTGATCTTCTTATAAATACCCCGTCCGGAAAACAGACGGTCACCGACTCCAAGGAGATACGGCAGACTGTTTTGCTTTACGGTCTGGCATACACCACAACCGTGGCCGGAGCCCATGCCATGAGTCTGGCAATCAAGGAACGGCGCGGAAAAGGGCTTGACGTGCAGTGTTTGCAGCACTATCACGGCATGTAACAAATTCTGACTGGAAATATCGGGCCGGGCATAACTGCTCCGGTCCTTTTTCCTTTTAGCGGAAGCGGCGTTCAAGAGCTTCTTATCCAGTGGTTTTTTAGTGACTGCTTTCGATGTTACCTCTTTAATTATTAGGGATTCCAAAGGGAGTTATTCCCTTATTAATTAACCCTTACGACCAAAACCGGTTTGTTTGCTTTCAGCTATTCATTGTAATAGTTAAAACAGCAATTCAAGTCTGATCATGCAATATGCAGGCTAAACATGCAGTCAATGCAAGAGCAGGAAAGATGAAAAAAGAATATTGCGGACTGTTCGGAATATACGGACATCCTGAAGCGGCTAGAATGACCTATTTCGGCCTTTACGCCATGCAGCACCGCGGGCAGGAATCTGCCGGCATAGTCACCTGGGATGGTGACAGTATCCGTGAGCAGAAGGGCATGGGCCTTGTCGCCGATGTCTTTAACGAGCGTCACCTCGGCAAGGAACTCAAAGGTGATATCGCTGTCGGGCATATCCGCTACTCGACAACAGGTGCTTCTCTTATCAGGAACGCCCAGCCGTTTCTGGTGCGTTTCGGTGATTTGCGCCTTGCCATTGCCCACAACGGCAACCTCGTAAACACCAAGGAACTGCGTGAAGAGCTAGAAGCTCAGGGCTCCATTTTTCAGACCACTATGGATTCGGAAGTCTTTGTCCACCTGATTGCCAAGAACCTGAACGGCAATACTATTGAAGACGCCATAATGAAGACCTGCCGCAAGGTTAAGGGCGCCTTCTCGCTGTTGATAATGGCCAATAACAAGCTTATCGCGATAAAAGATCCTCATGGTTTCCGCCCGCTGGCTATGGGCCGTGTCGGCGATAACTATGTATTTGCTTCCGAAACCTGCGCCTTCGATCTGATTGATGCCGAGGAAATACGTCCCCTCAATCCCGGTGAAATGATTGTGGTGGAAGACGGAAAGCTCACATCATACACATATTGTGAATCCATCCCCAGACGTCAGTGCATATTCGAACTCATTTATTTTGCCCGTCCGGACTCCACTGTTTTCGGTGAAGTAGTCTACGAACGGCGCAAGAAAATGGGTGCAGTCCTTTCCACCGAAAAGCCGGTTGATGTTGATTTTGTAATGCCTTTTCCTGATTCCGGTAACTACGCGGCTGTCGGCTATTCGCAGGAGTCCGGCATTCCCTTCGAGCTGGCCATGATCCGCAACCATTATGTCGGCAGAACTTTTATTCAGCCCTCTCAGGACATGCGTGATTTCAGCGTGCGTGTGAAGTTGAACCCGGTAAAATCTATGATCAAGGATAAAAAAATCATGATCGTGGAAGATTCTATTGTACGCGGCACCACCACCCGCACAAGAATCAAGAAACTTCGCGAGATGGGTGCCCGTGAAATCCATATGCGGGTCAGCTGCCCGGCTATCCGCTACCCATGCTATTACGGGATTGACTTTTCTTCCAAGGGAGAGCTTATTGCCGCCAACAGCACAGAAGAGGAAATCGCACGTTTCCTCGGCCTTGATTCTCTGCACTATCTTTCTATTGATGGATTGCTCAGTTCTGTGGGAGACAAGGATTCATACTGTCTGGCCTGTTTTAACGGTGATTATCCTATTCCTCCCTGCAACGGATACGGGAAGATGTGTTTTGAGGACGAAAACAAGTAATTTTCGATCACATGGAGTGCTCATCTGATGAAGGATCCTTTTGTCTGCGCACGCTGTGCCGCCAAGGGACCCACATGTTGTGAAATAACTCCGGGTCTCGAAGAGGTCTGTTTTCCTGTTTCAGATTTTGAAAGGGAACGCATCCGCGAGTGCGTTCCCTATTCCGGCGGGTTCGTTTTGCAACCGAACACCGCCGTTTTTATTGAAAATCTGCTCAGGCTGTTTCCGGATCAGCGCAGAACTGTACGGGAAGTGTTTCCTCCCGGAGGTATGCACTACAGGCTGGCGGTGGACTCTTCCGGGAAATGTGTCTTTCTCGGTGCCGAAGGGTGCCGCATTCCCGTGGAGGCCAGGCCGTTCTACTGCCGTCTTTTCCCTTTCTGGATAGATGAGCGGGGCCGGATAAGCCTGCTTGAAATAGAACGATGCCTTGCCAGGCATGAAAATAAGACCCCGTCCAGGTTGTTCGGGGCGCTGGGAACTTCCCAGTCGAAGGTCCGGCAGCTGCATGCCGGGCTCAGAACCGCATGGGGATTTGTTCCGCATGGTGAATAGCAGCGTGCGGCGCCTCTACATTGCGCCTGAAAGTGAAACGAATACCGTCAATTGCCGAGTTCCTTAAATGAAAAAAGTTTATAAGATTTCACTGATCGTATTGCTTGTGATCGGTATCCTCGGAATAGCATCGCTGGCCGGGCTTTATTTCTGGGCTTCCAGCGAGCTGCCCGGATTCAAGAATATAACCGACTACAACCCTCCGCTGGTAACTACCGTTTACACCAGAAATAAGAAAGTTCTGGGGTATTTTTATAAGGAAAAACGTTTTCTGGTACGCATGGACGAAATGAGCCCTTTTCTGCCCAAGGCTTTTCTTGCGGCGGAAGATGCTTCTTTTTACGAACATGACGGAGTCGACCTTACGGCCATTTCCCGTGCATTCGTTGCCAACATGAAAACCGGCGCAAGGACTCAGGGCGGCAGTACAATTACCCAGCAGATCATCAAAAGGCTGCTTCTGTCCCCGGAAAAAAGCTACAAGCGTAAACTTAAGGAAGCCATCCTGGCCTTTCGCCTTGAGCACTACCTTGAAAAAGATGAAATCCTGACCATCTATCTGAACCAGATTTATCTCGGAGCCGGAGCCTACGGGGTAGAAGCTGCGGCCAGGACTTATTTCGGAAAGCATGTCGGTGAGCTCAGCATTGCGGAATGTGCGTTGCTGGCAGGACTGCCGCAGGCTCCCAGTCGCTATGACCCCTACAAACACCCGGAAAAGGCAAGAGCCCGTCAGCTTTATGTGCTGGGCCAGATGTACGAACACGGCTGGGTTAATCGCGAAGAATACAACAAAGCCGTTGACGAGCCTCTTGTCTACGGCAGTATGGAAGATCCTTCATGGAAGCACGGAGCTTACTTTCTTGAGGAGGTTCGCCGCTGGCTTGTGGATAAATTCGGAGAGGAAACCGTCTACACAGGTGGACTGAACGTCTACACCTCCTGCGATATCAAGCATCAGGATGCTGCGGATGAGGCCGTTAAGGAAGGGCTTGAAAATTCTACCTTTCGTCGTGGATGGAGAGGTCCTCTCAAGCAGCTCAAACCTGAGCAATATGCAGAATTTCTGGCCTCTGATATTATTCCTGAGTCGCAACTGCGTCCCGGAAAATGGGTCCAGGTACTGGTTACCAAGGTCTCCAAAAAGGAAGCACAGGTAAAATTCAACAAATACGCTGCGGTAATGCCGGTTACCAGCATGGGCTGGTGTCGCACCCCTGATGTGAAAAAAGCACATGATGAAGTACGTCCCAAAAAGGACGCCACGGAAGTTCTCAATAAAGGTGATGTTGTATGGGCAAAGCTCGACAAGGCTTTTTTCAAGGACGGCAGTGAAGTCAATTTCAATCAGGTCGACCCTGATACCGATACTCTCGGCGATGTAAGCTGGGAGGTCTCGCTGGTTCAAAAACCCATTGTACAGGGTGCACTTGTCTCCATGGACCCCAAGGACGGAGAAGTCCTTGCCATGGTAGGCGGCTATTCCTTTTCCGAAAGCCAGTTCAACCGCGCAACTCAGGCCAGACGGCAACCCGGTTCGGCGTTCAAACCCATAGTCTACTCCACAGCTATGGATAACGGGTTTACTCCCGCATCAATCCTCATGGACGCTCCTTTCGTTTATACGGATATGGAAGCCGGAAAGCTCTGGAAGCCGGAAAACTTTGAAGGTGTCTTCTACGGACCGACCCTGCTGCGTACCGCGTTGGTGAAATCACGAAATCTCGTTACCATCAGGCTGGCCCGCAAACTCGGCATCGACAAGATAATAAAACGGGCTAAGGACATGGGGCTTGAAAGCGATTTCCCGCAGGACCTGTCCGTGGCACTGGGGTCCGCCTCCGTAAGTCTGCTGAACATGGTCGAAGCCTATTCCGCTTTTGCCCGTGGCGGAACGCGTGTAAAAGCCCGGATGATTCTTTCGGTGAACAGCCCCTGGGGAGATCTCCTCTATGAGTCCAAGCCCGAAGTGACCGAAGCTATCAGCCCCCAGACGGCCTACATAATGTGCTGTCTGCTCAAGGAAGTTGTTCAGCACGGCACAGGCTGGCGCGCCAAGGTCCTTAAACGGCCCGTTGCCGGTAAAACCGGTACAACCAACAACGAACAGGACGCATGGTACATGGGATTTTCACCCTATCTGCTTACCGGTATTTTTGTCGGGTTTGACCAGCTTACCCCCATGGGCAAGTGGGAAACAGGTTCGCGTGCGGCAAGTCCTATCTGGGTTTCCTATCGCAAACAGGTTGAAAATGACTATCCCTACACGGACTTCACCCAGCCCGAAGGTATAGTTATGGCGAAAATTGACGCATCAACCGGACTGCTGGCAGGGCCATCGTCCGCAGAGTCCTTCTTTTTACCATTCAAGGAAGGAACGCAGCCGACCAGAACAACCCCCGGTGCGGACGGAGATTCCGGCAGTGGAGGGTCAGGTTCAAGCGAAGACCTGTTCAAGCAGACCTTTTAATCTGTATTAATGGAGTTGCTGGCCGCCCCTTAAGGTGTTGCCTACCGGCGTCCCTTAGGGTGTTGCCTGCCGGCGGCCCCTCCGGGGGCCAAAGAAACTTTTTGGGAAAAAGTTTCTCTGGACTCTTCAAAAACTTTTTAACGATGCTTCGCAGCTTCGTGAGGCGAAGCTATATGAAATATGAAAGCCCCTGTCGGTAAATTACCGGCAGGGGCTTTTTTTGATATTAGTAGCTTTTTATTTGTACGAATGTCTTATTAATCCTATGCTTGGTCTTTAGCTTGTTGTTCTAATAACTGGTTGAATGTTAATGGCATTTAGTCGTGTGGAACGGCGAAGCCTAAACAAAAAAGTTTGGGATTCTTAAACCCTTTTCAAAGGGTTTAAGGCTCCCGGCAGGGCGCCCCGCGAGGCCGTCGGAGACGAACTCAAATTATTACAAGCGCGAAGCGCATCAAAATTGCTAAAAATTCTTTTCTTTCCACTCGGCGAAGACTTCCATGGCACGCTTGCCGTAGAGTTCTTTGCGCATGCGTTTGGGAGCCCGTTTCTTGAGGTCCGGCATGAGTCCGAACTGAACGTTTGAAGGCTGGAAGTTTTTCTTCTTTTCGCGCAGGTGGCCTAGCAGGGCACCCAGTGAAGTTTCCGCAGGCGGAGTGGGGAGATTGTGTCCCTTGGACTGTTCTGCCAGCATGAGCCCCACCCAGAGCCCGCAGGCTGCGGATTCCAGATATCCTTCCACTCCGGTTATCTGACCGGCCAGATGGATGCGTGAATCCGTTTTGAGGGCCAGGTTTTCGTCCAGCACTTCCGGGGCGTTTACGTAGGTGTTGCGGTGAATTGAGCCAAGGCGCAGGAATTCTGCGTTTTCGAGTCCGGGAATCATGCGGAAGATGCGTTTTTGTTCCGGGTATTTCAGCTTTGTCTGAAAGCCGACAAGGTTGAAGGCGGTTCTGTCTTTGTTTTCGGCACGGAGCTGGACCACGGCAAAGGCCTGTTCGCCTGTGCGCGGGTCAATGAGGCCCACCGGTTTGAGCGGTCCGAATGCCAGGGTCATGTCACCGCGATCAGCCATTTCTTCTACGGGCAGACATCCCTCAAAATGGATTTCCTTTTCGAATTCACGGGGAACGACTCGTTCGCCGGTCTTGAGTTCCTTGAGGAAGGCATAGTACTGCTCCTCGGTCATGGGGCAGTTCAGGTAATCATCGTCTTCGGGCTTGTAGCGCGAACCGTAGAAGGCCGTGTCCATGTTGACTGAATCACGGCTGACGATGGGGGCTATGGCGTCATAGAAATAGAGCCGTTTTTCGCCTGTTCGGCTTATGAGGCTTTCCGTAAGCGGCTGGGAGGCCAGCGGCCCGGCAGCTATTACGATTTTGGCGTAATCGGCGAGTTCCGGGTCGTCTATGGAAGTTATTTCACGGCGGATAACGGTGATGTTTTCGTTGGATTCTATCAGCCCGGTGACTATATTTGAAAAAATTTCACGGTCAACAGCCAGGGCGGAACCGGCCGGTACGCGGGATTCCATTGCCGCTTTCATTATTACGGAATCAAGTTCTACCAGTTCATGTTTGAGAATCCCGATGGCGGTATTCAGTTCGCCGGAGCGCAGAGAATTTGAGCAGACCAGCTCGGCCAGACCCGGCATGGTGTGGGCTTCGGAATATTTTTCGGGCTTCATTTCATACAGGTCGACGGGTATTCCTGCCTTGGCGAGCTGCATTGCGCATTCACACCCGGCAAGCCCTCCTCCGATTACAGCGATCTTGTCCACTTGACACTCTCCGAAGTCGATTGAATTTTTCAGTTATCTCAATTACTACTTTGCTGAGGAAAGATGAACCGTGAAGCATTGTCTGTACGTATTCACATGTCCGGTTCAGCCAGCATTGCAGCTAATCAATTAAAGCATACACATAGTTACGGCTCGCGTTTATGACCGCACCAATTTTAGAAATCAGGAATCTTACCACCTCGTTCGCAACTCCGGGCGGAGTTGTCAATGCTGTGGATAATGCCAGTATCGAGTTAGGGCAAGGAGAAACTTTGGCAGTGGTCGGGGAATCCGGCTGCGGCAAGACGGTTCTCTCACTTTCCATAATGGGACTGGTTCCGGACCCTCCGGGCAGAATAACCGGTGGACAGGTTCTGTACCGCGGAAGGGATCTGGTACAGCTGCCGGAAAAGGAATTGCAGAAAATTCGCGGCAACAGTCTCTCCATGATTTTTCAGGAGCCCATGACCTCGCTGAACCCTGTATTCAGAATAGGCGATCAGATAAGCGAGACTTTGCGGCTGCATCAGGGTGTTTCGGCTCATGAGGCTGAAGAGGCCGCTGTTGATGCTTTGAAGCTGGTCGGCATTCCCAATCCGCAGAAAAGGATAAACAGTTTTCCGCATGAACTGAGCGGGGGCATGCGCCAGCGGGTCATGATTGCCATGGCTCTTGTCTGCTCACCGGAAATACTCATTGCCGATGAGCCGACAACCGCGCTTGATGTGACCATTCAAGCCCAGATTCTCAGATTACTGAATGACCTCAGGAACCGGATGAACGGATCACTGATGCTCATCACTCACGATCTCGGAGTGGTGGCCCGGGTGGCTTCGCGTGTAGCGGTCATGTATGCTGGTCAGATTGTCGAGTCCGCAGGCTTGAATGATCTTTTCAAGGACCCGCTTCATCCCTATACCAGAGGGTTGCTTGCTTCCGTTCCCCGGCTCGGCAGCCGTGAGGAACTTACCCCCATTCCCGGAAATGTTCCGGCTCTGACCAATCTCCCCAAGGGGTGCCGTTTTCATCCCCGGTGCGCACATGCCTTTGATCTATGCCGGGAGCAGGAGCCGCAATTGATTACGGAAAACGGCCGCAGTGTCCGTTGCTGGCTGCATTCCTGGGACGCAGGAAAGGACAATATGAAATGAGCGGATTTATTCTGGAAGTTGCTGATGTTAAGAGACATTACCCGGTAAGCGGCGGGCTCCTGTCTATGTCCAAGGCAACGGTCAAGGCTGTAAACGGTATTTCCCTGCGGGTTGAAAACGGCGAGACTCTCGGGCTGGTTGGGGAGTCCGGTTGCGGCAAATCCACGCTTGCGCGGCTTTTGTCCGGGCTGGAAAAACCGGATTCCGGGACAATCTTTTTTAAGGGTAAGCCTCTTTCGGAGTGGAGTTCCGCTGAAAAGGGCGGATTGCTGCAGATGGTTTTTCAGGACCCGTATTCCTCATTAAATCCGCGCCAGAAGATAGGGAAAATTATTTCGGAAGGTTTGCGCATTCATCATATGGGAACCGGGAAAGAGATTAAGGACAGGGTTTCCGAACTGCTGCAGCAGGTCGGTTTGCGCCCGGAACATGCTTCCCGTTATCCGCATGAATTTTCCGGAGGTCAGCGGCAGAGGGTGGCAATCGCCCGGGCGATTGCCATGAATCCGGACCTTGTAATCTGTGACGAGCCCGTTTCCGCTCTTGATGTTTCCGTGCAGGCTCAGGTGCTTAATCTGCTCAAGTCGATCCAGAAGGAGTTCGGTTTGAGTTACGTCTTCATTTCGCATGATCTTTCGGTGGTCAGTCATATCAGTGACCGGGTAGCGGTCATGTATCTCGGCAAGCTCATGGAAGTCGCACCTGCCGAAGCTTTGTACCGGGAACCGCTGCATCCGTATTCGCGTATACTGCTGGACGCAGTCCCGATTCCCGATCCGTCTGCCCCCGGCGGGGATGTCATTGTTCCCGGAGATATGCCCAGCCCCATCTCGCCGCCGGAAGGATGTCCATTTCACCCGCGTTGTCCCAGGGCCATGGATATCTGTTCATCTGAGCCACCTGAGAGTGTTGAGGTTGGGGAAGGGCGGACTGTTTTTTGCCACTTGTATTGATTTTAAATAATTAGGAGTTGTCAAAATGATATCACGTGATGAAGCGTTTGAGCTTCTCAAGGCCAATGTTCCCGAGGAAAATCTTATTCAGCATTCACTTGAATCCGAGGCTGTGCTTGGCGCATTGGCTCGCAAGCTTGGGCAGGATGAGGAATTGTGGTCCATCACCGGGCTGCTGCACGACCTCGATTACAGCAGCACGGCATCGCAGCCGGAGAAGCACGGGCTTGTATCCGCTGAAATGCTTGATGGAAAGCTGCCGGATGAAGCCGTGCAGGCCATCCGTGCGCACAACGGGGAGATGACCGGAGTTGCTCCGCAGACAGATTTTGATTTTGCACTGCGTTGCGGCGAGACTGTTACCGGCCTTATCCATGCAAATGCTTTGATGAGACCCGAAAAGATGTCGGGCATGACTCCCAAGAGTCTGAAGAAGAAAATGAAGTCAAAGGCGTTTGCCGCCAGCGTGAACAGAGATATCATCAAGGAATGTGACAGGATTGGATTGGAGTTGGGTGATTTTTTTGCAATTGCTATTGATGCCGTTACCGGCATTGCTCCTGAAGTCGGTCTCGATTAATTGTTCAGCCGATCGGCAGGAATAAGAAAGCCCGCTCAGTTTACTGAGCGGGCTTTCTTTGTGATTTTGATTTTGACCGCTTAAATGATCCCGTTTTCCTTGAGCGTTGCTTCAAGCTTGCTTTCGTTTTCGGGAAGCAGCGGGACAAGGGGCAGCCTGAAGGATGTTTCAAGCTTGCCCATCATTCCAAGTGCTGTTTTGACTGGAATGGGGTTTGTCTCAATAAACATGGCCCGGTTCAGGGGCTGCATTTTATAGTGCAGTTCCTGAGCTTTCTTGATGTCCCCGTTACGGAAGGCTGCGCACATGCCGGACATTACATCGGGCATGATGTTGGAGACAACGGATATTACTCCGTGACCGCCCAGTGCAAGCAGGGGCAGTACGGTGAAATCGTCACCGGAAAGCACCGTGAATCCTTCTGGGCATTTTTCGATCACATCGGAAACCTGGGACAGGTTGCCGGTAGCTTCTTTTACACCGATTACGTCCGGAACTTCTCTTGCAATTCTGGCAATGGTTTCCGGCAGAGCATTCAGTCCTGTTCTGCCCGGTACATTGTAAAGAATGAAGGGCATGGAAGCCTCTTCAGACAGAGTTTTAAAATGAGCAATCAGTCCGTTCGGAGTCGGTTTATTGTAATAGGGTGTTATCTGGAGGGTGGCATCGGCGCCCGCATTTTTGGCGAGCAGGGTCAGGTTTACGGCTTCTTTAGTATTGTTTGAACCTGCACCGGCGATGACGGGAATGCGTCCCTTCACCTGCTCAACACAGATTCTTATAACCTCACCTTGTTCTTCGTGGGTCATTGTTGCCGCTTCGCCGGTCGTTCCGCATGGAACCAGACCGTCGATCCCCTGTTCAATCTGCCATTCGATCAGTTCGCGGTATGCGTCCTGATCAATCGCTCCGTCCTTGAACGGAGTGACCAGAGCAGTTAATGCTCCTTGGAAACTCATTGTTTGCCTCCGATTTAATCCTATTACTTTTCATCCACAATATCAGCCAGCAGCTCGGCTACTTTCGGATCTTCCCTTTGATTCTGATGCAAAGTCTGCAGGAACCATTTTGCGTTTTCGTCGGAAACCCATTTGAATCCGGGATCTCGCGTCGGGAATTTAAAAATATCGATCCGGTTGACCGCCTTTCCGGTGGGGTAGCTGCGAACCCACAAAGTCCTGCCTTGCGCGGCAAGACTGCCGGTCATCCCCGGTCCGTCGCCGCTCCCCAGAAGAATATCCGGAGGATTTTCGGTGACCCCGATGGAACCGAGAAATTTCTTTTCTCTGAAATAACCCCAGGAGCTCATGGCGATAACAATATCGCATTTGCTTCTGTATTCCTCAAAGAGCTTTTCCGCACTGTCGACAATATCATCCGGGATGTCATTCGAGCCTTTTTCCAGGTATGGAAGTATGATGATTGCCGCTGTACTGCCGTCCTGCAGTTTTTTTTCAACAACCTTCATTTCCCGGCTATCGATCCAGTTGGGAGGGATACCCCGTGGACTGCTCTTGAGAAAATCTTTTTCTGCCGGGCTCAGGATTCCTAAATCATAATCAAGTTTCAGGAAAGCCTCAGGCAGAGTTTTCTGTTTGTTTTCGGGAACATATTCGCCAGATGTCGGCAGAAACTCATAAGCACCGCCAAGCACAAGCACATCGTTTTTGAGAACCTTTTTCAGGTCCTCGAAATATCCGGCCCTCCGGGCCAGTCCGCCAATGGTCTTGTGTCCTCACGTGGGGCAGGGATTTACTGTCCCGAAGGTATTGGCCGTGTCAACAATAGATAATAATACATCCCTGCCGGCATAGGCATTGGCAGAGCCACCTAAACCGGCAAGGAAAATAAGCGCAAATATGATCAGTCGCATTAAGCGTTCAGATATTCCTTCAATTCTTTACCCGGACGGAAGAAAGGCAGTTTTTTGGGAGTTACGTCCACTACATCTCCGGTTTTGGGATTGCGTCCGGTATAACCTTTGTATTCTTTCATCTTGAAACTTCCGAAGCCTCTGATTTCGACCCTGTCACCGCGGATAAGGGCTTCCTTGATGGCATCGACAAAAGCATCCACTATTTCAGCAGATTCGTCGACGTGCAGACCTTTCTCTTCCGCAAGACTCTTGATCAGTTCGCTTTTGTTCATTCTTATCTCCCGCGTCGTGTTTGTTGTGGCTTTCACATGTTTGGCCATCAATATTACAACCATGCCGAAAAGCTGTCCTTTTCGTCAAGCAATTAGTCGGCAAGAATCGGAAATTTTTTTATGATCGGCTGTTCAGCAAGTTTGGCCATGTTGTCCATGCGTATTTTCTGAATTTTGACTGCGATATTTAAAATATCTCTGCTCGCATCGGATTTCGGGGCAAATTTGATGAACGGTATCTGTCTTCTCACCGCTTCAGTAACGTTGGGATCATAGCGCACAAAACCCATATTTTTCAACTGAATATTCAGGAATTTTTCACAGGCCATATTCAGCCTGTTGAAGGTCTCATTTGCTTCCTTGGCGGATGATGCCTGATTGACCACGATGTGAAAATCGCTGACCCCGTGCTGTGAATTCAGAACCTTGATCAGGGCATAACTGTCTGTCAGCGAAGTAGGTTCCGGGGTGATGACAACGATTCTTGAGTGCACCATGGCCGCGAAGGAAAGTACGGTTCCGTTTATGCCCGCGCCGAGATCCAGAACCAGAAACTGGTAACTGCCCACAAGATCGGTAATCTTGCTGAAGAGCATTTCCTGCATGTCCTCGTCCATTTCGACGAGTTCCGGAACCCCGGAAGCTGCGGGCAGAATGTCGAACCTGCGGCCTTTTTCTATGGGAATTACGATATCGGAAGGTCTGGCCCCGCTGATCAGCAGATCCTGCATATTGCTTTCCGGGGAGATTCCCAGAAGGACGTCAAGGTTGGCAAGTCCCAGATCGCAGTCCATGAGCAGCAGACTGTTGCCCCCGGTGTTGAGGGCATAGGACAGGTTAAGGGACAGGTTGGTTTTACCAACGCCTCCTTTTCCGCTCATAATCGCAAGGCTCATTGTCTTGTTGGCATTTATCATGAAAGAACCGTCCTTTATTTACCCGTAAATAGAAATTTTTTTTCGTTGGCGTGCACGAGAGTTTCCTTGCTCACAGCTTCGTAATCAAGAACATCCGCTGTACAGACTCGATCCTTGCCGCTGCTTTTGGCTTTGTAAAGAGCCTTGTCCGCTTTGTCTATCAGATCGTTTGTGTTGCTGATTACAATGCCTTTGTAGCAGACCAGCCCGGCTGAACAGGTTACGGAAAAAGTTTCTTTGTTGTCCGGTGTGGAAAAGACCAGACTTTTTGTTTTCTCAAGAATTCTCTGCAGGAGCTGCTTGGCCTTGAAAAGTCCTACTCCGGAAAGCAGAACGGCGAATTCCTCGCCACCGATGCGGGCAACAATGTCGTATCTTCTTGCCCGGTGCGAAAGCATTTCGGCGAAATTCATAAGCACCTCATCCCCTTTGAGGTGCCCCCAGGTGTCGTTTACGGACTTGAAATTGTCTATATCCAGAATGGCCAGGCTAAGGGGCGTCTTGTGGCGGCGCGAGCGCTCCATTTCCTGATCCAGAGCCCTTTCGAATGCTCTGCGGTTGGAAAGTCCGGTCAGCGGGTCATGGTCAGTCTTATATGAAAGTTCCTGCAGAACATGCTGTACATGGTTGAGGTGAGGCACGGCGTTTCTGTCCAGCGGCAACGTCATCCAGTCGTTCAGCCCGTGGCGTTCAGCCAGAATTTCCCATGCTTCAAGAGTCATGCCCGGACAAAGCTTCATTACCGCAAGTCCGTCCGCATCGGCGGTCTCGGAACATGCTTCGTTGTCCTTGCAGAAGCGGTCACGAACAGAAAGCAACTCTTCAAGCAGGCATGCCTCGTTTTCAGCAATGTATTCAGCGCTCATTTTCTCCGCCGTATGCGTGGAGCATGTAGTTTCTGATCAGATTGTCAAGTTCTCCGTCCAGAACCGCTTCAACATTCCCGTCTTCAGCTCCGCAGCGGTGGTCCTTGACCAATCTGTATGGTTGGAGGGTGTATGTCCGTATCTGGCTTCCCCAAGCTATTGAATCCTTTGTTGCGTAGTCCGCTTTCTTGCTTTCCTCCTGTTTCTTGAGCTCCTGCTCGTAGAGACGGGATTTGAGCACCTTCATTGCCGTTTCCTTGTTTTTGATCTGCGATTTTTCATTCTGGCACTGCACGACTATGTTGGTCGGCAGGTGGGTGATTCGCACTGCGGAGTTGGTCTTGTTGACGTGCTGTCCGCCGGGGCCTGAAGCCCTGAATACGTCAATACGCAGATCCTCGTCCCGCACTTCAATCTCGATATCCTGAGAGATTTCCGGATAAACGTCCACCGAGGCAAACGAGGTGTGCCTCCTGCCGGATGCATCAAACGGAGATATGCGGATCAGGCGGTGTATGCCTGCTTCACCCTTTAGAAAGCCGTAGGCGTAAAGTCCTTCGACCCGCAGAGTCACACTCTTGATCCCGGCCTCGTCATCGGGCTGGTAATCAAGGTAGCTGGTCTTCCAATTGCGTTTGTCGCACCAGCGCAGATACATGCGCAGAAGCATTTCCGCCCAGTCCTGGGATTCAAGCCCGCCGGCACCCGGATGGATTTCAAGTATGGCCGTGCTTTTGTCTTCGGGACCGGCGAGCAGGGCGGCAAGCTCAATCTGTTCCACCATTGCCGAAAGCTTTTCCACGTTGTCCGAAAGAGCTTCAAGTATTTCCTGATCCTGATCTTCAGCAGCCATAAGCAGCCATTCTTCTACATCATCTCTGGTAGATGAAAGGGCATCATATGAGCCTATTTTTTCTTCAAGGACCGCTTTTTCGCGCAGGACAGGCGTCAGTTCATCGGGTTTGTCCCATGCACCGGGTTTGCTGAGGTCGTGTTCTATTTCATCAAGGCGCTCTTTGCTCTGAGCGTGGTCAAAGACGCCCCCAGAGGGTTTCGAATTTTTCCATGCTCTCCTGAGCCCGTGATTTTATATCTGAAAACTGAAGCATACTGTGGCTTTCTTTCCTTTGATTCTTGACGTTGAACGAAAATAATTTGTCGACCTGTTCCGGTGCTCTGTCCCGGCTAGTTGTTCCGTTTTATGCAGATTTTTTTCCGGTCAGTCCTGTAACTTTATGATTCCTGTTTCTTTCTTTTGCGGATGATCAGGAATATCCAGCAAATCATGATACCCGTGAGGCTCGGGGGCGTAACTGTTTCCACCATGTAGTTCGCATGAAAAAATGTATTGCCGCTCATAAGTACCGGGTGTGTCAATTCCGCCGAGTCGACAAAGAGGCCGGTGCTTTCGCTTATTCTTCCCAGAGGGTCGATGCAGGCTGATATGCCGGTGTTGGTACAGCGGATCATATACCGGCCCTGTTCCACCGCACGCAGAGTGACAAGCGCCAAGTGCTGGAGCGGGGCGGATGTTCTGCCGTACCATGCATCATTGCTGATGTTTATCAGCAGGTTGGCTCCTTTGGCCACCCGTTCCTGCGCAAGTTCCGGGAAGATTCCTTCATAACAGATGAGCACTCCCATCGCAAGGCTGCCGCTTTGCAGCGGGGCGCAGTCGTTGCCGGGAATGAAATCTCCTGCTCCCTGTACCAGTTTCTGCAGCGGCAGAAAGTCCTTGAGCGGAACATATTCCCCGAAAGGGACAAGGTGGTGTTTGTCGTACCACGAAAGTTCCGAGGTATGCGGCTTGATCAGAAAGGCCCTGTTGTAGAGGGAAAATGAATCCCGGCTGTGCATTATATAGCCCGGAGCACCGGTAAGAATCGGAGTTTCGGTGCGGCTGGCGAAGTTGAAAAGCATGGCCCGCATCAGTCCGTGATCCTGAATGTAGAACGGCATGGCGGTTTCAGGCCAGACGACCAGATCCGCCTTCGGGGTGAGTTTTTCGCTCAGACGTAGATACTTATCAAAAGTGGTCTTTTTGTATTTTGCATCCCATTTGCTCGCCTGGTCGATGTTTCCCTGTACTATTCCTATGGTAGCGTTTCCGGTCCGTGCCAGTGTGCTGAACCGTTCCGGCACGGTGCGCGCTCCCCCCAGTATCAGAATTGCGGAGATTGCAGCCAGAGCCCACATTTTGGGAGAATGAGAATTACGGCAGTACAGGATTGCAGTGGTTATGGATGCGAGCACACCGGAAAGGGCGTACGCACCGATGAAGGCCGCGCCCTGTATCCATTCCGGCCGAAAGGAAAAAGCCGAACTCAGAACCATCCACGGAAAACCGGTCAGCAATATTCCCTGAGCCGTTTCAAGCGTTGTCCATAAAAGTGCGCTGAACAGGCAGACCGCCAGTGGCGGCATTGTCTTCATCGCATAGTGCAGTAAATACGAATAGACTCCGTAATAGGTGCCGACAGCCATGCCGACCAGAACCGGACAGGGCAGGGCTAGAGCCCATGGTATATCTCCGTAAACTCCGACAGGATAAGCGATCCAGTACATGACCGCAATACTGGCTGTGGAACCGGCTATCCAGCCTCGTTTGAGGGCCTTGCGCGGGGTCGGGGCCGAGAGTCCGATCATTCCCAGAGCAAGGGGAAATCCCAGGGCTGCCGCAGGAAGATGATAAAGAGGATTGGGATAGCCCAATCCGGCCGAAACAGCCGCAATGATAACCGGGATGATCAGCGGCATTTTATATTCCGGCAGGAGGTTCGATGAGGATGGATATGATCTGTTTGGCATCTGCTTCGTGGACAGTGAATTTAAATCCCGAGATATTCAGGAATTCTCCTACATGTGGAATTCTTCCGGTGAGTTCGGACATGTATCCGCCGATTGTTTCGACATGTTCGGAATCGAGGTGCAGGTGGAGTCTGTCGGAAATTTCGTGCAGCGGCACCCTGCCGGACACAAGATAGCTTCCGCTGTCCAGTCTGGCAAAGTCCGAGGGACGTTCGGCATCGTGCTCATCAGAAATATCGCCTACAATTTCTTCCAGGACGTCTTCCATGGTGATGAGACCGGATGTTCCGCCGTATTCATCCTGTAAAATGGCCATGTGCACGTGACCTGTCTGGAATTCCCTGAGCAGCGTTTTAACCTTTATGTTTTCGGATACAAAGAAAGGGGTACGCATGATATTTTCCAGGGAAATGGCTGTCTGTCCGTGCAGGAGCGGGGCGATTATGTCCTTGGCGTGGACTATTCCGATAATCTTGTCCTTGGTGTCCCGGTATACGGGAACACGGGAATGTCCGTGTTCGATGATCAGTTCCGCAAGTCCTGAGAGCCCTTCTTCCACATCCACACCGATTATATCGGTACGGGGGATCATTATTTCATGGGCTTCGGTATCCTTGAGTTCAAGGACGTTGAGCAGCATGGAAACGACTTCACCCTTGATTTCGCCATCTTCACTTGCTTCGAGGATATGTTCTTCAAGAGGAGAGTCGGTCTTTTTGAAAATATTGACCATTTTGGCCCACAATCGGCCTTCTGAACCGTCGTCCAACTCTGTTTCTCCTTTTTTGATTGTTCGGGGTTGGTGATGGATAAAATTAATTATGGTTTATAACTACGTATTATGTACTGATCGTGTCAACAATCATATGCAACTGTTACAATCGGACCGTTACTGTGTCCCTTCGCGGTACAGTTCAAGGTAGAGGTTGTAAGTCCAGTCATCCATTTCAGGGCAGCCGCCCTGTGTGAATCTTTCCCAGACCGGTTTTTGGGTGTCTTCGTCATAGCCCTTGAAACTGGCTTCAAATGAAAGTCCTATCTGGGCTCTGCTTTGAGTGGGGTCGATATATACCCGGCGGACTTTGCAGACAAACAGGTGGCGGACAATGCCTCGGTTGCCGGTGTCCACAAGCCCGAGCAGAACAAGAAAGTTGTTACCTTTCTTGAGCTTGAACCTGAGGGCCTTTTTGGTGTTCATGTGTGTGAGTTCCAGCGAAAGGCCTCCGCCTGAAATGTCGGATAAAAAGACACTGGCTTCCTTTCCGCCCATGAATCCGGGGGAGTATTCACCGAAGGAGGACAGAAATTTAAGTCCGGCCTTCATCCCCTGCTTGGTGTCCGGTATGATGTTCACGTAATCGTAGTGGCGTGAGGCCGGTGCGATGCGCAGGAATTCCCTTTTTTGCGTCTGCTCCAGATATTCCGGAAAATTCAGATTGATATTAATGTACTGACTTCCCTTGGGAACTATATCCGCTATGGTAGAAGAAAAATTGAAAAAAATTACACTGCCGGTTTTCCCGGCCGGTATGTGGAAAAAACCGGAAACCTGCCTGCCGATCCAGTTTTTGCCGATGCCGTCCCTTGCGCCGATTTCAAGCACCAGCCTGTCATCAAGCACATCGGCAATAGAACACGCTATGGTCCTTCTTTTTTCTGAATTGGAATGGAAACTGAGGTCGATTTTTGAACGGTGCAGGAGAGCAGTCTCGAGAATTTTGAAGACCTTTGCATGATCAGTAAGCCAGCTTACCGGAACCTTGTGCAGTTTTCTTTTGAGTTCACGGTTGTTGTACCAGAGTATCCCTGCGGCTATGGTCAGGATTGCAAAACCCAGCATCAGCAGCATGTTTACGGTTTCCTGCGGGAGTCCGGTGTCGCCGAATCCCCTCAGGACCTTGTACATATATTCCTGATCTACTGCCATGGGTGCCAATCCTTTTGAATGAGCCGGCGTATCCACCCGAACCGGCGGTCATGATTCCCGAATCGCGCTCCAACTTTATTGAACCGTTTTCAGGTAATCTTTCCTTCCCGCCCCGCACAGGAAAGGCAGAGGAGGAACCTGGCCGGTTCTGCCTCATGATTGTTTTTTTCGGGCAACAGCACCCGGACTTTCGGTCCGGGAAAGGTGCTTTTTACCAACAGCCTTTTATTATTTATACTTTTATTTTATCAAATTGGAAAGCATAAGTTTTTTAAAGGGCTGTCTGTAAATTCGTACCTAGAGAACGCCTGTTTTTTTCAGATGAATTTCTATGGATGAGACTGCCGCCGGAGTAATCCCGGATATCCTGCTGGCCTGCCCCAGTGTGAGCGGTCTTACTCTGGTGAGTTTTTCCACTGCCTCGCGGGTGAGCCCGGAGACTTCGGAGTAGTCCAGATTTTCCGGTAGAGCTACGGACTCCATACGCCGGAATTTTTCCACCAGTTCCTGCTGCCGGACAAGATAGCCTTCGTATTTGACCTGTGTTTCAGCTTCTAGAAGAACATCCTGTCCGTAATTTTCGATATCGGGCCAGAAGTGTTTCATGTCCTCAATGCCAAGCTCCGGCTGGCGCAGTATTGTTGCCAGCGGAACGGACTTTCCGGGAGGGGTTCCGCCGATCTTTTCCAGCGTCTCTCTGGTGGCGGCGTCCGGTTTGATTTTGATGTCGTTAAGGGCTGTCAGGACCTTGTCCAGAGCCTCTTTTTTGGCGCTGTACATGGTCCAGTGGTCATCTTTGACCAGTCCTAGTTCCCTGCCTGTTGCGGTCAGGCGCAGATCGGCATTGCCCTCGCGCAGCAGCAGCCTGTATTCCGCTCTGGAAGTGAACATGCGGTACGGTTCCAGCGTGCCCTTGGTGACAAGGTCGTCCACCAGTACCGCAATGTAGGCCTGATCTCTGGAAAGCAGGAACGGGTCGCGTCCTGTCAGTTTGCAGAATGCGTTGCAAGCTGCCCAGAGTCCCTGTGCAGCAGCTTCCTCGTAACCGGATGTGCCGTTGATCTGTCCTGCCAGATACAGGCCGGGCAGAACTTTTGTCTCCAGTGTCGGCAAAAGCTGGGTGGGCGGGACGAAATCGTACTCGATGGCATAGCCCGGACGTACTATCTGGGCCTTTTCCAGCCCTTCGATAGAGTTGATCATCCGTTTCTGTACATCAAGCGGCAGGCTGGTGGGAATCCCGCTGGGATATATTTCCGGGCTTTCGTATCCTTCCGGTTCAAGGAAAATCTGGTGCCGTTCTTTTTCCGGAAAACGGGCAACCTTGTCTTCAATGGACGGGCAGTAGCGAGCTCCGGTGCCCTTGATCACACCTGTGAACATGGGAGAGCGTTCAAAACCGCTGCGTATGGCTTCATGCGCTTTTTCGTTCGTGTAGGTGATGTGGCAGGGCACTTGCGGCATGGGAATTTCGGAAGTTCGAAAGCTGAACGGCTGCGGAGGATTGTCTCCGTTCTGCACTTCAAGGCGATCGAAATCGATGGAGTCCTTGAGAAGCCTCGGAGTCGTTCCTGTCTTCAGCCTGCCCAGAGTGAGCCCAGCTTCTTCCAGGCTTCTGGACATGCCCATGGAAGCGGGATCGCCCATACGTCCGCCGCTGAAATTTTCGAGGCCGATGTGGATCAGCCCCTGCAGAAAAGTTCCGGTTGTGAGCAGCACGGACCGGGACAGGAATTTCTCTCCGATACCGGTCACTATGCCTGCGGCACGTCCGTCCTCAATGATCAGTTTTTCAGCCATGTCCTGCCGGACCCAGAGATTTTCCTGCGAGAAAACATCTTTCTGGACAACACGCATGTATTCATTGCGGTCTATCTGAGCGCGGCTGGCCCTGACTGCCGGGCCTTTGCGCGTATTCAGAATGCGGAACTGGATTCCGGCCTTGTCCGCCCATTGCCCCATGTAGCCGCCAAGAGCGTCAATTTCCTTGACCATGTGGCCCTTGGCAAGCCCGCCGATGGCCGGGTTGCAGGACAGATGCCCGATGCGATCCACGTTGATGGTCAGGAGCAGGGTTTTAAGACCCAGGCTGGAAGCGACCATTGCCGCCTCGCAACCTGCATGGCCGGCCCCTGCCACAATGAGGTCGAATATTTCCGGTGGCGGCTGTTTTCTGATCATACCGGGCTAGTTCCTTAACTGCATGAAGTGCGTTTAAGAGGCTGAATTTGATGCGCTTTGCGCTTATGATATTTTGATTTCGCCTCTGGCAGCCAAAGGGGATAATCCCCTTTGGAAACCCTAATCAACATATTGCATTGACAGTTTGTTTAAATAAAGTTTTGCCATATGAAGCGGCGAAGCCTTATCAAAAAAGTTTGGGATTCTTGCACTAGCTCTTAGGCGAGCGGTCTTTCCGCGAGTCTTAGAGATAGCGACAGTGTAACAAACCCTTTTCAAAGGGTTTAAGGCTCCCGGCAGGGCCGTCGGAGACAATTCAGGATTATCCTGATTAAAAAGGCAGCAGAGCCATTACCTTGGCATCACCGAGGGTGTTCTTCACCGAGCCTGTTTCATTGGGCTGATGCGCCTGGCCGAGTTGAGTTCCCCACACTACGGTCTGGTAACCTCTTTCGCGTAGATGGGCAGCCACTGTTCCACCACCTATCCCGCCGGGTTTGGCTTCGATGTTGTAAACTTCCTTGATAGCGAAAAGCACTTTTTCAACTATTTCGGAATCAGCAGGAGTCGGGGGAGCGGCCTGATGCTTATTCACAGATTCCACTTTTGTGGTGACGCCGTACTCTTCCGCCACATACTGAGCCATACCTTTAACCTGTTCGATAACTTCCGAAATATCGTAGCTGGGCAGAACCCGGCAGTCGATGTAGAATACGTCTTTGCCGGGCAGGGTGTTGACGTTGTCTACGTTGGCTTCCTTTTTGGTGGGTTCGAAAGTCGAGTAGGGGGGAGTGAAAAGTTCATCTTCGGCATCAAACTGAAATTTGAGTTCCGGAATTTCCATGATCATAGCCGCCGCAGGAACAAGCGAGTTGACGCCCTGTTCCGGGGTAGAGGCATGGCACTGGGAGCCTTCGACCGTTACCTTTAGCCAGATGAGGGATTTTTCGGCAATTTCCACCAGAGTGGAATCCGGTGATCCGAAATCAGGAACGAGAAAGAGATCGTTTTTCCTGAACAGGTCTTCGTGTTCCTTGAGCAGGTATTCCAATCCGTATTCGCTTCCGGTTTCTTCATCGGATACGAATATAAGTCCGAGGTTGATTCCCGGAGTTACGCCTGCATCGAGCAGAGCGCGGGCGGCAATGACGGAGCTGACCAGGCCCTGGTGGTTGTCTTCCACTCCGCGGCCGTAGAGAGCGTCTCCTTCGCGGACCATGGTGAACGGGTCTGTTTTCCAGAGGCTGAGGTCGCCCAGAGGAACAACATCCATGTGCGAGATGATCCACAGGGTTCTGGAACTGTCCTGTCCGGGGATGACGGTGAGCAGGTTGGGGCGGTATCCGCACTCAACCCGGTCGTCCGGAGCATTGTAGGACTTTACTTCACCGAATCCTTTTTCCTTCAGATAAGCGGTGAGGAAATCTGCTTTGTCCTTTTCTCCGGTTCCGTTGTTTGCGGGACCGATTGCAGGTATGGAAACAAGTTTGGCATGCAGTTCTACTGCTTCGTCTTCCATTTGGTCAATTTTTGCCAGAAGGCTTGTGGGCATTGTGGTGCCTCCGGTTGCGGATCGGGTTTATGGTTGCAGTTGAATTTGGTCTGGACGTACCAAAGCGAAGAGCCGGAACAAGTCCGGCTCCCATTATACACGAAATTAATCATCTGAAAACCAGTTCAAGAACTGTTCTCCAGGCAGGATTAGGCTGGCGACTTGCCTGAAATGACAGACTAGCGACCGCGTGCAGCACGCTTGGATGCTTTAAGCGGGTTGACCTTGACCTTACCTTCTTTGTCGACACCGGCACGTACGTGTGTTGCGAAGTTGCAAACGCTGTGAGCCCATTTCTGAGCGGGCTGAGCGTAGCTGTGGCAGTATTTCTGTCCATCGAATTCTACGGTGCGTTCGCAGCCGTCACACTTTTCTACAACGGGTTCCATGATTACGCCTTTGTAGGAAAGACCTTCGGCAGTCATTTCTGCTCCTTCAAGTGCGTGTACTTTTACATTCTTCTTAGCCATGTAGCGCCTCCTGTTTGGCAAGTCGCTTGCGAGCAAGCGTTGTTTATCTCAATTTGCTTGTGAAAAGCACATTTCCCTATGCAGTGTTTGCCTATGTTGTCAAGGAAAAAAACTGCCCGGCTGGCTGTGAATCGGATATTACCGACTCAACCAAGTCGCTTCAAGGCCCATTTTACGGCCTTTTCCGCTTCCCGTGAAATGGATTCCACATCAAGGGTCATATGTTTTCCGTCTCGGTAGACAACATTTCCGTCGCAGACAGTCAGGGCCACATCCTGACCTCCGGCGCTGTATACGACGTGCGAGAGCGGATTGTATACAGGTTTCAGGTGCATCTTGTCCATATCCACGGCGATAATATCCGCGCTGAATCCCGGTTTTATCGATCCTGTATCCTCAAAACCGAGAAAACGTGCTCCGTTGATTGTTGCCATGTCCAGAACAGTGCCGGCGGGCATGGCTTCGGGGTCCCTGAGAAATCCCTTCTGAAGCAGGGCTGCGGTGCGCATTTCATCAAACATGTCCAGATTGTTGTTGCTGGCCGCTCCGTCCGTTCCCAGTCCGGTGTTGATCCCGGCCGCAATGAATTTTGTGACCGGACATATGCCGGACCCCAGTTTCAGGTTGCTTTGCGGGTTGTGCGAAATCTGTGCCCGTGATTTTCGGATCAGCTCTATTTCGTCAGCGGTGACATCCACGCAATGGTGAATTCTGGTCCTTTCGGTCAGCAGACCGTATTCGGCAAGAATTTCAATGGGACGTTTACCGAAGGTCTCAAGGGTCAGTTTCGTTTCGGGCACGGATTCGGCCGCGTGTATCTGCCAGAGCAGCCCCAGCTTCTCGGCCAGTTTCATGCTCTCTGCCAGTTGGTCCGGATCGGTGGTGAAAACCGCATGCGGAGTTACGGCAGTCCTGATGCGTGGGTTGTCGTGGAATAGGTCATCAAGTTTTTTAACGGTATCCCAGGCTTTCTCGGCTGTTTTGAAAAACGGGGACGGGAATTTGAAAAAACCTTCCCCCAGAACCGCTTTCAGGCCGGATTGATCAACTGCCCGCCCGACCGCGTCTTCGTACATATATCCATCAAGAAAAGCGGTAGTCCCGGAAGCGGCTATTTCCGCACAGCCCAGCATTGCCCCCAGTTCCACCAGTTCTCTTGTGAGTCCTGATTCAATGGGAAACATGTAGTTGTGCAGCCAGTCCAGCAGCGGCAGATCGTCCGCTACCCCTCGCATGAGCGTCATGGGCACATGCGTATGTGCGTTAATCAGTCCCGGCATTATCACGGACTTGCCGGTGTCGATCACGCTTTCGGCTTTCCAGTCGCGCTCTATTTCCTTGTCCGGGCCTGCCTCGGCAATTTTTCTGCCGCAGACCGCCACGGCGCCGTTTTCAATTAAAGTTCTGTTTTCATCCTGCGTGAGAATGTATGAACCCTTGATGATCAGGTCGCATTCGTTGTGCTGCATTTTTACCGTCCTGACCGAAGCTGTTGGAATCCGGTGTCAGATCAATTGAAAAGGCAACAACAATCGGCGGCTGCCGTGTCTATGATTCGCGCCGAAGATAAGTTGTTGCAGACCGGATATCACTGTTGCAGCCGTCTGGCCGTTTTGAGTTGTTAATCCAGTTTTCCGATAGTCTTGATGAGTGCTGAAGTCACATTTTCGGCATTGGCTTTAAATATTTTTAATATTTCGTCCCATGTAACCGGTGCTTCATCTGTTTTCCAGCAGTCGTAGTCTGTGGACATGGCTATGGCAGCGTAAGGTATTCCGGCTTCGTTGGCGAGGATTGCTTCCGGGGCGGTGGACATATTGATGATGTCCGCTCCCCATGCTCGGAACATGTATGATTCCGCTCTGGTGGAAAATCTCGGGCCCTCGATCGTTACCACTGTTCCCTTGTCGTGGACGGTTACGCCGAGTTCGTTGCAGGATTCGATCATCATTGTTCTCAGGGCTGCGTCGAAGGGTTCGGCCATGGGTGTGTGGGCCGGAGCATGCGGTTCGAATGTTTCATGGAAGGTCAGTGCGCGTCTGCGGGTGAAATCAATAAACTGGTCCATGACCACGAGGTGACCCCGGCCTATTTCCTCCCGCAGGGAGCCGACTGCCGTGGTGGCGAGAATGCAGTCGCAACCGAGATCCTTGAGAGCCTGTATATTGGCCCGATTGTTTACAAAGGTGGGCGGAATGGTGTGCTCGCGGCCGTGACGGCCGATTATATGAACTTTTTTCCCTGCAATGGTTCCTGATTTTACGGGAGAACTAGGGGCTCCCCAGACTGTCGTTGTTTCCGAATCCTTTGCGTCTTTCAGGATGTCCGGATTATCAAGTCCGCTGCCGCCTATGATGCCGATCACTGCCATGGGAAAATCCTTTGTTGTTAAGTGAAAATAAAAAAGCTCCTTTCCTCCGGACGGAGAAAAGGAGCCTGTGCCGGTACTTTATTAAAGCTGGAGCAGATGGCTGTTCGGAATACCGTTGAGTTTGGTTTTACCGTCAAGGAATCCGAGTTCCACCAGAAAACCGATGCCGGAAACAACTCCGCCTGCTTTTTCAACAAGCTTGACCATGCCTTCGGCTGTTCCACCGGTGGCCAGAACATCGTCAACGAGCAGAACCTTTTCGTCCTTTGCAACAGCATCAATGTGCATGCTCAGACTGTCGGTGCCGTATTCCAGATCGTAATTAACGGAAATGGTATCATAGGGCAGTTTGCCGGGCTTGCGGATGGGCACGAACCCTATGCCGAGCTTGTAGGCGAGCGGAGCGCCGAAGATGAATCCGCGTGCTTCAGCCGCTGCGATTTTGTCGGCTTTGTAATCGCTGAAGCGTTCAGCCATCATGTCGATGGTATACTGAAATGCGCCGGGATCAGCCAGAAGAGGGGTTATGTCGAAATAAACGATGCCTTCTTTGGGAAAGTTGGGTACATCGCGGATATGGTCCCTTAAATTCATGTATTTCCTCCATCCTTAATGGATTGTTTATGCCAATGGAGTAATTATTTTGAGCGCATTTGTCAAAGGTCATGGGGGCGTTCGCTATCGATGTCCCTTTTGTTTATTCAGGGAATGGAAATCGTCTTATTCCGCTTTAAAAGCATGCGTGGTAAGAACGGATCAGGTCAGCGAATTCGAGAATCCCTGGGCTCTGGTTCCACCGCCTATGCTCGTGCCGGAGCTTTTGGCCTGCTGTTCCAGAAGTTCTGTCAGCTGCCCTTGAATCTGCATCAGTTCGTTTTCCTTGGCAGATATCTGTTCCTTGTTTTCTTCAGGGCTCTGCTTTAACTTTTCAATTTCCTGTTGCAGCTTTTCAATCTGCTCCTTGAGCCGGCTGATCATTTCTTCCTGCTGGGAGCTTGAGGAGTCCTCGCTTTCCTCGGAAGATTCGGTGTCCGATGTCTGGTCTGCGGATTTTGACTGGGCCAGAAGGCTTTTGGCTGTATCGGAAATTTCCACCGTGTCACCGCTGGTGCCGGTCGACAGGGAGGTCTGTTCCTCTTCATCCTTTTCCACGTTTTTTACGTTAACGCTTGGTGATGTGTACGATTGGACCTGCTCGGAACCTATGCGGAGATTGAAGTCCATATAAACCTCCTCTGTTGTGGTTTATAGAAGTAATTATGTTTTTCTTGTCGGTCGTTTTGGGAAATAGTTTATGTCTTGAGCGATAATTGGCGCATTTAGCTAGATCATCTTTTGGTTGTCTTGTGTGGTGATTGCAGATAATGCCGGACCTGCAGATTGCGCGCACCTGGCGGACAACCCGTTCCTGAGTGAGTTTTGAGATTGATTCATGGCGGAGCGTGCAGATAAGCAAAGGTGTAACCCTAATTTGAAACCGGAGTTTTTGTGCAGATAAATCACAGGGCCAAGAAAAGTCTCGGCCAGAATTTTTTGCAGGATGACAATATAGCCCGCAAGATTGTGGACAGCCTCGGAATAACCGCAGATGACTCGGTAATAGAAATAGGTCCCGGACAGGGGGCCTTGACCCGTTTTATACGCGAGGCCGGACCCGCAAGTCTGAAGCTTATTGAAATGGATCGGGATCTGGCCCCGGCACTGGCTCAGGAGTATCCTGAAGCCGAGGTTGTGCAGCTGGATGCGCTGAAGTTCGATTGGTCGAAACTTGATCCTTCCGTAAGCTGGAAAATTGTGGGCAACCTGCCGTACAATGTCGCCTCGAAAATAATGTGGGATGTGGCTTCCGGGTGCAACGCCACCTGCGTTTTCATGGTTCAGCATGAGGTGGGGCAGCGCATCACCGCTGAACCGGGGTCCCGGAAATACGGGGCGATAAGTGTCTGGATTCAGAGCTTCTGCCGTGTTGTGTATCTTTTCAAGGTTCCGCCCACGGTTTTCAGGCCGCGTCCCAAAGTGGATTCGGCGGTGATAAAATTTTTCCCACGGGCCGCGGATGAAAAACCTGTTGATATTGAAGGGCTTGCGGGTTTTGTAAAATACTGTTTCCAATACCGTCGCAAACAACTCGGCAAGATACTGAAATCATTCATTTCAGATTGTATGCTGGAATGGGCGGAGAAGGAGGGCGTAGCCCTGTCTGATCGCCCCGAGGCCTTGTCACCGCTGCAATTTCAGGGGTTGCATAAATGCATTAAAAACGATTTTCCCTCTTGACTTGTTGGGCAAAATCCTGTTTTAGATTTTCTTCAGGGTCTGTATCTTAAGTTTTTCGCTGTATTGTGGTAAAGACTGTGCAGACCGGGGGGCTTGTTTTTGTGGGTTTTTTGGGTGGTAGCTTTCACGATTCCGTCTGGATTGCTGCTGCGACTTGATTAAAACCAACTCTTGCCGTTGGGCAAGGTTAATGGCAGGAGCGCGCAAGTGTTCCGCAATAATCATTTTCCCGTTTTAAGGAGGAAGGACTGATGACTAAGGCTGAACTCGTGGTAAAAATCGCCGACAAAGCCGGCATGACCAAGGCAGACGCAGAGCGTTGCCTGAACTATTTCCTTGATACAGTAGAGGAAACTCTTGTAAACGAAGGTAAACTGACCCTTACAGGATTCGGAACCTTTCAGGTTGACGAAAGAAAGGAACGTACCGGTCGCAATCCCCGTACAGGTGATGAGATCAAGATTCCCGCATGCAAGGTGGTAAAATTCCGCCCCGGCAAGCTGCTCAAAGACGCTGTAAAATAATCAAGGAGTTTTGGAATGATGTTGCATGGAGAAACTGTTCAAAGTCCTCTTCCTCAGGATCTTCCCTGGTGGATGCCTGATCATTTTATCTTTTTCGGCGTTCTGTACATTGTTATCGGTATCCTCGGCGCCGGCCTTGCCTACTGTGCTGTAAAGGCATGGATGGATTCCAGAAAGGACGCAATAGGGCATTAATTTTCGATACTTTCGTATTTTTATATCCGGTACCCAGTGATGGGTGCCGGATATTTTTTTGTGTTACACCCCTTGACTTCAAGGGTAAAATGCGTCTATAAAACCGCTCTTCCGTACATGAATTTAGTGCGAGATTTATGAAGGGGGGGTGATTTTATTGCCCGGTGTTTACCTCGAAGATTCTGACAACTTTGAAATAGCCCTTCGCCGCTTCAAGAAGCAGGTTGAAAAGGCAGGAGTTCTTTCCGAACTCAAAAAGCGTCAGCACTACGAAAAGCCCAGCGTTCAGCGTAAAAAGAAAAAAGCTGCTGCCCGCAAAAGGCTTGTTAAAAAAATGCGCAAAATGTCAATTGGTTAGCATATGAGTCTCATTGAGAAGATCGATAAAGATTACATAGCGGCCTATAAGGCCAAAGATGATGTGAAGAAGCAGGTTTTGAGGCATCTCAAGACTGCAATCAAGAATCGCATTGTCGAAGCCAAGGGTGCTGAGCTTACCGATGCAGATGTGCTTGAACTTGTTGCAAAGCAGATCAAGCAACGCCGGGATGCCATAGAGCAGTACAATACTGCCGGTCGCCCGGAACTGGCCGAGATCGAGGCTGTAGAAGTCGAAGCGTTGTCCGAATACATGCCGCCCGAGCTTTCCGCAGAGGAACTTGAGGCAGCCGTGGACAAGGCTATTTCCGATCTCGGAGCATCTTCAATGCAGGATATGGGCAAGGTGATGCAGGCCATCATGGCAGCCCATAAAGGACAGGTTGACGGCAAGGCTTTAAGCAGTCTGGTCCGGTCCCGTCTCTCCTGAAGATCAGCTTCAACCGGTATTTAACGGCAGGCCCCGGAGTCAATCCGGGGCTGTTTGCCGTTTTTTACGTATTGGCACCCGGCTGTAAACCGGGAAATGTTGTTCTAACATTTTTCCACACTGGATTCCCATGGAGCCAAGATCTCTCCAGCTACTCGAATTTCCGAAGGTTCTCAAAGTCCTCGCCGATTACACCGTATCCTCTTCCGGTGCCGAGGCTTGTCTTGCACTTTCTCCGCTTCCGGATGAGGAAGAAATCAATTCCGCTGCCCGTTTTTTTCGGCAGGGACAGAATTTTGTAAGGGAGACAGGTTTCAGGCTTGGTCAGTTTCCTCCTCTTGAAGGTTTGTTCAATTATCTGGTGAAGCCCGGCAATGTCCTTGATGCCGATGCTCTGTACGCACTCGTACAGACACTCGGACAGGCCCGTGTGCTTAAAGAAGCTCTTGATATTGCTGAAAAGCGCGAGTGGAACCGCATAGTTGATTTTCTGGACGAGGTCAGCTGGCCGGAGAAGACATTTTCCGGGCTGAAACGCTGTCTGGATCAGGACGGCAACATCAAGGACGAAAGTTCGCCCGAACTCTACGATATACGCCAGTCCGTCCGCAGCCTTCATCAGCGTTGCGCCAAAAGAGTGCGCGATTTCATCCACGGCGAGGATATCAGCCGGTTCATGCAGGATGATTTCATGACCATCACCAATGACCGGTATGTCCTGCCTCTCAAAACCAATTTCAAAGGCCGGTTGCAGGGCATTATTCACGATTATTCCAATACCGGCGAAACCTGTTACTTTGAACCCCTGTTTCTTGTTGAACTCAACAACACCATGCAGGAACTGAAGCAGCAGGAACGAGTTGAAGAACTCAAGATTCTTACCTATCTGACCGGACTGGTCCGTTCGGAATTCGACCAGTGCGTGGCTGCCTACGATTTTCTTGTTTCCTACGATGTCCTGCAGGCCAAAATAAATTTTGCAGACGTGTTGAAAGCCGTTGCCGTGGATGTAACTCCCGGTGCAGGTTTTGATCTGAAAGGCGCCAGACATCCTCTGCTCGCCACTGTAGAGGGCATTGTTCATCCACTGGATATAGAACTTCCTGCGGACCAGAGAGTTCTTATTGTAAGCGGCGGGAACGCCGGTGGTAAGACCGTTTGTCTTAAGACTGTCGGACTGTTGTCCGCCATGGCTTTCAGCGGAATTCCCGTTCCGGTGGAAAAAGGTTCCGTGCTGCCGCTCTACAGGGAAATTTTCGTCATAATGGGTGACGAGCAGTCCCTTGAAGACAACGTCAGTACCTTCTCCGCCCAGATCAAATCAATCAGCCGCATCTGGGAATCCATGGATTCCTCGACTCTTTTTATTCTTGACGAATTCGGTTCCGGCACCGACCCGGCACAGGGGGCCGCCCTGGCTCAGGCCGTGGTGGACGGACTGCTGGAAAACGGGGTTACATGTTTCGCCGCCACTCATTTCCCGGCACTCAAGACCTATGCTCTGGTGACCGAGGGAGTGCGCGCTGCAAGCGTCCTTTTCGATCCCTCCACCAAGAAGCCCCTGTTCAGCATGGCCTATGATCAGGTCGGGGCATCCATTGCTCTTGACGTTGCCCGTGAACACGGATTTCCCGAACATCTGCTTACCAAGGCAGAGCAATATCTGCTTATGGAAGGTTCCGATACCGGTTCGGTCATGAACAGGCTCAACGAACTTGCAGTAAGCAGGGAGAAGGAGCTTGAGGAACTGGATCGCATCAAGGCCAGACTGGAGGAAAAACGGTCCAAGCTGGAAGAGCGGTTTGAGAAGGAACGTCTTTCCGTGCTTGCTGCGGTCAAGGATCAGTCACGCAATGTTCTCAAGCAGTGGCAGGAAGGTAAGATAGGACGTAAGCAGGCTTTGAAGAAGCTTGCAGACGCCCGCAAGTCCATTGGCGGCGAAGAGGTTGCAAAGCCCGAAATCAAGCCTTTTTCCTTTGATGACATCAAGGTCGGTTCTCCTATTCTGAATCTCAGCTGGAACCGCAAGGGCGTGGTGCTGGAAAAGGATGATCGCAAAAAACGGGTCAAGGTCGATATGGACGGTGTAGCCATGTGGATGCCTGCCGATCAGCTCGGCCCGGTGGGGCGCAAGGCCGAGAAGGAAAAAGTTCGTCAGATTACCGAGCAGGCCGCTCCCAAGGGCGAAATGACTCTAAAGATAGACCTGCGCGGCAAACGTGCGGATGTGGCCATGAGCGAACTAGGTCGTTTTTTTGATCAGGCCCTGCTGCGTGGGGCCACCGATATTGAAATTATTCACGGCCGCGGAACCGGTGTTCTCAGAAAGGAAGTACACATGTTTCTTGACGGCAACCCGGCAGTTGCCGCTTACAGGCTCGCCCCGGAAGACAGGGGCGGCGACGGTATGACTGAGGTCGAATTAGTATAGTGCAAATTATCTGATGCCGTGCTATCTAGGAGTCGGTTGATGATTATGCAATATTCCGAATGGTTCCGATTGTTTCGCTGATTTTACGGAGGATTCTTTGGACCGGGATGCCATACAGGCCATCAAGGATCGTCTCGATATTGCCGATATTGTCCGCAGGTATGTGGAACTGAAGCCGGTTTCGGGCAGGTGGATGGGGCTCTGTCCTTTTCATAACGAGAAGACCGCTTCGTTCAGCGTGAACAGTGATGAAGGTTTTTTTTATTGCTTCGGATGCCAGGCCTCGGGGGATATTTTTGATTTTTATGCCCGGATAAACGGTCTGGAGTTCAAGGACGCACTGGAGCAGCTTGCGGCTGAAGCCGGAGTTGAACTGACTCCCGGCAAAGTTGATCCGCAGGCGGCCAAAAGAAGTGCCGATCGCAAAATCTTCATGGAGATGCATGAGCAGGCCGCGAATTATTTTTCCCGCATGCTCAAGCGCCCGGAAGGAAGAACGGCAAGGCAGTATCTTGAGCGCAGGGGGATTCAGCCGTCCGTAATAGATGCGTTCGGTCTCGGATGCAGTTCCGAAGACTGGCAGGGGCTGGAAAAATTTCTTGTTTCAAAGGGGTATACAGCAGATCAGGGCGTTAAATCAGGTCTGTTGTCCAGCAACGCTTCGGGGCGGACATATGACCGTTTTCGTTCCAGGCTGATATTTCCGATTAAAAATTTATCCGGAAGGGTTATTGCCTTTGGCGGAAGAGTAATTACAGAAGGAGAACCAAAGTATTTAAACAGCAGTGATACGCCCATTTATAAAAAGGGCGATCATCTCTACGGGCTCTGGGCCGCCCGTAATTCCATATCCCGCACCAAGCGGGCTCTGCTTACGGAAGGGTATATGGATGTTCTTTCACTGCACCAGTTCGGATATACGAATTCGTGCGGCGTGCTGGGGACGGCCCTGACTCAGGATCAGGTCCGGCGTCTCGGTGGATTCTGTTCCAGAATAGACCTCGTCTTTGACGGGGATTCCGCCGGACTCAAGGCTGCCTTGCGCAGCGCAGAAATGATTCTCACGCAGGGAGTTTCCTGCGGTGTGATACTTCTTCCCGACGGGGAGGATGTGGACAGTATCCTTCAGTCTCGCGGGGCCGAAGGTTTTCAGGTATTTATGGATGAAGCGCGGGACGGGCTGGATTTTTCTCTGGCTACTCTTCAAAAAGGGTATTCCCCGCGTGAAGTAATGGACTGGGCGCAGGGCTTTTTAAAGAAAATGTCCAGCGCTTCGTTACGGGCTTTCTATCTGCCCAAGGTCTCATCCGGCCTGGGCATTGCGGAAGCGGAACTGCGAAATGTTTTTTCAGGTGCGCTTAATTCAGCGGTTGAGCAGCGCAGGGTGGAACAAAGACCCGTCACTGCACCGCCGGTAGGCACACAGGCTAAAGATGATAAATATTTTTTGAGGTATGCGGTAAAGCACCCGGAATATGTCGAAGAGCTTTCGGAAAGAGGAATTTCACAGGTCCTGAACTCGCACTGGGGCAAAAAACTGTGGTCTAAAATTTCGGCTCACAGCGGGCAGGATATAATTCCTCTTCTCGATGATTCCGAAAAACAGTTCTATATCGGATGCAGGTCCGAGGAATCTTTTTCCGAAGAAGAACTGGCTGAAGAATGGCGGCATGTCTGTAAGATTATAGCCCGTAAAAGATACGAACAGGGCCGTAAACAACTTACAAACGCCCTTCGCCGTGCTCAGGCGGAAGGCGATATGAACCGTGTAAGCGCATATCTCAAAGTCCTGAACGACTCTGTATGGAGGGATGATGAGCAACATTAAGGATATTCAGGCTATCAAGACCCTGATCTCCGAAGGAAAGAAACAGGGGTTTCTTACCTTTGAACAACTCAGCAAGGCACTGCCGGCCGAGTTTACAAAGTCCGAACAGCTTGATGATGTCATCAAGATTTTTGATCAGCTGAACATCGCAATCGTCAACACCCCGGAAGAAGGCGACAGCTTTCTGGAAGGCAATGTTGAAGTAGAGGTTGAAGACGACGAACTCGATCTCACCGAAAGCGAAGAAGAAAGCGTGGACTACGTATCCCGCAGCACCGACCCCGTCCGTATGTATCTGCGTGAAATGGGTGCTGTAGGCCTCCTGGACAGGGAGGGCGAAGTCGTTATCGCCAAGAAGATAGAAAACGGCGAAATGGAAGTTCTCTACGCTCTTGTGGAGATTCCGGTAGCCATTGAGGAACTCATCAGCGTCGGCGAAGAACTTGATGAATCCAAAATCAAGCTCAAGGATGTTGTAAAGACCATCGAAGAAGACGATCCCAGCGAAGACGAGATGAACCAGCGTCAGCGGGTCATATTTCTGCTGGACGAAGTCAAGAAGATTTATACCAAGAAGAAAAAGATATACAGCAAGCTCGATTACTGTGCCCGTCTGGATAAGAAAGTTACCAAGGAACAGAATGAGATTATCGTGTTCAAGCAGGAAATTGTAGACCGGCTGCGCGATATCAAGATCGAGAAGACGCTCATAGACCAGATCATTGAAACCGTCGGAGATTACGTTCGCCAGATGCATAACTGCCAGCGCGACCTTTCCGCATATATCCTTTCCACCGGGAAGACACAACAGGAAATTCGTGAACTGTTCAAACGCATTGACGACCGCGATATCAACCCGGTTGTGGCTGCCGATGAACTGAGCATGACTGTTGACGAGCTTTTTTCCTTCAAGGAAATGATCTCCGGTAAAATGGAAATTCTGGTCCGGCTGCAGGAAAAATGCTGTCATAATGTTCATGATCTCGAAGAAGTTCTCTGGAGGATCAAGCACGGTAACAACAGCGCAATGCAGGCCAAGCAGGAACTTATCCGTGCCAACCTGAGGCTTGTTGTCTCCATTGCCAAGAAATACACCAACCGCGGGCTGCAGTTCCTCGACCTGATTCAGGAAGGCAACATCGGCCTGATGAAGGCGGTGGACAAGTTCGAGTACCAGCGCGGATACAAGTTCTCCACCTACGCAACCTGGTGGATTCGTCAGGCCATTACCCGTGCTATTGCGGACCAGGCCCGGACAATCCGTATCCCGGTCCATATGATCGAGACCATAAACAAGCTGATCCGTACTTCCCGCTATCTTGTGCAGGAACTCGGCCGTGATCCTTCCCCGGAAGAAATTGCGGAGAGAATGGATTATCCGCTTGAGAAGGTTAAAAAAGTTCTCAAGATTGCCAAGGAACCCATTTCCCTTGAAACCCCCATCGGGGATGAAGAGGATTCGAGTCTCGGCGATTTTATCGAAGATAAGAAAGCAACTGCACCGGCCGAGGAAGTGGTCAGCACCAAACTTGGTGAGCAGATTGCAACGGTTCTTTCCGATCTCACCCCGCGCGAGGAACAGGTCCTGCGCAAGAGATTCGGCATCGGTGAAAAGTCCGACCATACCCTTGAGGAAGTGGGCAAGCTTTTCAACGTAACCCGCGAACGCATCAGGCAGATTGAAGCCAAGGCTCTTAGAAAGCTGCGGCATCCTGTTCGCAGTGCCCTGTTGCGCTCCTATTACGAAAATTAGTAGTTTAAGCGGTGCGGAATTGTTTTCCGCACCGCTTTTTTTATGGTGGAGTGACGGCTGGTTCCGGAGTGTGGGAATTTCCGGATACCGGGGACAATTATTATGCTTCAAGGATTTGTTACCCCTTTTGCCGTCCGTGTGTGTCGGGGAGCCGGGTCTCTCTGATTGAAACGATTTAAGATTTGAGGATATAAGTTCAATGGACAATTCTACAGTGTTGTTTCTTCTTCCTATTGTCGCCCTTGTCCTGGATCTCTTTCTTGGGGATCCCAAATGGTTTCCGCATCCGGTCTGCTATATCGGCAAGGTTCTCGACAAGTACAGGAACTGGGTAAAATCCATCGGTAAAGCCAATAAGATCATGGGCGGAGTCGGTGTTTTCGGTTTTGCCGTCATCATCTGGGGCGTGCTCAAGGTTTTCCTGGCCATTCCTTTCATCGGAGTGCTTGTAGGACTTTATCTTGCGTATGCAGGTCTTGCTCTCGGCTCCCTGCTCAGTGAGCACAAGAATGCCGCCGCTCTGCTTGACAGCGGCAAAATAGAGCAGGCTCGCGCAGCTATTGCAGGACTCGTCAGCCGGGATGTTTCTGAACTGGATGAAGCCGGTCTCCGCAAGGCTCTGGCTGAAACCACCAGCGAAAATCTCAATGACGGTTTTGTGGCTCCGTTTTTCTATCTCGTTGTAACCGGACCTGCCGGCATGTGGGTTTACAAGACTGTATCGACCATGGATTCCATGTGGGGATACAAAAATGAAGAATTCAAGGAATTCGGATATTTTGCTGCCAAAGTTGACGATGTGCTGGCCTTCATTCCCGCACGCATCACCGGCTTGATGATGCTTGCTGCCGGACGCCTGATGAAACTCGACTGGCAGTCCGCATACGCCAACCTCATCACTGATGCCAACAAGACCGAAAGTCCTAATGCAGGATGGCCTATGGCTACTGCAGCATGGCTGCTCGGCGCTCCCATGGGCGGCAAGGCAGTCTATTTCGGAGAGGAAAAGGAAAAGCCCGTTATCGGCCCTGAAACCGGCGACTGGTCTTCTCTCAAGCTTAAAAGACTGGGCGCACTGGTCATGACTTCTTCCATACTCGCAGCCATATTGCTCGACATTTACTTTGTAATGGTCTGGGCTTCACAGGTTGTGCATTAATTCTCGATGAATAATTCTGATCTGCGGATCAGATTCCGGATATATGAACCGGAGCCGGGTAATTCCCGGTTCCGGTTTTTTTGTACGCAATGAACCGGCAATCCCGGTTGATATCCGGGCAGGAAAATCGGCAGGGCATGCGTTCGACAAACGAGTCTTGTGGGGGGGGGCACGCAGATTAATCTGCCCGGATCAGTTAAGCTCCGTTTGTATGATGGCTGCCAGCCAGCGGAAAGGGAAATCATGCAGCCATGGCCCGAAAGCTGTTCAAATCTGGCGTTTACGTATACGGATTCTATATGAATTAATTCTATGGAGCTTCAGATGGGATATGGATCAATCAGAAATCATGCTGTGCCGGTAATTCTGTTGCTGGCAATTGTTTTGTTCGCGGGAGCCGTCATCGTTGCTGTCCGAAGTTCTATGCGCAGCCCCGAGAATACATATCTTGCGGCTGACGGCGGGGCGAGTTGGATAAAAATTGATGAACCGTTCCGGCTGAATGCCCGTAGCAAAGGTTCCGAAATGACGCTGTTTCGGCGGTTTTTTACCCTCGATAAGGAGGTTGAACCGCAAATATCTCTCAGGGCATTCCGCGGAGCCGGAATATGGCTGGACGGAAGACCTCTGCGCAAGTTTGATGGGGACCTGACCAAGTGGCGCGACGCAGTGAATATCATGCTGCCATCCCTGTCGTCTGGAAAGCATGAACTCAAGATTGCCGTAGTAAATGAGGATTCACATCCGGCGTTGCTCGTTCGGTCTGATATGGCTGATCTGAATACTCCGGACGGATGGGAGGCGAGCAGGGACGACTTTGTCTGGACACCTGCTGTTGATGCGGCCAAAACTGGTCGGCTTTTCATCGGGGATAAATTCAGGCGGTCAGACCTGGCTTTGCTGGAACTGCTGCCGTATCTGATCCCGCTGTTTCTGCTTGGAGCCGGATTTGTCTGGATGAAGGATAAACAACGTCTACCGGCATCCGTAAGAAAGTTTGAACCCGGTCCCGGCGCAATCCGTTTTCTTCTGCTCGGATTGTGGACCATAATGGCCGTCAACAATTTTCACGACCTGCCTTTGAAGCTCGGAATGGATTCCACCGGGCACTTCAAATATATTGAATACGTTGCGCAAAACTTGAAACTTCCCAGTCCGCTTGAGGGCTGGCAGATGTTCCAGCCGCCCCTGTATTACATTGTTTCAGCAATATTTTATAAGATTCTGCTGTTTTTCACCGATACAACCACGGCGCTGTACTGGTTGCGGTTTATACCGCTTGTCTGCGGCGGAATAATGATCGAAATTACCTACCGCTGTTCGGAACTTGTCTTCCCAGATGATGCTTTGGCAAGAATTACAGCTACAGTCATCGGCGGATTCATGCCCATGAATTTCGTTATGGCTCAGTTCTGGGGCAATGAGTCTTTTGCGGCGGTTTTCTCCGCGCTGGCGATTTTTATGACCCTGACAATTGTTCTGCGCGAAGACCGGAGGGGATTAAAGCAGTACCTCCTGCTAGGATTTTTTGCAGGGTGTGCGGTGTTAAGCAAAGCAACGGCATCGCTGCTTATTCCTCTCATGGTCTTTTTTATCCTGCTTGCGCTTCACGGAGAAGAGGAGGATGAGCAACATTCGGCACGGTTCAATCCGTTCGCAGGAACAGGGTGCGCACTTGTTGTAACGGCCGTTACCGGCGGCTGGTACTATCTGCGTAACTGGATGAATTACGGAAAACCTTTCATCGGCGGATGGGACAGAATCAGGGAGATCGGCTGGTGGCAGGATCACGGCTACCGGGTGTGGGAACATTTCTGCACTTTCGGCAGTTCCGTTTTCAAGCCGGTATACTCAACTGTAAACGGAGTCTGGGACGGGCTGTATTCAACCATCTGGCTGGACGGCAACCTCAGCGGCGTAAGCCGGTTCGCAAGCAGGCCACCATGGAATGATGACCTGATGACCTCAGCCGCACTGCTGGCTCTGATTCCTTCTGTGTTAATTCTTGTCGGTATTGCCAGAACTTTCCGGACCCCGGTCCGGTCTGTGTTTAACGGCCGTATGTTTATCACAGCCTGCATCGTGGTCTATTTTACGGCCATAACCTACCTGTACCTCAATCTGCCGGTTTACAGTACAGCAAAGGGCAGTTACTCCCTCGGTCTTCTTCCCTGCTATGGAATTCTTGCGGCGGACGGAATCAGACCGCTGACCGGGAATCTGTATGTCAGATCTTCACTATGCGGATTTCTGGTAGTCTGGACGGTTCTTGTCTACGGGGCATATTTTGTTTAGCCGGGATGCCCGACAATGTTTTTTAACTTAACTCCGTAAAGAGACAGGACTTGATGCGCTTCGCGCTTTTGAGAAACAAAATCAGCTGCTGTCAGCCCTGGTAGTTGAAGAGGGCTGCATTGAAAGTCACCACTTGCATTGAAAGTTTTGCTGAGCTCAGGCAATAACTATAACAAAAAAGCGGAAACGGTAATGAAACCGTTTCCGCTTTCAGATTATCAAGGCAGATTTTATTAAGCTGCTTCGGCGCCTTCAGTGCTGTCATCTTCCTTGATGTTGCCTGCACCGAAACCGAGAAGGATCGGGCTGGCTACAAAGATGGATGAATAGGTACCGACACCGACACCGACAAGCAGGGCAAGGGCGAAGTCGTGAATGACACCGCCGCCCAGAGCGAACAGGGCCGCAACAACCAGCAGGGTGGTGCCGGAAGTCAGGATGGTTCTGCTCAGAGTCTGGTTGACACTGATGTTGATGGTTTCAGCAAGAGAGTCGCTGATTTTGGCGTTGAGGTTTTCACGAATGCGGTCAAAAACGATAATGGTATCGTTGAGCGAGTAACCGATAATGGTCAGCAGTGCCGCAATGATGGTCAGGTCGAATTCCTTACCCAACATTGAGAATACACCGACTGTTATCAATACGTCGTGAATGAGTGCCACAATGGCCCCCAGCGCATAATTCAGTTTCAAGTACCAGCATAGCCCAAGGGTGATGAACAGAGCGCCGAAGATAAGAACTCCGGTGGAAAGTCCGAGCAGTTGCAGCGCGGAGATTCCGCCAAACAGAGCTGCGGCCATGATTGCCGCTGCAAACCAGCGGTGCTCGAAACGGCCGGAGATGTAGATGGCAATGAGCAGCACTGCGTAGTACAGGGCTTCAAGGGCTTTTGTTCTGAGGTCTGCTCCGACTTTGGGGCCGACCATTTCCAGACGCTGAATTTCAAAGCCGGTCCCTTTTAGGTTGGCAGTGAAATCGTCTGAAATGCTTTTGCGTACTTCTGAGGAACTTATGTCGGAAGAAGAGGTCCTGAGCAGCATTTCCCGATCATCGGCATGGCCGAAGCTCTGGACAACCAGTCCGGGGAGGTTGCTGCCTTTCAGGGCGCTTTTGACTTCCTTGACGTCGATCTGTTTATCGAATTTGACCTGCACCACAATACCGCCGGCAAAGTCGATGCCGTATTTCGGGCCGCCTTTCATAACGAGGGAGACCACGCCGAGCAGTATAAGTACGGCGGAGATAATGAAGGCTTTGCGCCTGAATCCGATAAAATCGATTTTGGTATCAGGTTTGATTATCTGCAATCCCATTGTCACTCTCCTTAAATGCTCAGCGGTGCATCTGCTGCACGCTTGGAGGTGTAAATATCAAACAAGATGCGGCTTACGAAGATGGCGGTAAACATGGAGGTTATGATACCCAGAGTCAGGGTAACCGCAAAACCGCGAACAGGTCCGGTGCCGAACTGGTAAAGGATGATGGCCGCGATCACGGTGGTGATGTTGGCATCCAGAATGGTCAGGGTAGCCCTGTTGTATCCTTCGGTGATTGCCGCCTTAGCGGTCAGTCCTCGTCTGAGTTCTTCACGAATGCGCTCAAAAATGATTACGTTCGCGTCAACCGCCATACCGATGGTCAGGATGATACCGGCGATACCCGGAAGGGTCAGTGTCGCGCCGAAAAGGGCCAGACCGGCGAGGATCAGCAGGATGTTGAGGACGAGCACAACGTCTGCAACAAATCCGGCAAATCCGTAATAGACCAGCATGAACAGGAGAATGGCGATACTGCCGACGATGGCGGCGGTTATGCCCTTGTCGATGGATTCCTGTCCGAGGGAAGGACCGACTGTGCGCTGCTCAAGGATTTTTACCGGAGCAGGCAGGGAGCCTGCACGCAGGACAATTGCCAGATCGTGAGCTTCGTCAGTGGAGTAGCTGCCGGTGATGGAGGCTCTGCCGCCGGCGATTTTATCCTGAATTGTCGGAGCGGAATAAACCTTTCCGTCAAGAACGATAGCCATCTGTTTCTTGATGTTTTCCCCGGTTACCCGTTCGAATATCCTTGCGCCTCTGGTGTTGAAGTTCAGGGTTACGTAAGGTTTGTTGAACTGGTCAAACCGAGTCTGCGCATCGGTGATGTATTCACCGGTGAGCATGGCGTCCTTTCTGAGGACAATCGGTTTTTCAATGTAGGAGCCGTCAGGCATTCTGTGCCTGATGACAGTAAGCTCGCGTCCGGGAGCAAGTATACCTTTCTGGGCTTTTTCCAGATCGGCATCTGTATCAACGAGCTTGAACTCAAGGTGAGCGGTTTTGCCGATGATCTTGATGGCCCGTTCGGGATCCTGCATGCCGGGCAGCTGAACCAGTATTCTGTTGCCCTGCTGTTTGCGGATATCCGGTTCGGCCACACCGAACTGGTCGATGCGGTTGCGGATCGTCTTGATGGCCTGGTCCATGGTCAGTTTGGTCAGGTACTTTTTGTATTCCGGACTGGGAGCGAAAATATAAGTGACTTTACCGTCCGGTTTTACTGATGTGCTGATGATATTGAGGTTGCTGAAGCTTTTTTTGACCAGTTTTTCAAAAGCTTCTTTCTGATCCTGCTTGAGAAGCACGGCTTCAATGCGCTCGCCGCTGATCACTTTGGGTTTGAGGACGATAATGCTGTCCTCCCTGGCAATGGCTCTCAGGTCGTCGCCCATGCGCGAAAGGTTGTTTTCCATGGCCTTTTCCATGTCAACGCCCAGAGTGAGGTGTATTCCACCCTTGAGGTCGAGCCCGAGGCTGATTTTATCCTCAGGCAGAAGGCGAGCCAGATCTGATTTCTGAACCGCAGGCAGTGAAGGAAGGAGGTAGGCAACTCCAAACACGACAACAAGCAGGGTCAGGACAATTTTCCAACGAAGACTCCCGTTCATCTCCTCTCCCTTAAATAATTAGAAATAGGATAGGTTACTAAAAACACCAAAAAGGCAAGCACCCCCGGACCGGGCCGGAAAGTGACTTGCCTTGTAAGGCTTCACTACAAAAGACTTATTTGTCTTTTTTTGCTTCTTTCTTATCAGCTTTCTTGGCGGGGTTGGCAAGGCCGGCTACGTAGGATCTTTCAACCTTGACCTGCAAACCTTCAGCGAGTTCGACAGTGAGTTCATCCCCGTCCACGCCCATAACTCTGCCGAAAAGTCCTCCGGCGGTCAGGATGCGGTCTCCTCTCTGGATGCCTTCCAGCATTGCTTTATGCTCTTTGGCTTTCTTCTGCTGCGGTCTGATGAGCAGAAAATAGAAAATTGCAAACATGAGAATGAGGGGGAGAAAAGAACCGAGTGCTCCTGCGGGACCAGCCTGTCCCTGCTGTCCGGCTGCACCCATCGCATGGGCGATATCTGCAAAAAACATTATGTCCTCCTGAAAAGACTGTGTACGAATAAAACAATCCGCCTATAAAACGGAAACATACGTATTCCCGCACGGACGGTGCTGTACTTCGGAATTCCTTAGTAAAACGGATATCCGCCTGCTGTACTCCGCACCGATTTCCTCTGGATAAGAGCGTAAAACAAAGATTTGAGCCTTATTTTCCGCTTTGCCTTGAGACAGACGAGATATGCTCGTAAGCCTTAAGACTTCATTAAAACCAACTTTCTAACAGGTTTTATTCCCTGTAATGTTGAAAAGCCTTTTGCCTTTATCAGAAAATTTTACGGCAGGCAAAACCGTTGTGCCTGTGAGTTCCGGTTTTTACTGTAAAGAGGCTGTCCCCAAGCACACAGAACCTTATTGCAAACGGTAACCCGGATGCAATGTCTACCTCGGACGAATCGGGCCGGAAACGCATCGGGCATACCGTCAGGCATGGCATTTGCGTATTTGGTTCTAGGTACAGTGTAAAGCTTTTTCTCGTTTTGGCCGGTTTTTTCCGGGATTAAGCGTAAAAAACATTGCCGTAACGCTGTTTTGCCGTTGGCAAACAGCGTTTACTTACCAGCAAACCGATTGAGTAGGCAACAACTTCCGCATCAATTCGCCGAAAACCGGCAATATCATTTCTCTTGCATGTTGCTGCCGGGAAATCAGTCCGGATTCCAGGCTTTGTTGAAGAAGTCGTCCGGCCACATCAGGGCGTTAGGTTCCCCTTCGCTAAGTCTTTGTCTGGTGTAGCTGTCTACCTTGAATTCGAATTTGATGAATGAAGTATACATTCCGGCATAGTCGATATCGCCGACCAGAATATATCCCACAAGCCGGTTGCCTTTGAAAACCAGTTTGCGGTAGCTCTGCTTTGTTTCATCGAAAAAAATGTAGGATTCGTAATCCTGTTCATCTTCGGTATGGTTGACTTCGCCTACGGATATGGTCGGCAGGCCGAAAAAGCTGATAGAACTCATGGACATGGATCCGGGATATTCGGATTCGTGGCCGGCCATGTTCTTGCCTGCATAGTAGCCCTGTGTGTATGCATTGGACCATAAGGGCACAACCATATTCTTGTCGAAAACAATATCGCGGGCCTGCGCCACGTCTCCGGCTGCAAAGATGTTGTTTCGGCTGGTCTTCATGTAATCGTCGACCACTATGCCGTTGTCCACATCCAGTCCTGCGGATTCGGCCAGGGATGTATTGGAAAGAACGCCGATGGCAACAACCACCGCATCGCATGCAAGGAATGACTTGTCGTTCAAAAGGACTCCCCGCAATGACCCGTTGTTGTCGCGGATAATTTCTTTGGCGAGTGATCCGCAGCGTAGGACCATTCCGGCAGCTTCAGCCCGTTCGGAGATGATTCCGGCTGCCTTTTCATCGTAGGTCAGTTGGAGAATGCGATCGGATTCCTCCACCACAGTAACCTCCACTCCTCTGGCGTACATGCTTTCCGCAGCCTTTAACCCGATAAGTCCGCCGCCTATCACCACCGCTTTTTTCAGGGTTTTCAGCACCGCCATCAGGGCGAAAGCGTCTTTTGCCGCCGTAAAATTGTATACATCAGCTCCGGTCATGCCTTTTATTTTAGGAGTATAAGGGGTGCCGCCGGTTGCAATGAGCAACTTGTCATAAAAAATCTGTTCACCGGCAGTTGTTGAGACCAGCCTTGAATGTACATCAATGTCGGAAACTGTTGTCCCGAGGCGGAGTGTAACCTGTTTCCCTTCGTAGTAGTCTTCCGAACGGGTGGACAGCCTTTCCGGATTGATTCTTCCCGCAAGCAGGTAAGAGGTGAGCGGTTTGCCGTAGGCTGCGGTATTTTCAATCCCGATTACGGTGATTGTTCCGTCCTTGTCGTGTTTCCGTATGCCGTCAATGGCGCCCAGCGAAGCAACTCCGTTTCCTATTATGACGTACTTCATAAAATTAACGCTCCTCGTATCTCAGGGCTTTATTGGGGCAGGCTTCAACGCAGGCCGGTCCGTTTTCTCGCCCGGTGCAGAGATCGCATTTTATGATGGTGTTTTCCAGGTTGTTGCGTCTGACGGCCCCGTACGGGCAGGCCATGACGCAGGCCCAGCAGCCGACGCATAGGGAGGGTTCGTAGACAGTTATCCCTGTTTCAGCGTTTTTTATCAGTGCTCCTGAAATACATGCAGATATACAGAGGGGCTCATCGCAATGTCTGCAGCCTATGGACACGCATTCTTCCCCGTTTTCAACAACTTTTCTGCGGGGACTCAAGCCGGCCGGCCTATCATTAATATAAGCGGTCGCAAGATCACCGTGTCCGCTGTGGGATGTAAGACAGGCCAGTTCGCATAACCTGCACCCCATACAGAAGTTTTTATCCGGATAAACGCGTTTCATATACATACCATAACACAGAAAATATTAAATGGACAAAGTAACATTACTCGGCGGTCGTAAGGAAATCATGTAATTGATTTCAGTTTCATTAGTATTGATCAGTCCATGAAGCAACCGCGATTTTATTCGTTTAGGATGTTTTGCATGCGAAGCTTCTGGGTAGAGGTGTTCTACCAAATAATATTTTGATCCTGATGCTGGCAGAATTTGATTTACAGCGATAGGCGCCGAATATTGTGTTTTGTATGTTGTAATAAAATATATTGTTTTTAATTTGTGCTTTTCTGGTTGAAAAAATAATTATTTTATGCAGTGATGAGCATATATATTGATGTACTCAGTTGTCAGCTACTGTAATGCGGTGATATTTGTGTGAAAGTACAATGTGATTTTTTAATATGTCTTAAAAGATATAATTAAATTAGTTATGTGCTTTCAGGGATATAATTTAAATTCTTTGACAATTTTTATTCAGTGACTATATTTATCTCACTTATTAACAAACTTACTTTAATTGCGAATCGAAGGTTGGTTTTTTCAATTTTTAAATTCATGGAGGGTCAGATGCCCAGAATCCTTAGAATTAATACTCGTACGAAAGAGTTTAAGTTTGAAGAACTTGGTGAATACGCAGGTCTCGGCGGCCGCGCATTTACTTCCCGTCTGGTAAACAAGGAAGTACCTGCCGACTGTCATCCTCTTTCCGCTTCCAACAAGCTTGTCTGGTCAACCGGTGTTCTGGGAGGTTCCGGTGCGTCCAACTCCGGCAGGCTTTCATGCGGTGCCAAGTCTCCTCTTACCGGTGGTATCAAGGAAAGTAACTCCGGTGGACAATTTGCTCAGACGATGCCCCGTCTGGACATTCACGCCATTGTTTTCGAGGACAAGCCTGAAGAAGGCGCCGGTTTTTCAATTGTTGAAATCTACGCCGACAGAGTTGAGTTCAAGGACGCTACTCCCATTGTCGGGATGGATAACTATCCTGCACATGAAGAACTCAAAAAGATTTACGGAGACAAGGTTGTAACCGCTCTGGCCGGTCCCGCCGGTGAGCAGTGCCTCTCTGCCTCCACCATTCAATTTTCAGATCCGCATCTGAACCCGGCCCGTTCCGCAGGTCGCGGTGGCCTTGGTGCTGTTATGGGTTCCAAGAAGGTCAAGGCCGTTGTGCTTGATCCCGCTGCAAAGGGACGCATGCAGCCTGCCGATCCTGAAAAGTTCAAGGCAGCCCGCAAGCGCTGGACGGAAATCCTTATGGGTCATCCTGTCACCAGTCAGGGTCTGCCCGGATTCGGTACCGCCATTCTTGTTAACATCATCAACGAAGCCGGTGCTCTTCCCACCAAGAACTTCCGTGGCGGTCGGTTTGACAAGGTAGCCGACATCTCCGGTGAAAAGATTGCTGAAGTCATCGAATCCCGTAACGGTAAGACCAAGGAAGGCTGCCATACCGGCTGCGTAATCCAGTGCTCCCAGCGTTACAACGATAAGGACGGTAATTACCTGACCTCCGGTTTCGAGTATGAAACCGTATGGGGTTTCGGTGCAAACTGCCTGATCAACGATATCGATGATATCGCCACCATGGACCGCATTTGTGACGAAAAGGGTGTGGATACCATTGAAATGGGCACCACCATGGCCGTTGTAATGGATGGCGGCGGTCTCGAATGGGGCGACAGCAAGGGTGCCATCGAACTGCTCAAGAAGATCGGTTCTTCCGATCCCATGGGCCGCATTATGGGTAACGGTACCGAAATGGCCGGACGTGCCTTCGGTGTTGATCGTATCCCCACTGTAAAAGGCCAGAGCCTGCCTGCTTACGATCCCCGTTCCGTAAAGGGTGTCGGCGTTACCTACGCAACTACCCCGATGGGTGGTGACCATACCGCTGGTTACGCAGTAGCCACCAACATCCTCAAGGTCGGTGGTGATGTCGATCCTCTTTCCAAGGAAGGACAGGTCGAACTCTCCAAGAACCTCCAGATTGCTACTGCAGCCATCGATTCTCTTGGACTCTGCCTCTTCGTGGCATTTGCCGTTCTTGATACTCCTGATGCAGTTCAGTGCATGTGCGACCTCGTTTCCGCTGCTCACGGAATCGACTTCACCGCAGACGACTTCATCGCCATGGGCGTTAACGCACTCAAGGATGAACTTGATTTCAACGCCAAAGCCGGATTCACCAAGAAGGACGACCAGCTTCCCCGTTTCTTCAGCGAAGAAAAGCTTGAGCCCCACAACACCATCTGGGATTACTCCATTGAAGAACTCCAGGCTGCCAAGGTCTAGACGTTTCTTTATTGAGATTGCAACAACGATTAAGCCCGGCAGAGTCTTTCTGCCGGGCTTAATTATTTTATCTCAGTTGATTCTGATCCTAAAGCTGCATGTAATATTTCCGCAGCATTTCTATAGGATACGGAGAGTCCCAGTGGCCGGTTGTCCTTGCCGCAATGTAGTAGATCAACAGTATTCCCAGACAACCGAGACCGATTATGTACCAGGGCAGCTTCATTTTGCTGAGGCGGTCAGTGACAGTCAGGCATCCGTTTACCAGGCATGCATTTATGCACTGAGTGCAGCCGATGCACTCGGCGGAATTCACAGTGTTCTGCGATTCGACATCTATCCCGCCGGGACACACTTTAGAGCATTTTCCGCATCCGATGCAGCTTTCCCGGTCTCTGGTGATTGCGACCGGTGAGATCTTGGCGATAACTCCGAGCAATGCTCCGTATGGACACATGAAGCGGCACCAGAAGTAGGGAATGAAAATTCCCAGAAGCAGCAGCGCCCCGATGATCAGGCCGGAGACGGCTGTCGGGTGGGAAAAGAACAGCATCATTTTGGCTTCGGCTGTAAAGTTGTAAGGCGAGTGCAGGAATGCTTCGAGGGTGCGTCCTCCCATTTTTACGAAGACTGCGTAAACAAAAAAGGTCATGCCGATATATTTGGGGATCAGCAGAGCCTTTTCCAGTTTTCCTGTTATCCTGAGTGTCTTGCCGATCTTACGGCCTATTTTGTTCAGCAGGTTGTGAATGAATCCTACCGGGCAGAGATAGCCGCAGAATCCTTTGCGCATGATCAGGGACATAACCATTACGGCTATGAAGATGGTCAGCCCCGCGGGGTGAACCTCGTCAAATACTCCCTGAGTAATGAGTTTTTTGAGTGAAAGCAGAGCGCTTATGGGCAGAAATCCTTCTACCGCTCCGGGTTTGCTTACCGGCACAGAAGAGTGTCCGGTCATGAATTCGTAGAACAGGTAAAAACGGTATCCGATCCAGATGCAGAACGCAGTCATTGCAAGCTGGATTGAATCCCGTAGAAGTTCCGGGGATATCTTTTTCATTATTCAGTGTCGGGTTGGTTTTCCGGCCCATGTCCGAAAAGTCCGTAAATACGCACAGACCGGGGCTGAACGTTTTGCTCAGTCCGAAAGGCACATGTGTTTGCGGCCGGTCAGGCGGGAGCCGGAAATCGGTTAATCTTTCTGGATATTGCCAATATGGTTGTAGATGTAGTCCCTTAATGCCTGTACCCACGGGCGCGGAGTTATTCCGGTCATTTCCGTGAATTTGGAAGTGTCCAGAACAGAGTAGGGCGGTCTCTTTGCCTGTGTCGGGTATGAGCTGCTGGGCACGGCATCTATCCGGCAGTTGATGGCTGAGCAGTTGATTGCTTCTGCAGCCAGTTCGCACCAGGAGGCTTTTCCGGAATTCACCACATTGAATATTCCGGTGGCCTCGTGGCGCAATAATTCAATCGTGTAGTCTGCAAGGTCGGGAGTGTAGGTCGGCGATCCTTTCTGATCATGCACTACGGAAAGAAATTCTCGTTCCTTGGCGTATCCGATTATTTTTTTAACGAAATTTGTCTTGTGGGGGCCGAACAGCCAGGCTGTTCTTATGATGAGGATATCAGGGTATCCTGACTGGAGAAGTTTTTCATCTCCGTCCAGCTTGGTCTCGCCGTATACTGACTGGGGGTTGGTAGCATCGGTTTCAACGTATGGAGAATCCTTCTTGCCGTCGTAAACGAAATCCGTACTGAAATGTATCAGCTTGCATCCGAATTTTTTAGCCAGTCGTCCAAGGGAAACCGGGAGTGTGGTGTTCAGCAGGTGGGCTCTGTTTTCTTCTTCTTCGGCCTGATCCACCATGGTGTAGGCAATGGTATTGAAAATGAAATCCGGTTCCTCGCGTTCAAGCAGGGCCTGCATGCTTTCTTCGTCCAGAGGATCAAAATCGGAGCGGGAAAGGGGTATCGTTATCAAATTGTTTTTTTTTAGCTTTTCAGTCAGGGTTTGGCCTACCAGACCTGTTCTGCCGCCAAGGATAACCGCTTTCTTGCCTGTAAGTTCAATCACTTTCGTTCTCCGTACCAATTTTCCATGAATTCCCGGTAGGCGCCACTGCGTACGTCTTCCAGCCATTCCCTGTTGGCAGTGTACCATTCTATGGTTTTGCCGATACCCTGCCGGAACGATGTCTTCGGGGTAAAACCGAGTTCTTTTTCCGCCAGTTTAAAATCCATGGCATAGCGTTTGTCGTGCCCGGGCCTGTCCTTTACATAGCTGATGAGGCTTTCGTCACGATTCAGGAGGTGGAGCATTTCGCGGATAAGTTCCAGATTGGTCTTTTCCGCAGCTCCACCGAAATTATATACCTGTCCGGGCCTGCCTTTGAGCAGGGTAAGTTCAACCCCGGTGCAGTGGTCATCAACGTATATCCAGTCCCGGATGTTTGATCCGTCCCCGTAAACAGGGAGCTTTTCTCCGGCTGTAGCCTTGAGAAACATGAGGGGGATGAGTTTTTCAGGAAATTGGTAGGGCCCGTAGTTGTTGGAACATCTGGTGATTGATACCGGGAATCCGTATGTTTCGAAGTAGGCTCTGGCCATGAGGTCCGCTCCTGCCTTGGATGCGGAGTAGGGACTGTTCGGTTGCAGCGGATTTTTTTCGCTGAAGGCCGGCTCATCAGGTCCGAGGCTGCCGTAAACTTCATCCGTGGAGACATGGACGAATTTTTCCGTACCTGCCTGTCTGGCGCACTCCATCAGGTTCTGCGTTCCCATTATGTTGGTACTGAGAAAGGGCGCAGGATCGTTTATGGAGCGGTCTACATGCGATTCTGCGGCAAAATTAACTATTGCATCGATTTTATGGTCGTGAAGGACCGCAGTGACAAACTCCCGGTCACCTATGTCTCCATGCAGGAAAGTGTAGCCGGAATTCTCGTCCTGCTCCAGTTTGAGCAGATTTTTGCGGTTTCCGGCATAGGTAAGCTTGTCGAGATTGAAAATTTTCCAATCCGGATGCCTTTCTTTCATCAGGAGAATGAAATTTGTTCCTATAAATCCGCATCCGCCTGTAACAAGAAGTCTCATAAAATCTCCAGAATAAATTAGATGTGCTAAATATACCCCTAGGCGCATTGTTATGCAAGAATGTGGGGAGGTGTTGTTCAACTTGCTTTAATGGTTGAAGAATATTTGATTGTTTGCCTTCAGGTGGTTGTTGATCGTAATGCGTTATCTGAAGTTGACGTCTGTATCCAGGCACGAAAGGGCCTGGTAGAGGACGATTCCGGCAGAGGTGGAAAGGTTAAGGCTGCGTACGTTTCGGGTGATGGGAATGTTTACCGCATGCTTGAATTCCTCAAACATCCAGCCGGGCAGCCCCCTTGTCTCCGGACCGAGTACAATGTGATCACCGGGTAGAAAAGTAAAGTCGAAGAGCGGGGTGCCTCGTTTGGCGCTGGTGGTTACCAGTCTTTGCGGGTGCACATTGTCTTTAAACTCCTGCCAGTTCTTCCATACGGAAAGCTTTACGCTCGGCCAGTAGTCAAGCCCGGCCCTCTTCAGATGCTTGTCCGAAATGGAGAAACCAAGCGGCTCTATGAGGTGCAGCGGAGTGTCCGTTCCTGCGCACAATCTGGCGATGTTGCCTGTATTCGGCGGTATCTCCGGTTCAAAAAGGACAATACTGAAAGGGTTTATGAAATTTTCCTGCTTCATGGCCGAATCGATATCAAGAGATTCCGGGGAGGGCAATCGCTATTTTGTTCATGTTTTCAAACAGGCCGGATTGCCCGCTGATGTATCTAAAGAATTACTCAGTTGTAATACGGCATTCCCTGCTTATTGAACATTACCGGTGTATTCCTGATTTTTATCCTGTTCATGTCAAGCAGTCCGAATTTGATTACGTCTCGTACCCTTATAAACGTTTCGACTTTGCCGGGAGCATCTTTCAGCATGATATAGCCGTCACCACCTTTTGCGAGAAAGGAGTTTGTGGTGACTGAATATTTGTCTTTTTCCCGTATGGGGCGGTAGGTTCCGGTTATGTCCATAACCCGGATCTTGGAAACCCTGCTTCCGGGGGTTTTGACCCTGACCGGTTTACCGATGGCGTTTATTTCAAGCTCCTGAGGTGTGCCTGAGAGATCAAGAGTATAGCGCACTCCTGATATCTGCAGGAAAGCACCCGAGGGATCAGGCAGCTTGTAAACTGATCTTTCAAGTACCTGCTTCAGCTCTTTGCCGGTAATTTTGAGTATGGTTATGGTGTTGCCGAAGGGAAACATCCTGTTGATTTCAAGGCCGGGTATTTTTCCGGCAGGAATCAGTTTATCCCCACGGATTCCCCCGCTGTTCTGGAATGCGATATCCGTCTTGAATCTTTTTTGCATGATGGAACTGACCAGCATTCCTATGGGAGCTTCACGTGTACGGATGAGCCCTACACGGGTGTCCAGCGGGACAGAACTGACAGCTATAGTTTCATCGGCATCACTGTCTCCTACCTGTGACGTGATATAATCCAGAATTTTAGGATCGGCTTTTGTCTGGTCGCTTACGGGGATCATTGTCCATTCATGTTTGGTAATTGTGCCGTCCTTGATTCTGACTTTAAGCACACCGACATATCGTCCCTGATTTCCGCACTGGACCATGAGTCCCGGAGTAAGGGCATCCCGGGCAATGATTTCCTGACCAGGCAGGATGTCCTTGTGGCTTTGTCCGCCGCAGATAATATCAATTTCAGGAACCTGCTCCAGGATTTTTTTCTGGTCTTCAAGAGTGAGGTGGCTGAGCAGAACAATTACATCGGCTCCACTTTCTTTCAGTTTTTCTGCCGTTTTTCTGGCGGTTTCAATCAGATCGGTCTTTATGGAAATTCCGGGTCCGGGATTGGAAATCATGTTTATGCTTGGAAGAATCATGCCCATGATGCCGACATTGAGATAATTAACCTTCATGACGGTGTAAGGCATTATGTATTTTCCAAGAGGATTTCCCTTTGCTACCTCAATGTTGCTGACGATTGTCGGGAACTTCTTGTTTTTAAGGCACTTGATCAGAAAATTGGTTCCTCTGTCGAATTCGTGGTTACCGAGAGTCGAGGCATCGAATCCCATCCGGTTCATCGTTCCGAATACAGTTTTTCCCTGCTCATTGGTCAGGGATTCACCCATAAGATCATCCCCCGTTGCCACTGTAAGGCAACATCCGGGATACTTGGTTCTGTATAAATCCAATACGGACTCAATCCTTGCAAATCCTCCGAAAGTCCGTACCATGCCGTTGTTTTCCTTTTTCTCGCGGGCGGGAAGCAGTTGCCCGTTGAGTCCGGAAGTGGTCAGCAGTACCATGTCCCACCTGGCGGAAGCTATGGAAACGTTTGCCAGCAGGCAGAGTGCAAATGTGATGAATATTGTGCAGAACCGCATAATCAACTCTGTTATGTTATGTTTTTTGTCTTAAATTCAAAGGACCGTATACTGATTTTTTTAGTATACCCTGTGTGTATATGTTACTTCCGGGAATTATGCCAGTGCCTGGAATAGTATATTGGGAGCCTGTTGCTATGTTTTTTGCTGAAAATACGCTGAAAAAACTATTATATTTAATTGTAGTTGTTGCTTTTTCTCTGGCCGGGTGCTCCACAAGAACGGTTCCGACGGCTTTGCCGGGAAAAGGCTATGTAAAAATCGACAGAGCTCAGGTTCAGGGTCTGGTCAACAGGCTTTATACTCAAAGCGGACCGTCTTTTTCGTGGATGAGTCTGAAAAGCGGAGTTGAGCAGAATCTTAAATACCTTTCCAGAAGAAACGGAAATAGTGTTGCCGCCAGATACGGAGCAATGACAATCACCTGGGAAATGCTTCGCCGTACAAATGAGGAATTTCTGCAAATCCTGCCCCATCTGGACGATTCTCCGGAACTGCTTGAAGATAAATTCGTCTGGTATGAACTGGTTCCGCGTACATTGCTTACCGGATATTATGAACCATATCTTGAAGCTTCATTAACCCCTGACCCGGATTATCCTTATCCGCTGTACAGTCTGCCGTCCGATCTGAAAAAAATGGATCTTGGCAAATTTCATCATCGCTGGAAGGGGCAGACACTCCTTTACAGGATTGAGGACGGCGAGCCTGTTCCCTATTATGATCGCGAGAAAATAGATTTTGATGGAGCTTTGCAGGGGCAGGGGCTTGAAGTGGCCTGGGTTAAGGACCGGGTGGATATTTTCATGTTGCAGGTTCAGGGGTCCGGCAGGCTTGTGCTTCCGGACGGAAGCGTGAAACATGTTCTTTATGCCGGTAAAAACGGGTTGAAGTATGTTTCGCTCGGCAAGGAGCTTATCCAGCGCGGCCTGCTGCCCAAAGAGGGTATGAGCATGCAGAAGATAAGGACCTTTTTCAAAGAGAACCCGCAACTGGTCGAGAAACTGCTGGTAACCAATCCCAGTTATGTTTTTTTCCGGCTGGATGATGAAGGTCCGTTCGGTTCCATGGGATCACCTCTTACTCCCATGGCGAGCATTGCCACGGATACCAAGGTCATTCCGCACGGTTCACTTGGGCTGCTGACCGTACGGCTGCCGGTGCAGGGGCAGGATACCAAGGAAGCCTCGGCCAGGATTGTGATGGCTCAGGACCGGGGCGGGGCCATCAAGGGTACCCGCGTGGACCTCTTTTGCGGTTCCGGTCCGGATGCCGAGTTTCTGGCCGGGCATCTCAACTCATGGGGGCATGTTTATTTTCCCGTGAGCAGGGAATATCTGGAAGAGACCGGAAAGATGTGAGCACGATGTGGATAAAGATTACCTATATTTTCCATAATTGCTTTGTGCTTGATGTTGGAAGCTCAAGCTACGTGTTTGATGTCCCCGCAGAAAAGTATCGGCCATCAAAGGCCGCAGAAGCGTTACGCAACGCCGTGTCCGGGCGTGATACGACCATTTTTTTTACGCACAGCCATATAGATCATTTTGCGCCGGATTATGCTGAAATCTGCAGTGACGCCGCATCTTTGAGGTCTGTTGTTTCAGATGACATCGAAGATATGTTTCCGGAAATGATAACCGGCGATACTCTGATTGTAGAGCCGGACGAGAAGTACGAATTCCAGGGAATGAAGATTGAAACCATGCTTTCCAACGATCTGGGTGTGGCATATCTTTTACGCACTCCCGAGAGATTGCAGGTGTACAACGGTGGAGACCTGGCAAGCTGGGATTGGGAGAATTCTTCTTTTGCCGAACGCAATTTTACACGGAAATTTTTTCGGGCAGCGGTTAGCAGGGTTGCTTCGAAAAATCCTCAGGTGACATTCTCCAACGTGGACAGGAGACTTGAAAATCTGGCCGGAGGGCCGCAGTTTGTTGACGCGGTCAGGCCGCAGGTCTTTGTGCCGACCCATGCTTTCGGGAGAACCCAGTGGCTGGAAGGGATTCACGAAAAATTAGGACTTGATGAATCGCAATGCTTTGTCTACAGGCGTCCCGGGGACAGTGCATGCTTTGAAATTGATATCTGAATTAAATGAGGGCCGTTGAGGGATGGTTTCATCACATAAATCAACTTATTAGAAACGCGGCTATTTTTTTACTCTGATAAAATTTTCGATCAAAGTAATTACGTTCAAGGTAATAAACTGAAACTATTAGGGTTTCCAAAGGGGATTATCCATCTCTGCTCTCCATATCCCTAAGACTCGAAGAAGACTTCTCGCCTAAGGGCTAATGGGCCTTTGGCCGTCGGAGACGAAATCAAATTATCAAAAGCGCGAAGCGCATCAAAAATGTTAAGGCCTCCGGCAGTATCGCCGAAGGCCTTCTGTTACTGAATATCCGGTTTGAAGTCTTATTCAGGATAAGTGGAAACCCCGCCGTGTGCGGCGGACCATTCTACGGGATTGTTGAGGAATTTTTCAACTTCTTCAAGGGATTTGGTGTCGAAGTATTTTTCCTTTTTGGCAACATTGAGGATATCCCACCATGTTGCCAGGGAGAGCATTTCAAGTCCGGCCTCGGCAAGAACTTCCTTGGTTTTGGGGAAGATGCCGTAGTGGAAGAGAACAAAGGTGTGGGTTACTTCCGCACCGGCTCTGCGCAGTGCCTGGGCGAAGTTGATTTTGCTGCGTCCATCGGTGGTGAGGTCTTCAACGAGCAGGACTTTTGCCCCTTCCTTGAAATCACCTTCGATCTGTGCGTCGCGGCCGAATCCTTTGGGTTTTTTGCGAACGTACTGCATGGGCAGCATCAGGCGGTCGGAGAGCCATGCTGCGAAGGGAATACCTGCGGTTTCACCGCCGGCCACGCAGTCGATGGATTCGAATCCTACATCGCGCAGGATTATTGATGCACCGAAATCCATCAGGGTCTGGCGGACACGGGGGAATGATATGAGTTTGCGGCAGTCAATGTAAACCGGGCTGGCCCAGCCGGAAGTGAACTTGAAGGGCTCGTCCGCACGGAAATGCACGGCTTTTACTTCAATGAGCATCTTCGCTGTGATCTCAGCGATGGTTTCTTTGTCCGGAAAGCTGGTAGGAACCATTGTTTCTCCTTGTGTTGTTTTTATCGGAAAAAAGGCTGAACCGGAATATAACGGTTCAGCCTTTATCAATCAACCAAATCCCAAAAAAGGGATACATCGGGCTTGAATATCTTTACGACATCATGCCCGGCTTTGATCTCCCAATTCATTTCAACAGGTGTTTCCCTCTTTTTCAGGGTTATTGTACTCCCGTTGGGGGGAAGAGCGTAAAATCTGGCCCCGTAAATGGAGGTGAATCCCTCAAGTTTATCAAGGGCCGAAAGCTGCTCGAAAATCTGGGTCACGTACCCGATGGAAGTCGGCGCATTGAAAATGCCGGCCGCAGCACCCGCTTTTTCCTTCATCCTTGCCGGATGCGGAGCGGAGTCGGTGCCGAGGAAAAACCGTTCATTGCCGGAAACGGCGGCTCGGCGCACGGCATCGCGGTCCTTGGCCGTTTTCGCCACCGGCAGACAGTACATATACGGATTCATACCGCCCTTGAACAGATCGTTTCTGGTCAGTACCAGATGGTGCGGTGTTATGGTAGCCACCGTATATTCATCCTGTTCAAAGACATAGTCCACTGCTGTTTTGCTGGTAAGGTGTTCGAAAACAATTTTCAGTTCCGGGAAATCTCTGCGCACGGGCTCCAGCACGCGGTCGATGAAAACGGCCTCGCGGTCGAATACATCCACATCGGGATCAACAACTTCACCGTGCACGGAAAGGGGCATGCCTATTTCCTGCATGGCTTCCAGTACCGGGTAGACGTTTGCGATATCCGTAACGCCGCTGTCGGAGTTGGTCGTGGCCCCGGCCGGGAAAAGTTTTACCGCGTGAAAGGCTTGGACAGCATAGGCCGCTTTCAGGTCATCCGGATTTGTAGAATCGGTGAGGTAGCAGGTCATGAGCGGTTCGAAGTGTGAACTTTCAGGCCGTGCATCGATGATACGTCTGCTGTATTCCGCAGCCTGCTTCACCGTTGTCACCGGCGGAACAAGGTTGGGCATGACAATTGCGCGTGCGTATATTCGGGCACTGGCGGGGAGTACTGCGGCAAGCATTTCCCCGTCCCTGAGATGGAGATGGCAGTCATCGGGTCTGATGATGGTTATCTCGGTACGCATTATTCGAACTCCATGATGGTGCGGTAAAGGACGGAAGTGCCTCTGATGAAGTCTTCCATATCCATTTCTTCCTCGGGATTGTGGGAACCGTTGCGGTTGCGCACGAAAATCATACCCGTGGGAACTCCGGCATTTGCAAAGAGAGATGCGTCGTGTCCTGCTCCGCTGGGTATTGCTTCTACAGGCAAGCCTTCGTCCATGCAAGCATTGTTTATGCGTTCAATAAGATTTTCATCCATTACTGCCGGAGGAGTCTTTACGGGTTTGTCAAATTCGAACTTTACCTTTCTTTCATAGGTGATGGTGGCGCACTCGGAGTGAAGCAGGGCTTCAATGGCTGCGAGTGTATGCTCATACTGGCTTCTGGCCTCGAAGCTGAAAGTCACTTCTCCGGGGATGCGCGACATGGCGTGATTCTGCGGATTGGTTGATAGTATCCCGCAGGTGGCCACCAGGTCCCCCCCGTGCTGCAGGATGGTGGTCCAGTGATCGTCTATGCGGGTGATCAGTTCGGAAACGGCGAATACTGCATCGTGACGCAGCCAGCGCGGTACGGCCCCGGAATGTCCGGCTTCGCCGATACATTTAATACGGCGGTGGCGGATGTTTCCCCGGATGCCGGTAACAGCGGCAACGGACAGATTGCGGGCAACCATAACCGGACCCTGTTCGATGTGCAGCTCCAGAAAGGCTTTGATCCTGCCGGTGTCGATGAGTTTTTCCCCGGCGGATATGCGTTCGATTTCAGCACCGCATTCGGCCATGTGTTCGCGCAGCGTTCTGCCGTCATCCCGCTGGGTGAGTTCCTGTTCGGTTTCGTCCAGTTTGCCCAGAAGTGCCTTGGAACCCAGGTAACAGGCCCCGAACCAGGCACTTTCTTCACCGCGCAGGGCAATCACCTTGACGGGAATTGCCGGTTTGATTCCGGCACGCTTCATTTCCACGAGGCAGAGCAGTCCGGCAATTACCCCGGCTGATCCGTCATAGTTGCCGCCCTGCGGAACGGAATCCAGATGCGAACCGGTCAGGACATAGCCGTTGTTTTCAGTATCCTCTCCAAGTTCTATGATGAGGTTGGCGGCTGCATCCCGGCAGGTTTTGAGCCCTTCAGTTCGCGCAAATTCTTCGATCATGTCAAAGGCAATGCTTTCCGTCCTGCCGTATGACGGACGGGAAACACCGGTTTTGTCGCGCGAAAGTTCCGCCAGTTTTTCAAAAAGCCTTTCAGCTTCCCCGGTAAGGTGGTCCAGACTCGGTGTGGCAACCGGTACCGGATGAGGGGCGGACGGCTTGGAGGTCCCAGTCAATGTGTTTGTTTGTACATTCACAGGCATGGAAACCTCTTATGGAGCGACCAGTCCGGGCAGAAAGGTTGCGAGTCCGGGAACGTAGGTAACCAGAATAAGCACCAGAATGTTGATGAACAGGAACGGCCAGACTCCGTTTATGATGGACATTACCGGTTTTTCAAGCGTGGACGATGCCACGAATATATCCAGCCCGAACGGAGGGGTGATCATGCCGATGCAGATGTTGAGGCAGACGATTTCGCCGAAATGGATGGGGTCGATTCCCATGGAGAGGGCAACCGGGTAGAGCGGCGGAACCAGAATAAGCAGGGCCGAGTTAGGATCGATGAACATACCGGCAAGAAAGAAAGCCACGTTGACGATCATGAGAAAAGTGATCGGTCCGGCTTCAATTTCAGTAAGGAAATTGGTGATCAGTACCGGCACCTGGGCCAGGGTTACAAAATAGGAAAGCACGCTGCCCATAGCCAGCAGGATGAAAATGATGGTGGTTGATATTGCAGCCCGTTCGGTAATGTTTATGAGTCTGGTTAAGGACAGGTTGCGGTACATGAACGCTTCGATGATTATGGCGTAGACAACCGATACTGCGGCTGCTTCAGTAGGGGTGAACAGTCCGGAGTATATGCCTCCCAGAATGATGACAGGCAGACCCATGGCCCACGAGGCGTCCTTGAAGACTTTGAGAAACGGGGTGGTGGTTTTTTTTCCGCGGCCTACTCCCTTGCGGAGGGATTCGAATATAACCAGAGCCGCAAAGGCCAGTCCGAGGGTAATGCCGACTCCGAGACCGCCGATAAACAGCCCGGTAATTGATGTCCCGGTCATCCAGCCGTAAATGATGAGCGTAATGCTCGGCGGAATCAGCAGCGCGGTTTCAGCGCTTGAAATAATCAGCCCGAGACTGAATTTTTCGCTGAATCCGGTTTTGCGCAGTTCCGGGTACATGAGCTTGCCCATGGCGGCTACGGTTGCAGGAGCGGACCCGGAAACGGACCCGAAGGCCATGGAGCCGGCGATGGTGGTATGGCCTATTCCGCCGAGTCTGTGACCGGTAAAATATTTGATCAGGTCGGTGAGCCTTCTGGCAATCTGTCCGGAGGCCATGAGTTCCGCAGCGAAAATGAAAAAAGGAATGGCCAGCAGGGTCGAGAAGTTGATTCCGCCGACCAACTTTTGAACAAGCACAAGATCGGGAATTCTTGGGAAAAGGAAAGATTTGGTCAGGAAAGCAGGCACGCCGAGCACAAGCAGCATTTCGAAGCCGCAAACAAGCATCAGCAGAGCAATGAGAATAATTAAAGCAGTCATGATTTATTACCAGCCTTTGCTATTTGGTCTCAATGAGGATTGGACGGGTGTGGCGGTCGTTGATTCCTGCGAGTTCAAGCAGGTACCGCAGTGCCAGCAGGGAAAAACCCACGCTGGGGGCTACATAGAGCCAGTACATCGGCATTCCGAGAGTTGGGCTCAGCTGGCCGGTGCGCATGACGAATTTCACCATGGCTATACCCAGCCAGACCAGATAGCAGCTGAAGACTGTTCCGGTGATATTGATCAGAAAATTAACCGCTTTGCGCGGGATGTCGGGCATTTTTTCAAAAAGAGTGGTCACAGCCACCTGGCGGCCTCTTTCAAGGGCCAGTCCTATGGCAAGGAAAACCGCCCAGACCATGAGCAGTCTGGTAGCTTCATCTATCCATGCGAAAGTGCTTGAATATTGAGGGGTGATTTCCCTCACCAGAACATTGAAAGTATAAAGGCCGACCATGATCAGGTTTATGGATATAACCAGTACCCGTTCGATAATTCGTATTGCGGCAAGCAGGGAACCGAGCATCTTTCGCATTTGTAACTCCTGAAAAAAGCGGCGGGAAAACAGACGTTTTCCCGCCACCGAATGAATGCAACTTATTTTACGATCTTGGCGTATTCTTCTTCATAAAGCTTGAGCAGCTCTTTACCGGTGTCGCCGGCGCGTTCAACATAAGCGGCAGCGGTTTTGGGGTACATCAGCTTACGCATTTCCGCACGGTCGGAGTCGGAAAGGGGGGATACTTTGACTCCGGCTTTTCTGATGACTTCCAGAGCGTCTTTCTGGGCCTGTTCCTTGTTGACTTCCACGCTGGGCATTACTTCCATGAAAGTATCAACAATGATCTTCTGATATTTTTCGGGCAGGGAATCCCACCATGCGGGGTTGAAGAGAATGTAGTCTTCCATTGCGCCGTGTTCGGACAGAACGAGGTATTTCTGAACTTCGTAGAACTTCATGCGCTGGATGGTGTCGAGGGGGTTTTCTTCGCCGTCAACAACACCGTTCTGCAGAGCTGTGTAAAGCTCGCCGAAAGGAAGTGCGATGGCGGAAGCACCGATGGCGGCAAACTGTTCGATCAGGATTTTGGAATCCATTACGCGGAAGGACTGACCTTTGTAATCTGCGATGGTGGCGAGGGGTTTGTTGGAGGTGAAGTTCTTGCGTCCGTTGGGCCAGGTGGCGATTGCCTTGAACCCTTTAGCATCAAAGGTCTTGAGGAGAGCCTTGCCGAAGGGACCCTGACGGAGTTCCTGGGCCTGTTTGCGGTCAACCGGGAGCAGGAAGGGGATGTCCATGATGGAGACTGCGGGGTTGAATCCTCCGAGGAAAGCTGCGGGGGATACTGTACCTTCAAGAGAACCCATCTGAACTGCTTCGTTCATTTCACGCTGGTTGCCGAGCTGTGAAGAGGGGAAAATCTTGAATTCAACTTCTCCGCCGGTACGTTCGTTGACCAGTTTGGCTATTTTTTCCAGTCCCTGATGGCGGGGCTGCAGCGGAGATTCGAGATGGCCGATACGGGCTTCGTATTTGGCTGCTCCGGCAACTGCCGCGCCGCCCGCCACCATGCACAAAGCAAGTGCACAAATAACAATGCGTCCTAGAAATTTCATCTTTAAAGCCTCCTGTGTGGTGTGTGGTGATGCTTGATTTCCTGCATCAGATATTGATCCCGGACCAAACCGTGCATTCCGGGGTCCCGACTGGCGTTCGGGATTTTTTTCAAACCGGAGTTACATATCTAACCTGTATATCCTTATCAGGTCTTTCGCTGCAACTGTATTTGATGAGTTCAGATTGGAGTGAAAATGATATTATTGTCAAGACAAATCTCATTTTTAAAACAAATAAAAAACATGTTCACAAAAATGAGATTTTAGGACACAATTGATTACAAAGATGGTAAATGAGATTCTCATCATTATAAATGGAGAGTGTTTTCAGAATGGGAGAACTTAGTCCGAAAGAGATTGGTCACAGGCTCAAAGCGTTCAGGCTGGGCAGCAAGTACAGCGCGGAAGAGATTGCAGCTAAGATAGGGATTTCACGGGCGGCATTGTATCGCTACGAAAAAGGCGATCCGCCCAAGCTTGAAACGCTGGAAAGCATAGCAGATCTGCTCGGCGTATCGCTGACCTCCCTAATGGGGGTCGGGGTCGAATACATATCGTCGGCAATCAGTTTTTTTGAGCGCATGCGTCAGAACGAAGCGGAATCCGAACATCTTTCCGTAATGTTCGGGCTGATATCCTATCTGCTTACTACTGACGATTTTGATAAATACCTAGCCATTGCGATCAGGGAAGGACTGCCGGAAGAACTCAGGGACAGCGAGGAGACCCGCAAGCAGGTTGCAGAGGTCTTATCCGTGCTGCGGGAACGCAAAAAGGTTTACGACAGGCGGCGTCCGGGTATGGTGAATCTTGCCTCAGCCACCAACCTGGAACAGTTTTTGCGTAACGGATTTGTCGGTTCGTTCGATCTTCCAGATGATGTGCTTAAGGAAAGAAAGGAAGTCGCAAGGCGCGAGGTAGAGCATTTCATTTCGCTGCTGGAAGAACAGCCGATCGGCTTGCAGATCGGGATTCTGGTGGATTCCGTTCCCAGCACGCACTTTCAGATTTTCAGGCAGCCGGGCCATTCCACGCTTTGTCTCAGCCCTTACAAGCTTTGCGATTTTCCCAATGTACGGTTGGGTGTGGGTATGCTAACTTCTGCACCGGAGGCCTTGGAACTGCACCAGAAAATGGTGACCGAACTCTGGGCCAAGGCCCTTAAAGGAAGCAGGGCGGCAAATTATCTGCGCAAAATGATAAAGGAAAGCATTTCCTGAAGGAGGAACCGGATGCCGTATATAGGAGTAGAGACAAACCTCGACCTGGGCGGAGGGGCGGAAGAATTCGTGGCCGATCTTTCAAAGCTGGTTGCCGAAATCCTCGGCAAGCCCGAATCATATGTGATGGTTGCCGTGCACGATAAGCTGCATATGAGTTTCGGCGGAAGCAGCAAGCCCACGGCCATGCTCGCCCTGAAGAGTCTCGGACTGGAGTCCGCGCAGTGTGCGGGACTTTCCGCAAGTCTGTGCGGTTTCATGACCGAAAAGATCGGAATCCCGGCCGACAGAATCTACATAGAATTTTCAGATCATGATCGGTCCATGTTCGGCTGGAACAGCGGCACGTTTTAATCTGTCGGGGTTGCTCCGGCGGCCTCAACCGTAAACGAATAGGGTTTCCAAAGGGGATTATCCCCTTTGGCCGTCGGAGACGAAATCAATTTATCAAACGCGCGAAGCGCATCAACTAAACTTAAAGCAGACTCAAATCCCAGTTGAAGGTGCTGGTTCTGACCGGAGCCGGAACGGATTTGGGCAGCGGTTCCTGAATATCGAGGAACATGGCGTACCCGGCATTTTCAAGGGTTTTGCGTTCTGCGGAGAGGTCGATGGGCCAGCCGGGATAAATCCAGTAGTTCTGACCGTACTGCCGGGCCCAGCAGATTTCTTTCTTTTGGCTGTAAATAGGGCTCATCAGGCTGGTTTCTTCGGATATGATCCTTGAAATTGCCAGCGGCCACATGCCGGAGATTACCATGCCGAGGGGCAGCGGGCTTGCGGCGGGCAGGGCGAGAAAATCTTCTCTGGCGAGTTCGGGGCTGACGTAGGCTGAGGAAAAGCCCATGTCCGCAAGGCGGGCAATGGCCAGCGGATTGGAGATGTTGCAGAACGGTCCGGCGTGGAACCGCAGTCTGGAATCAGCGGGGAACAGGGCTTTCTGCCAGGGTGAATTGAGAACGAAATCGCGTCCGTCCCCGTTCAGGCAGATATCGATATTTTTTTTGACCTCGGCTTCTTCGTTCGGCCAGATCACCGGCGGCAGGTGCCAGCAGATTTTGGAAACGGCCGGACGGGGGGAGCGTTTCAGGGCATTGAGCGAGAGCCAGACATCGCAGCCGGGCCTTATTTTCCCTTTGGGAGGATTCCGCTGCAGGGTGTGGCGGTGAGCGCGTTCCACTGGTTTACAGGGGGCGGGCAGGGTCAGCCGGATGTCGCTGGCGGTTTTTTCTTCTGTGCGGATCTTTGAAAGTTTGGTTTCAAGCCCTTTCAGGGCGTTGACCAGACCTTCCTCTCGGCGGTCGATGAGGAACACCTTGGTGCCGGATTTGAGGGACGTACGACCCTTGACCGGTATTGATACCTTGCCGCGTTTCGGCGTGAACTTGCGGATTTTGAGGGTCTGGTGTCCGGGCTGGTCCTGATATCCGATGCGCAGGAAATCGCCGGGCAGCAGTTCTTCGCGGCAGGTGAAATACGGTTTGCCGTTCTGTTCCTGCTTGGTGATGCCGATGAGAAAGCCCGATCCGGTTTCGTTGGATGGGTCAAGCGGGGTGTACGGACGCTGCGGCAGGAATATGGAATGCGAGGTCGGTCTGCCGAGCGCGAGGTCGAGCAGTTCGGTTGCATCCTTTTTGACCTTGGCATCGTTGGGATTGTCCCGGAGCATGCGATAGGCCGAAACAGTGTAGTATACGTAATGGGGACCTTTTTTGCGGCCTTCGATTTTCCATGAACCGACCTGAGGAATGGAAAGAGTCGGTTTGGTGAGTACGTCGAGGCCCAGATCAAGGCAGGAAAACAGCCGTTTGGGCTGATCCTTGCGTCTGGCACTGCCGTAAAGTCTGCGGCAGGGCTGTACGCAGCGTCCGCGAAGGCTGCTTTTGCCTCCGAAAAAGGAGCTCCAGTAGCAGCGGCCGGAAACAGTATAGCAGAGTGCGCCGTGAACGAACATTTCAAGGGTCATGGAATCCGGGCAGGCTTCGGCCATCTGCCGGATTTCATCCAGATTGAGTTCGCGGGGCACGACAACCCGGTTAACACCGAGTTCGGCTGCGATTTTAATGGCCGCGGGATGGCTGGCATTGGCGAGTGTTGAAAGGTGCAGTTCACCTTTGTAACCGGCCTGTCTGGCGATTTCGACCATTGCCAGATCCTGAATGATCAGCCCGTCCGGTTTTACGGTTCTGGCGACCCTGTCCATAAGTCGGGCTGCGGAATCGAGGTCGTCGGGCTTGACCAGAGTGTTCATGGGGATGTAGGTGCGCACGCCGTGTTCACGACCGAGTTCGGCGAGGGCTGCCAGTTCTCCGGTAGCGAAATTGTACGCTTCCATTCTGGCGGAAAAATGTTTAAGGCCGGCATAGACCGCGTCCGCTCCTGCGGCTATCGCAGCCAGGAAGGACGATTTATCTCCTGCCGGAGCAAGAATTTCTGGCTTATGTTCATTCATAATGTATCACGCTGTTGCCGCCCTGTGCGGACAGCAAAAATCTACAGGATTAAACCATGGGTGTAAAAAATTGCAGGGCTGTCAAAGTTCTTGATGTCAAAGCCCTCGGACTTCCCTCTCCCGGTGAAGAAATAGTCGAACTCAAACTCGAATATCCGGGCTGGAAACAGGGTTGGCGCGCAGGTCAGTTTGTCATGATCCGGCCGCTTTCCTGGCCGCTGGATCTTATCTGGGGCCGCCCCTTTTCCATATGTAACGCAGACGATACCAGTCTGACCATTCTTTTTCAGGTGGTCGGACGCGGAACCGGACGGCTTATGGAACTGAAAGAGGGCGATCTGGTCAATGTATGGGGTCCGCTGGGTACTTTTTTCAGCAAACCGGAAGACCGTCCCGTGCTCATGCTCGCCGGAGGAATGGGGTTAGCGCCTTTTTGCGGATATGTCGACACCCATTCGCAGCCTGAGAACCTGAAACTGTTTTTCGCGCATCGTCCTCCGCTGGAAAACTACCCGTATAAATCAATTGCCGGAAAAGTCGACGTGGAAGATATCCGCGAAACAAAACCGGAAGATATCCAGACCATCATTGCCAGAGTCCGGGAGTTGGTCAAAGAGTATGCGGAAAAAGACGGCCTCATTACCGCCTGCGGTCCGATGCCGTTCCTGCGCACTGTCTGGAATGCTGCTCTGGAATTCGGTGCGGATGCGGAACTTTCCCTTGAAAACCGCATGGCCTGCGGCGTAGGAGCCTGTCTGGGCTGCGTTACCCGTGATGATGACGGCCACCATACTCAGGTCTGTACAACCGGGCCCGTATTTAAAGCAACCGAACTCAGTCTGGAGGGTTAACAAATGGATATGTCAGTTGATTTTGCCGGGCTGAAACTCAAGAATCCGATTCTTACCGCGTCCGGGACTTTCGGCTTCGGCCTTGAGTTCAAACGTTTCGGCGACCTCGAAAGCCTTGGCGGTATTGTGGTCAAGGGCCTTTCCCTTAAACCGAGGGAAGGCAATCCCATGCCGCGCATAGCGGAAACTCCCTGCGGCATGCTTAACGCAATCGGAATTCAGAATCCCGGTGTGGAAGCTTTTCTCACCAAAAAACTTCCCAAGCTTCCATGGAAGACCCTGCCTGTTCTGGCCAACCTGTATGCTACGGACGCACAGGAGTTCGGCGAACTGGCCGCTGTTCTGGCCGGAGAAGAAGGCGTTGCCGCGCTTGAGGTCAACGTATCGTGTCCCAACGTAAAGGAAGGCGGCATAGCTTTCGGTCAGGACCCCGCGCAGATTACCCGCGTGGCCGAGTCCGTAAAGAAGAATGCCGGCAACAAGCCGGTCATAATCAAGCTTTCCCCCAACGTAACGGACATAACCGTGTGCGCTAGGGCGGCTGAAGACGGCGGCGCGGACGGTCTTTCGCTCATCAACACTCTGTCCGGCATGGCTGTTGATATTGAACGGCGGACTCCGCGTCTGGCAAACGTGATCGGGGGGCTGTCCGGACCGGCTGTTAAGCCCGTGGCCCTGCGTTGCGTTTATCAGGTTGTCAATGCGGTGAAGATTCCGGTCATGGGGCTCGGCGGTATAGCCTCTGCCGAGGATGCGGCCGAATTCCTGCTGGTGGGAGCCAAGGCCGTGCAGATAGGTACCGCTAACTTCATCAGCCCGGATACCGCGTTCAAGATTGCGGAAGAACTGCCCAAAGTCTTGGAAAGGGTTGGGGCGAAGTCCCTTGAGGAATTTACCGGAAGCCTTAAGCTGCCCAAATAGCGGTTTTTGGAATTTTCCTTAGAATAATTGGGAAAAAGTTGAAAAAAGTGCTTGCCAAGCAAGTCCTATTTAGCTAAACACTTTTTCACCCAAGCGGAGAGGTGTCCGAGTCCGGCTTAAGGAGCACGCCTGGAAAGCGTGTTTAGTTAACGCTAACGGAGGTTCAAATCCTCTCCTCTCCGCCAGACTGAATTAAATGGCCCCTTGCAATGAAGATTGCAAGGGGCCTTTTCTTTGCACCAAAAGGTGACAAGCTTCAGTGTTGATATTGAATCCCGGATAAATTTTATTACTGTGGTGGCCCTATGGCGGGACGTGGAAGGCGTGCGGGATGTTGAAAAGATATCCGGGAGCGGTGAACCCGTTCACCGGATCAGACATATTTACCCTACATCTGAAGCAGCGGCGAAAGCTGTAAAGGGTATGCTAGATGCTTTCCAAAGGGGTAAGCCAGAATAAGGGCAGCGTGTAGACTTTCACTTTCTGGGTTTCGGGCTGAAAAGAATGGGTTGTGGTCTATTATCCGTGCTACTCATAAGTTGGGGAGTAGCGGGTATGTTACTTCGGTAGATGGGGAGAGGGTATGAAGTTATTTTGTGTTCGACATTATGTGTTTATATGCAGTTAACCCAAGAATATCTTGCTGATTCGGATTTAGTTTTATTTCTTTTATTTCTTTAATTGTTGTAAAGTTAATGTTCATTGACCATAAATCAGCCCCCCCGAGTTTAGTCCCCCAGAGTTTAGCCCCCCAGAGTTTAGCCTCCTTGAGGTCAGCCCTATTGAGGTCAGCCCCCCTGAGGTCAGCCCCCCTGAGTTCAGCCCCCCTGAGGTCAGCCCCCTTGAGGTTAGCCCCCTCGAGGTCAGCCCCCTTGAGGTTAGCCCACTTGAGGTTAGCCCCCCCGAAGTCAGTCCCAGCAAGGTCAGCCTTTATGAGGTAAGCCCCCTTGAGGTCAGCCCCACCGAGGTCAGCCCCACCGAGGTCAGCCTTTATGAGGTTAGCCCTCCTGAGGTCAGCCCCCCCGAGGTCAGCCCCCATGAGGTAAGCCCCTCTGAGGTCAGCCCCCCCGAGGTTATAGTTTTTTAAGAATGAATTTTGAAAATTACAGCAATATAGAGATGATAGATCAAGTTCAATAATCTTTTTACATAAAAGATTTAAACATATCTGAACATCATCTCGTATTTTTTCTTCTGTATTTTTTTTGCGAATTTTACCGTAGTTATCTTTAAGGCTTAAAGAATTCTCATTAACATGATTTTCAGTAGGGCTTCTTACATAAGCACATAACATATCTAGAATCATAACCTTGTCTGCTTCCAAATTTGTATCAGTAGCCGTTCTCCACAAAGTATAAATAGCCCCTATTCGAACATGAATTTCTGGGCTTCCTAACTGTTCTGAAGCGCGAATAATTCTTTCGGTTATATGCCCCTGCTCAGCTACTGTTGCTTGTCTGGAAAGACTTTTTGAACGCCAAAAAGCTAGACCAACCCCAATAAAACCAGCTAAAAAAAGACCGATATTTCGATATATAATGTAGTTAGCAATTGTATCTTTAGGTGCTCCGACTTTTAAATGATCTGTTGTTGCATTCCACCATTCAGGCCAGATTGCCGTTGCTGTAATGAAAGTAAAAAATAATATTGATATTGTAAGATAACTGTGTTTAGTTATATAGTTGATAATTTTAGCTTTTAACTTTTCAAAGTTATCTAAGTTATCAACTATATGCTTCGGTTTTATAAAATTTACAGATATATTTTTCATGCTTATATTTTCCAACTTATAGCAGTATTTCACATCTAATAAGTTAGGTGTAAATTTTAGGCAAGTCATTGAAGTGATGAAACCTTCACAAAATTGACTCCCCTAGATCCGCGCCCTAGGGAGTCTTTATTACTTCCGCATCAACTCCAAAATTGGTGCAGGCTTACCCTTCCGAGCTTTCTTCTGCTGTTCCTTCATTTCATAAGCACTAAATACCTCTGTCCCTTCTGATATCCATAGCAGTGATCTTTGAGCGCTGCGCTACAAAAACAGTAAAGCCGATCTCTTTCGAGACCGGCTTTGAAATATGGCGCGCCAGGGAGGATTCGAACCCCCGGCCAACGGCTTAGCTTACCACTTCGGATTTCCCCGCCTTGTATCTTACAAGTTCGTGGTCTGGACTATCCCTTCATCTTATCCGTCAAAAACCGGACTTAGATGCCGACCGTCTAGTCTCTACACCTTCCCGTCTTAGGGGCTTGGCTCGGGATTGCCTTACTGTGTATGCAGTTTAGGTTTCCCCGAATTTGGCCGGTTCTACTCTCGGGATTTCCCCCGAGGCACTCCGATTGAAGGCCGTTGCTCTATCCAACTGAGCTACTGGCGCAAACGGTTAACAAAATGTTACCGATATTTTTTAAAGAGCATATTTCCGGCTGTTTTGTCCATGCTTCAGCCTGAAACAAATTCTCTTGTGCTTACCAGTTGAAAAGACTATGCCTTTTCTGGCAAAAAAGGAAGTCCTGTAAGTCCTTCTTACGACTGTATAACTTCCGCTGCTCAAGAGATGCTTCTTTTATACAAACGGCTTCGGTCGGTCAAGAAAAAAATGGATGTAAAAGTGAAATTCAGGAATTTTGAGGAATTCGACCAGTATATGGACAGTCTGGGGCTCTTTCATATGGATATGGGACTCGGCCGGATGGAGGAGTTTGTCCGCCGCTGGGGAGGCAAAAACATTTTTCCGGTCATCCACGTGGTCGGGACCAACGGCAAGGGGTCCACATCGGCCTATCTTACCGCGATTGCAGAGCAGTACGGGCTGAAAGTCGGCACCTACGTTTCGCCCCATTTTGTTTCTCCGCGTGAACGTATCACTGTGAATTCATCCATGCTGTCCGAAGAGGAATGGTGCCTGACCGCCAATCAGGTCATGGAAATTGCCCCGGATGTCGGGCTGACCTATTTCGAACTGCTGACCTGCATCGCGCTTGCGGCGTTTAAAAACAACGCTGTCGATCTGGCCGTTATGGAAGCCGGCCTTGGCGGACGCTACGATGCCACCAACACGATTGATCCGGACCTGACCGTGTTTACTCCTATCGGGCTGGATCATGAAAACATTCTGGGCGCTACAATCAGTCTCATTGCCGCGGACAAGGCCGATGCCATGCGCGCCGGAGGGAATGCCGTTACTTCCGTACAGGATGAAGAGGCCATGCGGGTGCTGGAATCCCGGGCAGCAGAACTAGGATGCAGGTTTGCAAAGTCCGGTGAGATGGATTGCGTGGACGGGTTGGCCCCTTCCCTTGCCGGATTGCACCAGAAGCAGAACGCTCATCTGGCGGCCTGCGCATGGCAGTTGTTCTGCGAAATGAAGGGGCTTGATTTCGTTCCTGAAAAGGTCCGTAGCGGAGTGCGTGAGGGATTTATTCCCGGCAGGCTCCAGATTATCCGGCACGATGATCGCACATTTATTCTGGACGGAGCGCACAACGCCCACGCTTTTGCCGCGCTGGCAGCGGAGCTGCAAAGCAGGGGAGCACGGCCGGATGTTATCATTTTTTCCTGCATGAAGGATAAAAAGCTGGATGAGGTCCGGGCTACATTACGTAGTCTTTCGGACGGACGGCTGATTGCCTGTGGACTGCCGGAACACGAGCGGGCCTATCCTTATGATAGCCTTGCCGCATTCCTTGGGGAAGGTGTGCTTGCTGCGGCTGATCTGGATCAGGCCATGTCCATGCTTGGCGGCGGTGATAAAACGGTACTGGTTTGCGGTTCCTTGTATTTGCTGGCATCTTTTTATACAAGATTCCCAGAGTATTTGCATAAGTGATTTCCCCGGTTAACAATGGAGAATAAATTGTCCAATCTTTTTAAATTTCTGCCTTCTGTGGATTCCGTACTTACCAGACTTGAGGAAGAAGGCGTGATTGACGGGTTGCCGCGAAGCCTTTCCCGTGACCTTGTGAACGGTTTTTTCGATGTCTGCCGCGAGGAAATACGGGGCGGCGTCATAACCGAGGAAAAGCAGCTTGCTGCGGATGTTCTGTTTCCGCGTCTGGCCTGTCATGTTCGGGCCGGGGCCAGGCCGCATTTCCGGCGGGTCCTTAATGCAACCGGCGTGGTGGTGCATACCAATCTCGGACGTTCCCTGCTGGCTGAATCCGCCGTCCGTGCGGTCGAGGAAGCCTGCGCCTGTTATTCGAACCTTGAGTTCGACCTCACAACCGGGGAACGGGGCAGCCGTTACAGCCATGTGGAAAAGATAATCTGCGAAATTACCGGGGCTGAGGCCGCGCTTGTGGTCAATAACAACGCTTCGGCTGTGCTCATTACTCTGGAAACTCTGGCGCGGGGGCACGAAGCGATTGTTTCACGCGGTCAACTGGTCGAAATCGGCGGTTCATTCCGCATTCCGGACGTAATGACCAAGAGCGGGGCGATTCTGCGCGAGGTAGGGGCCACGAACAGGACCCATCTGCGTGACTATGAAAATGCCATCAATGAGGAAACCGCCTTGCTCATGAAGGTGCACACCTCAAATTTCAGGCTGATCGGTTTTACCAAGGAAGTTTCAGGTGCCGAGCTTGTCGAGCTTGGCCGCAGTCATGATCTGCCGGTGTACGAAGACCTCGGCAGCGGCAATCTGACCAATTTTGACGGTCTCGGCCTCATCCGTGAACCGACCGTTCAGGAAGTGGTGGCCGAAGGCGTGGACGTTGTCTCCTTTTCCGGCGACAAAGTGCTCGGAGGGCCTCAGGCCGGGATTATTGTCGGGCGCAAAAAGTACATTGATATGATCAAGAAAAATCCGCTTAACAGGGCGGTTCGTATCGATAAAATGACCCTTGCCGCTCTTGAAGCCACCCTGCGTCTTTACCTTGATCCGGAACGGGCTCGGCGCGAAGTTCCCACTGTCCGCATGATCACCGAGAAGCCCGAAGAGCTTCGTAAACAGGCTCAGAGTCTTGCCCGCATCCTGCGCCGTGAACTCGGCGATTCCATGACCGTTGGGGTGCGTGAGGGCGTGTCCCGTGTCGGGGGCGGGGCCTTTCCGGAGCAGGATCTTAAAACTTTTCTGGTTACGCTGGTGCCCTGTACCGGTATTTCCGTCATGGAACTCAAGGAAAGACTGCTTTCGACCGATCCGCCGCTGGTGGCGCGCATAGAAGAGGACGCTTTCTGCCTTGACCCGCGGACCCTTTCGCGGGAAGAATACAAGCTTGCGGCCGGTGCGCTCATGGAAGCTATGGCGTAGCCGGATTGCAATGAAATTCAGGGAAGAACTGTATGGAGAGCAGGGATGTCCGCGACCCTTAGGAATTCCTGATGGGTTAAGTCAGTTGCCTTGAGAGCAATTGATTAAATCCAAAGTTTTGCTGAGTTATAGAAATAACCATATCAAAAATTGCTTTAAGCAGCTTTAAATAAGATAAGTAAAGGATAATTAAAATGGAACTTGAACATAAGACCAAAAGTTGTTGGGAAATTTTCCGGGATGATGAGCACATGCAGGACATGGATGCTCTTGCCGCACGTTATGTGGACTTTCTTACCCGCTGCAAGACCGAGCGTGAAACGATCCACTATGTTGAAGAAAGACTCTCCGCAGCCGGTTTCGAAGATTACATCGGCGCAGATCAGTGCTTCCGCTCCTTCCGTGACAAGACCATCTTTATTGCCCGCAAAGGGCGCAAACCTCTGTCTCAGGGGTTCCGACTGGTCGGAGCGCACGCCGATACTCCGCGTTTGGATCTGAAGCAGCATCCGTTGTACGAAGATTTGGGCATGGGTATGGCCAAGACCCATTATTACGGTGGAATCCGCAAGTACCAGTGGCTTGCACGTCCCCTGTCCCTGCACGGGGTTGTGGTCAAGGCGGACGGCGAAAAGGTTAATGTGGTCATTGGGGAAGATCCTTCCGATCCGGTTCTTTCGATCATCGACCTGCTTCCGCACCTTGCATACAAGCAGGTTGAAAAGAAAGTTACGGATGCCTTCGAAGCTGAAAAACTCAACATTCTCATGGGCCATTCCCTTTCGTTTTCCGATGGCGAGGACGGCGAAGTCACAACTTCGGTAAAGCTGAAAGTGCTGGAACTGCTCAACGAAAAATACGGCATTGTTGAAGCCGATCTGTTCAGCGCTGAAATGCACATTGTACCGGCCGGTCCGGCCCGTTATGTCGGTCTGGATAAGTCCGTTATCGGCGGATACGGTCAGGATGACCGGTCCTGCGTATTTCTGGCCCTTGAAGCCTTCCTGAATGCTCCCGATCCCGAGTACGCCCAGGTTGTGCTCTTTTACGACAAAGAAGAAATCGGGTCCGAAGGTTCCACCGGAGCCAAGTCGCTTTTCTTTGAGTACTGCATGGAAGACCTCATCGAAGCATGGGAGCCGAGCGCCAAGCTTTCCCGCGTGATGATGGCCGGTCGGGCCCTTTCCACGGACGTACACGCCGCCATTGATCCCGACTATCAGGATGTGCACGAAAAGCTCAACTCCGCTTATCTCGGCTTTGGTCCGTGTTTCTGCAAATTTACCGGGCATCGTGGCAAAGTCGGCGCCAACGATGCCCATCCCGAATTCGTAGCATGGCTGCGCGGCATTCTCGGCGAAGCAGGAGTTCCCTGGCAGATGGCCGAACTCGGTAAAGTCGATCTCGGCGGAGGCGGAACGGTAGCCAAGTTCCTCGCCGTCTACGGGATGGATGTCATTGATTTCGGGCCTCCGGTCCTTTCCATGCACAGCCCGTTCGAATTGACCAGCAAGGCCGATATTTATGCAACCGAACTGGCCTTCAGGACTTTTTTGAAAAATTAATATGAAAACAACCAAAAGGCATTTAAGAAATTGAATTTGATGCGCTTCGCGTTTTTTGTCGATTTGATTTCGCCGCCGGCGGCCAAAGGGTCCGCGACCCTTTGGAATCCCATGTTGGTTAAAGAGATTAATTATAAAATCGTCTCTTTGAAAATAAATTTCGGGATTAAAAATGACACAATAAAAAAGTCGTTTAAGTGAAAGCAACTCACCAAATTTAAAAACTATCAGGGATTCCAAAGGGGATTATCCATCGCTGCTCTCCATATCCCTAAGACTCGAAGAAGACTTCTCGCCTAAGGGCTAGTGGGCCTTTGGCCTCCGGGGGCGAAATTTCCTGTTAAAGCGCGAAGCGCATCATATTTTAATTTCTTAAGGAGTACGGATGCCTGTTGTAATGGGAACTGCCGGTCATATTGATCATGGCAAGACCAGTCTTATCAAGGCGTTGACCGGCGTGGACTGTGACCGCCTGGCCGAGGAGAAGAAGCGCGGGATCACTATAGAGCTTGGTTTTGCAAGCCTTGATCTCGGCGGATCGGAAGTCTTGAGCATAATAGATGTTCCCGGCCATGAGAAATTTGTGAAGAACATGGTTGCCGGGGCGGCGGGCATTGATTTCGTTCTGCTGGTTATAGCTGCTGACGAGGGGGTAATGCCCCAGACAAGGGAGCATCTGGAAATTTGTACTCTGCTCGGTATTGAGCAGGGCTTTGTGGTGCTGACCAAGGTCGATATGGTGGATGAGGAATGGCTGGAGATGGTCCGCGAGGATGTGCGGGAATTTCTGGCTCCCACTTTTCTGGCCGAGGCACCTGTTCATGCCGTGTCTTCGCATACGGGGCAGGGGCTTGAGCAGTTGAAGACCGAAATTGCTAATTTCATGAAAGGGTTCGAGCCACGGCGCAGGACCGATCTGGCCCGGCTGCCGGTGGACAGGGTTTTCACCATGAAAGGGCATGGAACGGTCGTGACCGGAACGCTAATTTCCGGGCAGCTTTCCGTTGGAGATGACGTTGTCCTTTACCCGAAGATGACCGCCAGCAAGGTGCGCAGTCTGCAATCCCATGGGGCGAGTGTTGAAACCGCTCCGGCAGGGCGCAGGACCGCTGTTAACCTTCACGGGCTGGAGGTGGAGGACATCGAGCGCGGTGAAGTGCTCGGTCGGCCCGGAACGCTTTTCCCGGCCATGGTTTGGGATGTAGAATTGACCTGTCTGCCATCTTCGCCGAAATCCTTGAAGCATCGCAAGGAGATTCATTTTCACCACGGCTCGAAGGAAGTAATGGCCAAGGTCTATTTTCTGGACCGCGAGAAGCTGGATAAAGGTGAGCGGGCAGTCTGCCAGATCCGTTTTGACCGTCCCATGACCGGGGTTTACGGGGACAGGGTGGTGCTGCGTTCTTTTTCTCCGCTGCGGACCATTGCCGGGGGCAGCATTATCAATCCGCTCGGCCGTAAGGTGAAGCGTTTTTCCGATGATGTGAAACGTCTTGAATCGCTGATCGGGGCGGAGCCGGAAGCGTTGATTCAGACGCAACTGGATCTCGCTGGTAACGAGGGGCTTACCTTTCAACAACTGTCTATCCTGACCAATACCGCTTCAAAACCGCTGGACAAGATGCTTCAGTCCATGGGCGGTCAGCAGAAGGTCTTCCTTTTTGATAAGGACAGCAGGGCTTATGTTTCAGGTGGCAGGTATGATGAGTTGGCTGAAGGGCTTATCAGTCATCTTACCGAATTTCATAAAAAAGAGCCCATGAAATCCGGGGTTTCCCGTGGAGAGATAGCCTCTTCCTTCGGCAAGTCACTGCCGCCGAAGCTTTTCCATGCTCTGGTTGAGAGGCTGATCCGTCAAAATGAGATTGTGGCGTCGCAGGAGATTCTGCATCTGCCGGGACATAAGGTGTCGCTGGCTTCGGATCAGCAGAAGCTGCGTGATACTCTGTGTGATATTTATGAAAAAGGCGCGTTGACCCCTCCGAATCTTAAAGATGTGCTTGAACCACTGGGGCTGACGTTCAAGGAAGCGGCTTCAGTCTACAGATTGCTGCAGGATCAGGGGGATATTGTCCGGATAAAGGACGATATGTATTTCGCGAGTTCGGCCGTGGAAGGGCTGAGAAATAAGCTTGCAGCATACTTTGCTGAAAATGAAGAACTTGGGCCGCAGGATTTCAAGGATCTGGCAGGGCTCTCCCGTAAATTTTCCATACCGTTGCTTGAGTATATGGATAAGGAGAAGTTTACTATCCGGGTGGGGGATAAGCGCAGGCTTCGCAAGCAGGCTTAATCCGGGTTTTTTGAAATTTTAAGAATAAGTTATGGCCGGATTCTACATCTGCGGGTGCGGTTGTCGGCAGCGGGCGAGTTTTAATAAAAATAATTTAAAATAGTTCTTGCCAAGCAGGGGCCATTCAGCTTATTAACTTTTCTCCCAAGCGGAGAGGTGTCCGAGTCCGGCTTAAGGAGCACGCCTGGAAAGCGTGTTTAGTTAACGCTAACGGAGGTTCAAATCCTCTCCTCTCCGCCAGAGATAACTCAAAGGCTTACATCAGCAGATGTAAGCCTTTTTTCTTTTGGGGCGTGGCCCAAGTTACAAAAAACGGCATCTGAAATTTTTCAGGTGCCGTTTTTCAATCATGCCGGTTGTCTCAAGGCAGCCGGATCAGTAAATCTGATTACTCATCAGTGCTGATTGCATTGAAGCCGCATTCAGCTTCGCATGCGCCGCAATCGATACAGTTATCGTTTATCTCGTAGTAGTTTTTACCAGCGGGGTGGACGATTGCTTCGGAAGGGCAGGCGCTCTGGCATGCGCCACAGAACTGACATTCATCTGGATCAATCTTATGCATTTCTTTCTCCTTATAACTATTGTATTGACATTTTTAGAAAAAATTACACTATTGCTTGGCGGTGTCAATGATAACATTGACAACTTCGTCTATTTTCATAAAATATAGTTGAGTATAAAAAGATAAAAATTACAATATATTGATATAAAGATCAGATTGAGCTGGGTTTATAGGTGTTTTTGTCCGGTTTTGTAATATATTGATTTTAAGTCCTATTTTGCTTTGCTGATAATGTAATCAGCCATCATGAGATCAAGGTGAGCTCCTCCTCCGTTTTTGAAAACGGTTATCTCGGTGTCCGATTTTCTTCCTGTTGAAGGAGTGTTGAGCAGATCGTAGAGGTCGCCCTTGATTGACTCGGCCGTAATGATGCCTTTTGCGATTGGAATGGTGAGTTCCCCGATATGCTCAACAGTGGTTTTCCGGCTGTCGACAAACAGCGATCCGGATGAGATCAGTTTATCGTCGGCTTCGCGCATGTCGGCCTTGTAGGCTCCGATGAGGTCTACATGGGTTCCGGGACTGATCCAGTCGTATTTCAAGATCGGTTCTTGTGTCAGAGTGGCCGTTGAAATTATATCCGCCTTACCTGCAGCGGCGGGCAGGTCTGAGCAGTGTGATACCTTTATGCTTCCGGATGCGAATTCGCTTGCCAGTTGTTGCGCTTTTTCAACCCTGCGAGCCCAGATAATGATGTTTTCCAACTCCGGGAAGACTGCTCCGTATGCCTTCACAAGGCTTCTTGCCACCGTTCCTGCCCCGACGATCAGCAGGGTTTTGCTGTCAGGACGTTTAAGAAGCGAAGCACCCAAAACCGAATCCGCAGCGGTCTTGAACTCGGTGATAAGCCTACTTTCGATTATTGCGCTCAACTGTCCGTGTTCGTGGTTGAATACCAGCATGGCTCCCTGCACAGAGGGCAGGCCGACTTTGGCATTTCCGGAAAAAACGGTGGTGGATTTCACTCCGTACCCCAGACCTTCTATATAGGCACCGCGGCTGAGCAGAGTGCCTTCCGCCGGGCCGAGAAAAATGTCTTTTACCTGTGCTTCCGGGCAAAGGTGTCCGGCCCGTAAGGCTTCAACCGCATCCGGCCATGCAAGTTTGTTTATTGTTTCATTGTAAGTAATGAATGGTGTATTCAAAATATCCTCCGACAACTGTTTTGCTAATTTGATGAATAAACCCGAGGCCTGCTTCCGGGTATCTGGAGTTCCATAAGTTAAGGGCTTGCGCCTTACGACGCAAGCCCTTGTATTCTTGTACATGATGTACCTGAAGATGCTTTGTTGCGAAATAGCTACTCTTCTACATCGTTGTGCAGGTGAATATCCGTCTGTGGGTAAGGTATGGAAATACCGGCTTCGTCAAAGGCTACCTTGATCTTTTCAAGAAGTTCGCAGCGAGTCGCCCAGTAGTCAGGGGTGCGAACCCAGGGGCGAATGTAGATATCCACACTTGAAGCACCGAGTTCTCCTACTCCTATGAAGGGGGCAGGATCTTTGAGAAGACGGGTTTCAGCGGCAAGTGTGCGGCTTACTAATTCTTTTGCCTTGATAATGTCATCTTCGTATCCGATGCCTATTACCAGATCTATTCGTCTTCTGTTGTTTGCGGTTGTGTTGACTATTACAGCCTGCAGAATTGATGAGTTGGGGACAATTACCTTCTGGTTGTCGGGAGTGGAAAGCATGGTGTAGAAAGCCGACAGTTCCTGAACCGTACCGGATGTTCCGGCAACGGTAACGAGATCGCCTTTCTTGAACAGGCGCAGCAGGATCAGCATGACCCCGGCGGCAAAGTTTGAAAGCGTGTCTTTGAGAGCAAGACCTACAGCCAGGCCGGCGGCGCCGAGTACAGCCAGAAAGGAGGTTACGTTTATTCCCGCCTGCCCCATTGCCGCGACCACAAATGCGGCCAGAAGAGTGTAGTAGGATATGGCCTTGATGAATGAAACAAGGATTTCATCTACTTTGGCCTTGTTCATGACTTTGCCGATCAGGGAGGATATCTGTTTGGCTATTAAACGTCCCAGAATAAGAATCAGGATAGCAACTATGATTCTTATGCCGTGCACACTTCCAAAAGTTATGGCCTGCTCTAAAAGTCTGCTTGGAAGCCCCGGGTCCAGCATGTCAATTTTAAAATCAATGGCGGAAATATCGGTTGCGTTCATTAATCTTATCCTCCGGTTCAGTTGGTATTACAAATTTTGACAAGTTCAAATAGTGAGGGTCGGTCATTTGAAAATGCCGACCCCGTTTATTAAATCAAACAGCCGGAATCGGCTATTTGTTACGACTCTTTTTTGCTGTGGCTTTTATTCTACCTCATTTTCAATCCATGGGAAATGATAGAATTGTATTTTTTAGGCGAAGAAATGCAGTGTACCAACGTAATTTTAAGTTGATGTTTTATTTTACCGGGTTGTATACTTTTCATAGTCACTGCAGGTGGGTTTGAAGCCGTTTTTATATAAAATAACAGTCGGGTGGGTATTTCCCTGAATTCCGTGTCTGTGGAACGCCTTGACTGTTTTGACAAATGAGATGTAGCAATAATTGTTTTATAAGGTCAGATTTCGGGGAGAATTGATATGGGTAAATTGCTTGTTTTATTGTCGGTGTGCCTGACGTTGCTGGTTCCTGGAGTATGCAACGCATCATCGGTCAATCTTTTGGATGGGGCATCCGTTTCGCTTCTCGGTGATTTTTCGGGTTCAGATACTTCTTATGTTACTGACGGATTTGCTGAATCCGGCACCCGCTGGTCCAAGGATTCGGTCTGGTGGATAGGAAAGGGGGCAGCCATAGAAATTTCCCTTAGCGGAGAGCAGAATATCGGTTCCATTTCCATACAGGCGGATAGCAATGATGAATATCGTGTTGACTATTGGGATTCCGCCGCCAGTGAGTGGAAAACAGCATTTACCGCAGGCGTAACCAAAACTTCGGAGAACAACTGGCTCAGCGGCCTCGATATGCGTGAGTCCGGAAACGTGCTTAATCTGACTACCGATAAACTCAGGATTTCCGCTGTTTCAGGAGATGGACGTTATTCTGTATCTGAAGTGCAGGCATATGCCCCCACCCCTGTTCCTCCGGCTTTTCTGCTCCTTTGCAGCGGGCTTGGCCTGCTGACCTTATTCAAAAACAGGTTTATGCGCCGGTAATTTTTATCCTGTTGACCCGGTTTGACTGTTTTATTCAAGTTGCTTTTGAAATTCACGAATTGAAATGTGTGAGGAAAATAATGATCTTACCTTGTATGGCCAAAGATACCATAGACATCGTCAAAGCTGATGGCAGTTGTGTTGAAGGAATCAAAGCGGTCGTTTCACCGCGTAGAATTGTGACTTTCAATACCGATGTCGCGATTGAACCGAAGGACGTATTGGTCCGTAGACTGGCAGATGATGAGAAAGAGGGGTTTCTGGTTCTGGATACCATTTTTAATCGAACAGAGGATGGAGTTCCTGAAAATTTACAGATTACAGTACGGCGAGTCGAACTGTCTTAATAAAGAAAAGGAAAGCCCCCGGCAGATTGTTGCCGGGGGCTTTCTTCTGTTTTGCATATTTTATGGAAATTTGATCATTCGGGCTGACGCCCCTTTCTTCGGTGTAGACCCGGCCTGTGTCCCTTTCTTCGGTGTAGACCCCATATCAGGGCTCTGCAGACACAAAAATAAAAGGCCACTGATAACAGTGGCCTTTCCGGGTTCCTTCTTGTGGTCGGGATGAGAGGATTTGAACCTCCGACCCCTTGAACCCCATTCAAGTGCGCTCCCAGGCTGCGCTACATCCCGACTCAAGTGAAGAAGGGTCTATGTGGAATTGTTTGAACTGTCAACTCAAAATTGAAATTATTTTTTATCTAGTTCTTGATGCGTGGAGAGGAGTTGGCGTTTCAAAAAGCATATCTCTCCGGAATGAAATAAAAAAATACACTGATTGTTGAAATATTCTCCTTTCAGGAATATTGTTAAAGATATTCGGGAGGAATTTTGCGATATCTTGCGGTTTTTCTTTCTTTTTTGCTGCACATCATATTTGTGTGTGTGCTTATTGATGCCGGTGGGATTCTGCCGGAAATGGAGCCGCATGTTCTTGATCTGGAACTTGTATCGCTCAGCGGAGCAGAAAAAAATGTTGAACAGAAGCCGAAAGCCGTTGCTCCTGCAGAAAAGAAGATTTCACCGAAAAAGCCTGAACCTCCTGCGAAAAAAAAAGTCATAAAAGAAAAGCCGGAGCCCTCGAAGAAACATGCCCGTAAACCCGGAAAGACATCCGGACCGGTTTCTCCACCTACGAAAGAAGTAAAGCGGACTACCCCTAAGGCTGCGAAGGCGGGTAAGCCGATAGTGCCTTCCCCGGCTGCTCCTGTGGTAGAAACAGGTTCATCCGTTTCTCCCAATGCTGTTGTCCTGCGGCAGGGCAAGGGGGTAACTATCGGTAACACAACTGTAGTGCTTAAACGCGGGTCCGAAAGCAGATCAATGGACAGCATTGCCGGTTATGATTTCGATGAGAATGATTTCAGAGGACATTATGAAACCATAAGCGGACGGCAGGTGGTAATCATTGATGACCGTAAGGAGCATGGCAGGCTCGTTCTGCATGACCGCAAAACAGGACTTACCCGCAGATTGAAGAAAGCCGGCTACGGAGATTTCATATACACGTACGGACCTTCGTTTGATCAGGATGAGCCTGTTGAAGGCTCCGTGGTCTTTCTGCCCGGCGATGAACATTGGATTCATCGTTTCATGTGGCTTCCCGCTGACGAGACAGCCGAGTATCCGGTGAAAGGAAGGGTGGATGCGTTTAAGGGTGAAGATCGCAAAAAGGAAGAGGATCTGTTTGTTCCTGTCCGGGATGGCGAATATCCAGCCGTGATTCTTGTCGGGTTCGGGCAGGATATTTCTGCGGATAGATTTTCAGAGGTTGCCCGTCATTTGTGTGGACGCGGTGTTGTTGTGCTTGTCCTGGATAGATTAACAAATTTGTCTCTTGAAAAGGCTGTGGAGCGCCTGAGAGGGTTAGCCAAGGTGGATAAGGAAAGGGTGGGGCTTTGGGTAAGGGGATACCGGCCCGGGAAACTGCCCCGCATACCTTCTTATGCGGGGCAACTTGGATTTGTCATAATGACAATAGACAGTCCACAGAGGAGTCTTTATCCCGAGAGATTCGCGTCTGCAATTCCTGAACATATTCCGGTTTTCATCGGGTTCAGGAATGTCCGTGATGACTGGAAGAGAGTGCTTTCTGTAATGCATGCCGGATTAACATCGGTTCCTCACAAGCTGATACTGCTTGATGAGCACAACGAAGCCCGCAAAGATGCGGATATTACAACCGACTGGGTTGATTCTTTGTCCGGCGATTTTGTAAACAGCATTTCCGCCTGGCTTGATTCTCAGTGAGTCAGACGCGTTTGAGTGTGTGCGGAGTTGGCTGCTGCGATGTTTGGAAGAAGTCTGGATTTCAGGGTTGTCGGGGCTTAGGCCCGGACATCATCTTCTTTGGATTCGGATGAGTTGTTCTTTTCCTGTTCGTCCAGAGATTTGACCATGGCGGCGATGTGCTGGCTGACAGAACGATATTTGAAGGGATCGTTCTTTTCCATCTTGCTCAATGCTTCGGTCTTTTCCACGATTTTGCTGTTTTTGTTCATAAAAACCTCCATACGGTGTGGCCGTGGCTACTTTCGTTTATGAGATTTTCCAGCCTGAATCAGCAAGAGAAGAATACATCATTTTTAGGTTTTGTCCAGAGAGTATTCAAGGGAAAAAATGCACAATGTTACATTTTTGATTTTTTGAGGTTGTTTGGACCGCTATGACAGGGAGTTAGATGATCAAAAAAAGTATAACAGTTATTTTGGACTACATCTGTGTGTTTGTTGCAATGAAGTTTGCCGTTAAAAAAATAATATAATTTAGATTTTGTCTGTATTTTAAGGGGATATATGGTTTTATACAGAATTGATATTATATAATATGTTATTTCAACAGTTGTAATCCAGGAAGACTGTCCGGGCTTTCGTTAACGAATTTAATAGTTTTATGTAGAAAAGTTCTTTGTTTTATCGTATGAATTCTGTCAGTCGTAAATAGTCTCATACTGTGGATTTACTGATTGTGGACTTTCCTGTTTTTAGGTATCTGTCTGCTTCGCAATCATACACAAGCTCAACACTGGAGGAAGAAATGAGTAATCCCAAAGAGTTCATCCTGTATAGCGGCGGCGCTCCCGGCACTGAAAGCGAGTTTGGAGTCAATGCTGAAAAATACGGCCTTCAGGAAGTAAACTACAGTTTTGAAGGTCACCAGAATGCCCGCAAACGCGGTCTGCGTGTGCTTACCGAAAAAGAGCTGGAAAGCAAGGATGTAAGTCTGACTTATGTTTCCAAGCTCATGAACAGGACTTTCACCCGCGCCCCTATTTTCCGCAAGGTCCTGCAGTCCATCTGCTGGCAGGTCAACAGCGGGCATGAAATTTATATTATCGGCAATATCCTTGATGACGGTACGGTCAAAGGCGGAACCGGATGGGGGGCAGAATTTGCCAAGATATGCAATAAGCCTCTGTATGTGTTCTCCCAGGACAAGGACGCATGGTTTTTCTGGGATAAGGAAAAGTGGGCCGAGTGTGCAGAGTCTCCCAAAATTACTCACAGACATTTCACTGCCACCGGAACCCGTTTCCTCGAAGAGAACGGTAAAAAAGCCATTGAGCAGCTTTTTGCAGCGACCTTCGGCTGATAGTCCGGTCTGATCAGGCTCTGAATCTGCACGGAGATTTAGGCTGCCAATCAGACGAGAGCGTGTCTTTGGGCTGGCTATTAAGTTCCTGAAGCGGCTTTATAAACCGTTTCCCACGAAGCCCTGTATATTGATTGAATTGAATTTCCCCTGCTCCGAATCGGAGCAGGGGATTTTATTTGACCTTGAAAAACTGCATTGCGGCATGAAGATGCTGCGCCTGCGCGGACAGCTGTTCAGATGTTGCCGCAACCTCTTCGGAGGAAGATGCGTTCATCTGTACGATGGATTCAAGATGGTTGATGTGTGATTTCACCTTATCCATTTCCGCGGCCTGCCTGCTGCACGAATCATTTATTGCTTTTATGAGCTGGTCGGACTTTTCTATTTCAGGCAGCAGCAGTCGCAGTTTCTGTTCCGTGTTTTTGGCTATTTCCAGACTGAATGAGGACAGTTCGCTTATTTCCGTTGCTGCGCCACGGCTCCTTTCAGCCAGCTTTCTTACTTCAGCGGCCACCACGGCAAATCCCTTGCCGTGTTCGCCGGCTCTGGCCGCTTCTATGGCCGCGTTCAGGGCCAGCAGGTTTGTCTGGCGGGCTATCTCTTCGACTATCACTATCCGCTCGGCAATATCCGTCATGGCCGCAAGGTTGTCCTTAACAGCCAGACTGCCTTCACGTGTAGTCTGAGCCGCTTCCCGGACAAGTTTTTCGGCCTGCCCGGCTGTTTCGGAATTGTTCAAAGTGTCTGTATAAAATTGTCCTATCACCCCTTCAAGACTTTCGACGGCCCCTGTCTGGTCTGATGCTCCCTGAGCCATGGATTGGGCGGAAGCGGAAAGCTCTTCACTGCCTGCTGAAACATTTTCCGTTGCAGCCAGAACTTCGGAAACAACCTGCCGTATTCTGCTGACCATACCGATCAATGATCTGTATGCTCCTTCGGCTTCTTTTTCTTCAAGTTCCATGTTCAGGTTTCCGTGAGCCATTTCGCCGGAAATTCTGGCCAGTTCATCCGGTTCCGCTCCAATTGTGCGGGTGACCATACGGGCGAAATATGTTGCTGCAATTGTCAGCAGGAGACCCAGGATTACCGCTGCAACCAGCACCATAATCAGCATGGAGCTGATGGTGTTGTCCAGAGCCTGTTGTTTTGCTTCAAGAGCACTGTCAATATCATCGGTATAGACTCCCATGCCTATGACCCAGCCCCAGGGCTTGAAAAGTCTGACAAACGACAGTTTCGGAAAATTTCCGGTCCTGCCCGGTTTTCCCCAGCTGTACTCTACGACACCTTCTCCTTCTTCTCCGGCAACTTTTACTATCTCCCTGAAAAGATATTTGCCGTTGGGGTCTTTGAATTCGAGCATGGTTTTGCCGTTGAGTGCCGGGCTCACCGGGTGCATGATCATCTTCGCGTTCAAATCGTTGACCCAGAAGTAGTTCCCGTCGCTCATGCGCATGCGGGCCAGTTGCTTAAGCGCACCTTGCTGCATTTCCGCGGTGATGTCGTCCAGCCAGGTGCCAGTGCCCACTATCCAGTCCAGTTCGGGGACAAGTTTTACATAGGATATCTTGCGGGTATCTTTGCCTGTATCCGGCCTTTTCCACCAGTAATCAACCGTTCCTTCTCCTCGTTTTCTGCATATATCCACCATCTCCCGGAATAGATATTTGCCCGAGCTGTCCTTAACTCCGGAAAGATTTTTCCCTTCAAGGTCAGGCGTCAGAGGATGCATAATGATACTGGCGTCCAGAGCCTGCAGCCAGAGGTAATTCCCACCGTCATACCGGATTGCCCGCACCAGTTCGATCAGTTCATGTTTAAGTTCCCGCTCGGTAAGTCTGTTTTTGTGTGATCGATTGAATTCGGCCATCTGGCTGGTAACGGAATCAATAATCCGCTTCAGTGAATCGGATTTTTCCTTTTTCAGCAGTTCCATGTTCTGCGACTGCCGATAGAAGCCGTCAACGGTCTTTTCCGCCATGCCGACCCGTTCCTTCAATTCGGTTAATTTCCGGCCGTACATTTCGGCACGGTATTGTTGCATTTCATGACGGGAATATTTTTTAAGCTGGTAGGTGAATATGATGCAAAGTGAGGAAATGGATATTGCCAGGGTAATGATCTGAAAGATGGAAAGTTTGTTTTTCAGCCTCATGGGACCTTCCTTGAAATGGATGGAGTACAGGGTATTCAGAATTTTTAGTATACTTCAAAGGTCGTCTTCTGTCATGCCTGTTAGAATTATTTCAAACGTCATTGTTTCGTGTGATTTGTTTCTCCGGAGAGCTTGACTAACATACGTGATTTTAGGTAGATGAATCTTGTTTATTCTCAGGGCGGGGTGAAATTCCCCACCGGCGGTGATTCTTCTTGAAATTGAAGACAGCCCGCGAGCGCCTTTTTCAATCGGTGAAAAAGGGTCAGCAGATCCGGTGAGACTCCGGAGCCGACGGTTATAGTCCGGATGTAAGAGAATAAGGCAGTACATACCCGCGGACACGTCCTGTATCCGCGAGCTGTCCTCTTTGGGCAGCTGTCTATTCTATCGCCCTGATTCTGGTATTAATTTATATGGAGATTTACCATGAATCAGAATCTTTTATCACAATTCGGAAACTCTGTTCAGAGGGTGGAAAACGGACTTCAGTCTTTGCGGGAAGGCCGCGGGGTGCTGGTTACCGATAACGAGCAGCGCGAGAACGAGGGAGACCTTATTTTTTCCGCCGAGATGCTGACCGATTCCCAGATGGCCATGATGATCCGCGAATGCAGCGGAATAGTCTGCCTGTGCCTGACCGAGGAAAAAATCGGGGAGCTGGATCTGCCCATGATGGTGGAAACCAATACCAGCCGTTATCAGACCGGGTTCACTGTTACCATTGAAGCTGCCGAAGGGGTTACCACCGGCGTTTCCGCTTCCGACAGAGTGACCACGGTCAAGGCCGCTATTGCAGATGGTGCCGGACCGGCAGACCTCAATCGCCCCGGACACGTTTTTCCTTTGCGCGCCCGTGCCGGAGGAGTGCTGGAAAGGGGAGGACACACTGAAGCCACCGTTGACATGATGAGCCTTGCCGGGCTCAAGCCTTGCGGTGTTCTCTGCGAACTGACCAATCCTGACGGAACCATGGCCCGCCTGCCGGAAATTGTTGATTTCGGCCTCAAGCACAACATACCGGTTCTTACTGTTGACGATATAATCAACTACAGAATCAATATGGAAAGAAAAGCCTCTTAACGATATCCGGAGCAAACACTTTTACGGGTTTATATATTCCGAGCACTGATTCAAACCGGCAAATTGAATCAACACCGACATTAAAAATCGGCCTGTCGTTAAATGACAGGCCGATTCGTTTATACATTATCTGTGGATCAAGGTAGTCTGTGCCGGAGAAATATGCTCCTTACCCGTTAAATGGCGGCGATGCACTTGATTTCCACCAGTCCCCCCTTGGGGAGCGCGCTTACTTCCACTGCAGCCCGTGCAGGTTTATGGACGGAAAAGAATTCGGTGTAGACCTTGTTTACGGTGGCGAAATCATTCATGTCGGTCAGGAAGACGTCCACGCAGACAACTTTGGTCAAGGCACTTCCGCAGGCTTCAAGGATGGATTTTATGTTTGTGAGGGACTGGCGGGCCTGAGATTCCACATCATCGGCAACAAATTCGCCTGTCTTGGGATCAAGTCCGAGCTGTCCGCTCACGTAAGCCTGTCCGTTTGAAATTGTGGCCTGTGAATAAGGCCCGATTGCTGCCGGAGCGCTGTCTGTGTTCACCGTTGTTACGATCATTTTTCCGTCCTTTTGGTATCAGGATTTCCGGGGATGTCCCCATAAATATTTATCGGAGAATGACTCCGGTATGATTCTGGTCACCTGGACCAGAACTGCAACTATAAGTATTGAAAAGACAAGCCTGCCCCAGAACAATCCGGATATATGCCCGCCTATCATCGTAAGCAGCAGGGTATCCTCGATCAGGCTGTGGCAAAGGCTCATCAGGGTTAGTGAATAGAAAACGTCCTTTTTGTCAATGCGTCCGGACTTTGTCTCGTGAATAATCATTCCTCCGCCGTAGGAGAGTCCCATTGTCAGCCCCACAACAGTCAGGGCCGAGGCTTTGGAGCCTATTCCCATGACTGTAAGTAGCGGACGCAGCAGAAAATCCATGGCCTGCAGGATGCGCAGTTTTGTCAGGATTTTCATGATGAGCAGCAGTGAAAAGATAATGCCGAAGATGGAGGCCAGGTTTTTCACTTCTCCCATAGCCCACTGCAGCAAGGTCTTTTCCACCGCGGAGTTTTCCGGGGTGAGCAGAATTCTGGCCGGATTCTGCAGCAGATTGAACTCCGAATAGATGAGATGCAGCAGAAAACCTATGAGCAATGCTCCGGCCAGACGTATGAAAAGCTGGAAGAGCAGTTTCGGCCCGGATGTCTGGACGACCCGCAGTTCAACAGGCATGGCATGCGCCACCAGCAGCATGGTTCCCAGAACCGTGGCCTGTGCGGCAGTGAGCGGGTGGTCCGGCGCGAGGCTCAGAAAAACAATGAGGCCGCTGTATATATTGTTGATCAGCGCGGTGGCCCATACGAGCCCCATTTCTCCGGGAAGCCCCACCAGTTTCATTATCGGGTTCAAAGGGGCTGCGAGCATGGATATCAGGTTCAGTTCCTGTAGTATTTTGACCGCAATGACTACCGGAATCATTATTTTAAATAGATCGATACTGATGCGTGCGGCGTCTTTTACTGTGGAGATTACTGTGGAAATCAACACCGCAGGCAGTGAATTCTTGTCTGGCATGGTGAAATCTGGTTTTGGAGGGTAGAAAAAAGAAAAACCGGGCACGATATGCTGCATCGGCCCGGTCTGTGTATTGAAATAATTAGGAAAGAAGCTGCTGTTTGAGTCCTTCTACGGCCTCGTTTTCAGTTTCGTATAAGTTGAATATTTTATGTAGTGCAGCTATATCTATGATTTTTTTTACGCGGTCGCTGATGTTGAACATGGCGATGCATCCTTTTTCCTTCATCAGCTTGTTGCGCAAAGTGATGAGTGTGCCTATGCCCATGCTGTCCATGAAATCCACGCTGGCCATATCCAGAGCTATATTAAATTTGTTTTCATCGAAAGCAGGAGCAATCAGGCGCTGAAAATCGTGACTGACAACATGATTGAGCTCCTGTGATTTGATTTTGACTACAGTTATTTCATCAATCTGTTTAAAGCTGAGTTCCATTTTCAATCCTTATTAATATAAAATATGTGGTTCTACGGAAAGCATCACGAAAAGCAAGCTACACCGCCTTTCAATTACAATCAAGTCTCCTGTTTGGCCGGGAAGATGATCTGTATGCAGGCGCCGTTGTTATTGCTGAGGCTTACACTGCCTCTAAGTTGCTGGGCAAGTGTATCTACGAGAGTCATGCCCAGCGTTCTGGTGGAGCCTATGGTAAAATCCTCCGGCATCCCCACGCCGTTGTCGGAAACCTGAAGCTCAATATTTTTTCCGATTGTATTCATGGATATGTCCAGAGAGCCGGAAGCACCTTCCGGGTACGCGTGCCGAAGTGCGTTGGATACGAGCTCGTTGATGATCAGTCCGCAGGGAATCGCGGAATCTATTCCCAGATGGATGTCGTTGATATCGAGGTGCGGTTCGATCTGTCCTTCCACACAGTAGGAACGCAGCAGAAAATTGATCAGAGTCAAGGTATACTCTTTCATGTCGATGCGTGAAAGATCCTGCGACCGATACAGTTTTTCGTGCAGCATGGACATTGAGCGCACCCTGTGCTGACATTCCTTGAGCAGGGCACCGGCCTCCTTGTCGTCCGTATATCCGCTTTGCAGGCTGAGCAGGCTTGATATGACCTGCAGGTTGTTTTTTACTCTGTGGTGAATTTCCTTGAGCATGACCTCTTTTTCCGCTAGGGAGGCCCTTACAAGTTGTTCCGATTTTTCTCTGGCGGAAATTTCTTCGGACAGGATTTTGTTGATTCTCTGAAGTTCTTCGGTCCGTTTACGGATTTTACGTTCAAGTTCTTCTTTGTATCGCTCGTTTTCCACCAGCAGCCGGGCCCTTTCCCGGGTTCGCTCAATGGAGTTTTCCAAAACTGAAAGATTTGTTATGGGTTTGGGAATATAGTCCCATGATCCCAGGCGAACTGTGGCAATGACGTCTTCAAATGAACCTGTTCCGGAAACAATGATCACCGGGGTCCGGGGTGCTTCCTGCCCAAGGGCCTCAAGAACAGAGAGTCCGTCCATTTCGGGCATCCGCAGGTCAAGGAGTACTACGTCAGGATCTTCGGTTCTGAAAATCCTCAGTCCTTCAGATCCGTTACATGCCTGCAGAACGGTGTAACCGCTGTCTTCCAGGTAGTGGGCAATGGATATTCGTACCCCTTCGTCGTCATCAATAGTCAGTACTTTTGGAGATTCTTCCATTAATGTGTCTTTCCCGTGGGGTTGGCGCGTTTTGGTTTTTGTCTTATATTTAAAATACGAAATTGTATTGCCCAGAATTCATTGAAACCTGTTAAAATGTTTTGCTGAGATTGGCAATAATAATGCTTGTTTTGCTTTTGTAAGTGTATATTGATATCAGCGTTAAGCCAAGCAGATATTTATTTGCGGGAGGTCATTCTAAGAGTGGATGAAGTGAGAATTATTCTTGTATCCGGCCCTGGATCGGGACGCGAGGCTTATATTAAAGCACTGAGAGAATTCGGTGTTGCTTTTGACGTGTCCGAATCACTGCTGGATCTTTCCGAGATGCACAATCAGGTTAGGTGCAACGGATTCATTATCGATGTGCCTACGCTGCTGCGTTCAGGAGCTGCAGACAAGGCAGAAGCAAATCTTCTGATGGACAATTTTCCTGTGCTCCGTATCAACTACAACGCTTCAAGCGGAATAAGAGGAATTCCTTCGGGGAGGTTTTCCGGGACTTCAGGTGATCTGAAAACCTTTATACTTGAGAGTTGTAACAGTTTTCCGGCCAGGTCTCTGCGGGGTACAAAGAGGGCCAACAAGGTCTTGAATGTTATTCTCAACCGTGATCTCAATTCTCCGGGCAGCCAGATTGAAAAAAGCGTGACGCTCAACTTTTCAACGGAAGGCGGTTTTTTCTTTTCCGTATCCAATTGGAAAAAAGGAGATTACGCGTGGATTGTAGTCAAGGAACTGGATGACAAAACTCCCATAAAATCTTTGGTCCAGTGGGTTGTTCCATGGGGCAGGCTGAATCATTTTCCCGGCATAGGCGTCCAGTTCTTGAATATATCAAATCAGCAGGCGGATCAGATCGATGAATTTATTCGCGGCAAGAAGGAATTGAAATGACAGATAAAAAAGTGGATAAAAATTTTGAGCGTCTGCTTGAATGCATGGCTCGCGGGATTCTTGTCGGAGGCTCGGTCGGAGCTATTGCCGGGTGGTTTTTCATGGACTTTCAAAGGGCATTGCTTCTTGGGATGCTGGTCGGATGTGTTGCCGGGCTGACGATGAAGAATGTGCGGGATAGGCGCGATGATGCGTAGCGATTCTAGGTTGGTTTGTTTTTAAGAATTTTATTGAAATATTAGAAAAGCCGCCAGGTGGTGACCCTGGCGGCTTTTGTTTTGGCGCATTTGGTTATGTTTAAAGAATCTGACTGAGAAAAAGTTTTGTGCGGTCAGATTCCGGGTTTTGGAAAAAATGTTCCGGGGTTCCTTTTTCGATAATCATGCCCTGATCCATGAATACTACTTCGTCCGCAACTTCGCGGGCAAAGCCCATTTCGTGGGTGACAACAACCATGGTCATTCCTTCCTTGGCGACTTTCTTCATTACGTCCAGAACTTCGCCGACCATTTCGGGGTCAAGTGCGGAAGTGGGTTCGTCGAAGAGCAGTACCTTCGGATTCATGGCCAGGGAGCGTGCTATGGCCACCCGCTGCTGCTGACCGCCGGAAAGCTGAGTCGGATAGACTCCGGCTTTTTCGTGTATGCCTACTTTTTTCAGCAGGGCCATGGCGGTTTCCGTTGCTTCTTTTTTGCTTCTTTTCCTTACCACGGTCTGGGCTATGGTCAGGTTTTCCAGAACTGTCTTGTGCGGAAAGAGGTTGAAGGACTGGAAGACCATTCCTACTTCCTCACGGATTTTATTGATATCCGTCTTCGGAGACAGAATATCCACTCCATCAATGAATATCTGCCCGGCATCGGCGTATTCCAGACGGTTAAGGCAACGCAGGAAGGTCGACTTTCCGGACCCTGAAGGGCCGATCACAACAACAACCTCTCCCTTGTTCACCGTGTGGGATACATCGGAAAGAGCCTGAACTTCGTGCGGCACGTAAAACGTCTTGTATATGTTTTTTACTTCAATCATTATCTCTGCACCATTCTCTTTTCCAGATACTGAACAAACATGGAGAAGGCAAAGGTGAGCACCAGATACAGCAGGGCGCAGATGAACCAGAGTTCAAACGGCTGCAGGCTGGTGGACACAGCTTCCCTTGTGGCCTTGGTAAGTTCCCGTATTGCGATGACGCCGAGAAGAGACGAGTCCTTGATCATACTGATGAACTGACCGGCAAGGGGGGGTAGAATTCTCCTGAACGCCTGGGGCAGGATGATGTGGATCATGGCCCGACTCTTGTTCATCCCCAGTGATCTGGCTGCTTCCATCTGTCCTCTGTGGACGGATTGTATGCCGGCGCGGACTATTTCAGCCACATAGGCTCCCGCAAAGATTGCCAGAGATGCTATGCCGAACCACAGAGGTTCAATCTGTCCGATATCGTATTTGGCAAGCAGGTTGTTGACCAGTGTGCCGAGTACGAAATACCAGATGAACATCTGTACAAGCAGGGGCGTCCCGCGGATCAGTTCAATATAGGTTATTGCGGAAAGGCGCAGCGCCGGATTCTGTGAGATTCTGGCGAGCCCTGTGGCCAACCCGAGGATTATGCCGAATACGATGGCAATGGCGCTTACCTTGAGGGTAATTATGAGGCCTTTGGTTATGACACCAATTTTCCATTCCTTGACGACTCCCAGAGTGTCGCCGACAAAAATAGTGTCACCCTGGTACACTCGGAGCCCGTCCATAGGAACTTCGTACTGCTCCGACTCGTTCTCTTCCCCGGTAACCACAATCAGCGCTTTTTTTCCGGTTTCTTTTATTGATGATATGTGACCCTCAATTGTTGAGGTTACATCCATCTCATCTTCATAATAAAAGTAGTTCGGAATCCGTTCCCACCGCCAGACGTAGTCGACCTGCAGTGTGGCCCAGTACAGTCCGCCTAATGTCGCGAACAGCCCCACAAAGAAAACAGTTTTCCAGAAAAGCTCATTGTTCCGGCCAAGGCCGGGAGATCTTAAAGTTGTTCCGTTCATAATCTTCAAACCGGTTTAAATTACAAAAAAACAGGAGGGCGGATATCCGCCCCCCCGGAATGATTATTGCTGTCTGGAACTACTGAATGTTCTTGCGCCAAGCGGTGCTTTCGAACCATTTGTGGTAGAGCTTGTCGTAGCGACCATCGTTCTTGATCTGGTTCAGGAAGTTGTTCAGGAAATTGATGAAATCGGGATCGCCTTTGCGGACACCCCAGCCCAGAGGCTCGTAGGTGAAGGGTGTATCAAGGAAAAAGAGCTTTCCGGCACCCTGTTCGGCCATGAATATGGCGTTGAAGGGCAGGTCGTAGATCATTGCTGCGGCCTTGCCGTTGAGAACTTCAAGGGCTGCGTCTGTTTCAAGGTCGAAGGATTTGTATTTGGCTTTGGGCAGCAGACGTTTGGCAGCCTGTTCACCGGTGGTTCCGAGCTTGGATACTACGGTGTATTCGGGGTTGTTCAGATCCTTGTAGGATTTGATTTTGCCTTCCAGCTTTTTGTTTACCAGAGCGGTCTGGCCGATGACCATGAACGGATTGGCGAAGTTGATCTGCAGGTTGCGTTCCTGATTGACAGTCATACCGGCGGTAATGATGTCAATTTTATTGGTCAGCAGAGCCGGGATAATACCGTCGAATTCCATGTTGACCGGAACGAATTTCACACCCATGGCTTTGGCCATTTCGCGGGCGAGGTCGATTTCAAAACCGACAATGCGTCCGGTTTTGTCGGTCATCTGAAAGGGAATGTAGCCTGAAGAAATTCCGCAGCGCAATTCTCCGCTTTTGAGGATGGAATTCAGCGTGGATTTTTTGGCCAGTTCAATGTCCGAAGCATTGGCGGCTACTGCAAGGCTCAGCAGCATAACAAGCATTAAGCAGATTTTTTTCATTTTTGTACTCCTTATTGTCTTCATTTTCACTCACAAGTCAAAAAAACGATGTATCACCCGGCATACTAACCGTATTTGCCCTCAGTAAGAACTTCCTTCACAATCATTTCAACCTTGCAAACCGGGCAGGTCGGCATTGATTCCTTGGGAAAGTAAACAATGCGGGTTTCCCTGCATTTGGGACAGACAACCTCCACGGCTTCCTGTCGTTCTTCTTTGACTTTGTTTTTCATGAAAAAACGCCCCTTTGAAAAAATAATCAGAAAAAATACCTTTTTTATAAATAAAATTCAAGAAATCATTTTTTACATCATTAATAATTCTCGCAAAACCAATGGGGCCGCGTAAACCCGTATTGACATGGTTCGCAAATTATATAAATTTCAAGGCTATTAATTAAGGGTATTTTAACTTTTTTTGGAGGATGATTATGCTCAAGAGGATTATAGCTGTTCTTATGCTGACAATGTTTGCCGCCTTTCCGGCTTACGCAGGCAGCAACGCACCCGTAATTACAATTGCTTCCGACTGCACCTGGCCCCCCATGGAGTTTGTGAACAAGGATAAGCAGATTGTAGGGTTTTCAGTAGATCTCATGAAAGCCTGCGCCAAGGCTGCCGGATATGAAGTGAAGATCAAGAACGTAGCCTGGGATGGCATTTTCGCCGGACTTGCCGCTGGTAAGTATGATGCCATCTGCTCCTCCGTTTCCATTAACGAAAAACGCAAGAAAGCCATGGACTTTACCGCTCCGTATTTTCAGGTCAAGCAGGCTGTCGTAACTCCCAAGGATTGCGCTGCCACAGACCTGAACGGTTTCAAGGGCAAGCCTGTAGGCGCGCAGATCGGTACCACCGGATTCTTCGCCATCAAGAATGTTGAAGGGGTAGTTCCCAAATCCTACGATGAAATCGGACTGGCCATGGAAGACCTGTACAACGGACGTCTTTCCGCTGTTGTCTGCGATGACCCCATTGCAGCAGACTTTGCCCTGCAGCAGGAAGAGTACGCAAAGAAGCTCAAAATTGCCTTTATTATCGAAGGTGTTGAGTCTGAATACCTCGGTGTAGCCGTCAGCAAAGGAAACACCAAGATTCTGGATCTCATCAACAAAGGGCTTTCCGCTGTAAGAGCTGATGGCACTTATGACAAGATCAAAGCCAAATGGTTCGGAAGCAACTAAAAATATGAGCCGGGTGGCTTGAGTTTGTAAACAAAGGGCCGGGATCGGAAAAGTTTATACCGATCCCGGCCCCTTTCATGCAGGTCGGGTGAAATAAACGATGAAAGATAAAAAAGTAAAAATTGACGTTACGGACGGGGCGGGTATTCCTGTTAAAAACGATTCCGGGCTGCTTAATGCCTGGTGGGTTTCTTTTATAGGTGCGCTGGGGATAATTGCCTATCTGATCATAGCCAAACCGGATCCGTACCGGGACATTCTGCTGTTTGTTCCCGATGGTATTGTTGTCACATTCGAGGTTACAATCTGTTCCATTCTGGGAGCACTGGTTATAGGTCTTTTCACCGGACTGGGCAGGATTTCACGCAACAGTTTCATAAACCTCATTGCTTCCACCTATGTTGAAGTCGTCCGAGGTATTCCGCTTCTCGTCCAGCTTTTCTACATCTATTACGCCATGGGCAGGGTCTTGCAGGTTCCGGATATGCTTTCGGCCATTATTGCCATGAGCGTATGCTACGGCGCGTATATGGGCGAAGTCTTTCGTGCCGGGATAGAATCCATTGATGATGGACAGACCGAAGCCGCAAGATCTCTCGGATTCGACAGGCGCCAGACCATGTTTCTGGTCATCCTGCCTCAGGCATGGCGGACAATCCTGCCGCCGGTAGGAAACGAATTTATCGCGTTGCTCAAGGATTCCTCGCTGGTTTCAATCCTGGCCGTTGCCGATATTCTCAGACGCGGACGTGAGTTTGCCGCTGAAAGTTTCCAGTATTTTGAAACTTATACCATGATAGCCCTGATCTATCTGGTAATTACCCTGATTCTTTCAAAGGCTGTGAGCAACATGGAAGAGAGGTTGAACCACTATGACAGATAATCCTATTATCCAGATTAAGGATGTTTATAAATTTTACGGCGATCTGGCCGCACTCAGCAATGTTTCACTTGATATAGCCCAGGGGGAAAAGGTAGTTATTATCGGTCCCTCCGGATCGGGGAAGAGTACGTTGCTGCGCTCCATCAACCGTTTGGAGGAAATCAACAAGGGTTCAATCATTGTTGATGGGTTGGATGTGCATGACAAGGAAAATAATATCAACACCATTCGTCAGGAGTTGGGCATGGTTTTCCAGTCCTTCAACCTTTTTCCGCACAAGACTGTTCTGGAAAACCTGACCATGGCCCCGGTGAAATTAAAGGGTATGGACAAGGCTGAAGCCAGGGCAATCGCTGTTGACCTGCTCAAGAAGGTCGGGATACGTGAAAAGGCGAATGTATATCCTTCGAAGCTTTCCGGGGGGCAGCAGCAGCGTGTTGCGATTGCCCGCGCATTGGCCATGAATCCGAAAATTATGCTTTTTGACGAGCCCACTTCGGCACTTGATCCTGAAATGATCGGTGAAGTTCTGGATGTAATGAAAACACTGGCCAAAGAAGGAATGACCATGGTGGTTGTAACGCACGAAATGGGTTTTGCCCGTGAAGTTGCGGACAGGGTTGTCTTCATGGAAGACGGCCGGATAATCGCCTGTGCGCCGCCGGATGAATTTTTCAAGAATGCGGAACATCCGCGGCTGAAAAAATTCCTTGATCAGATTCTGTAGCCGTCAATCGCCGCAGACATTGAAATACACGCCGGTTCTGATGTTTTCAGAATCGGCTTTTTTGTGTAAGAGAATGGACGAATGCTGCTTGCGGCGCTTAAAATATAAATTATAGTGATCGTTGTTCAGCAATCAATTTATGTAGACGGGGTATAGAAATGACCGGAAAACGAATCCTGGTTGTCGATGACGAGCGAATAGTCAATCTGGATATTCAGGCCACGCTCAAACGTTTGGGCTATGCAATCGCCGGAGACGCTGTTTCAGGACAGGATGCCATTGAAAAGACTTCCAGATTAAAGCCGGACCTTGTTTTGATGGACATTAAGCTCAGCGGAGCCATGGACGGTGTTGAAGCATCCAACTTCATAATCAAATCGTTTGATATTCCGGTCGTTTTCCTCACCGCGTATTCCGATGAACAGACCTTGAACAGAGCCAAGCTATCCGGTCCATTCGGTTATCTTCTGAAGCCTTTTGAGGAGCGCGACCTGCGTTCCGCCATTGAAATCGCACTGTACAAGCATTCCATGGAACAGGAATTTCGTCAGGCGGTTCATGATGCTCAGGCGGCAAACGAAGCCAAAAGCTCGTTTCTGGCAACCATCAGTCACGAGCTCAGAACTCCGATGAACGGGATTCTCGGCTTAAGCGAAATCCTGATGAATTCAGGACTGGATTCCGAACAGCAGGAATATGTTGAATTAATCAAGGGGTCGGCCAATTCTCTCTTAAGGGTGTTGAACGACCTGCTGGATTATTCCAAGATAGAAAGGAGAATTCTTGAGCTACGGGAAGGGCTTTTTGATCCCCGCAGGACTCTTGCGCTCATTATGAATACCCACAGCAGTCAGGCCGCGAAAAAGGGTCTGCAGATGGAATGCTTCATCCATCCTGAAATTTCCGGCGAAATTAAAGGGGATTCCGGAAGGCTGATGCAGGTCTTGAACAACCTCATAAGCAATGCCATCAAGTATACCGACAAAGGCGGTATCTGCGTGGAAGTAATGCCGGACGATTATGCTTCAGAACCGTATCCGGACGGATGTGTAAGGTTGCTGTTTGCAGTCAGTGATACCGGTGTAGGTATTTCAAGGGATAAGGCTGATACCATTTTTGAGAGTTTCACCCAGCTTGAAGACTACATGACCAGAAAGCACGGCGGGATAGGGCTAGGGCTTACCATTTCATATAATCTGGTCAATATGCTCAAGGGTACCATGTGGCTGGAAACAGAACCCTGTGTCGGCAGCAGTTTTTTCTTTACCGCGGTGTTCAGGACTTCCTCAGAGACTGAATTATCGAGTAATTCTGATACGGATGAGGTTGAAAATCGAATTTTTAACAGCATGAAAAGGGTCCTTCTTGCCGATGACAACATCATCACTCGCAGAGTTGTCAGCGCTTTTCTTGAAAAGGCCAACTGCGACCTTGATATTGTTGAAAACGGCCGTGATGTGCTTGTTGAGCTCCAAAAGAAGAAATACGACATGGTCGTAATGGATATTCAGATGCCTGTTATGGACGGCCTTGAAGCGACAAGAATTATCCGCAGCGGCAGCATCCCGGAGATTGATCCGGAGACCCCGATTCTTGCACTCACAGCCCATGCCATGAAAGGTGATCGGGAACGTTGTCTGGAAGTGGGGATGAACGGCTATCTGTCAAAACCGTTCAGATCTTCCGGGCTCCTTGAAGCCATGAATATGGTCATAGACGGTGCCGGAGGGACAGAAGAAAGGACCGAGTGCTGTAAGCCGAATGCGCAGGATTCTTCCTGCATCGATTTTAATTCAGTAATTGAACGTCTTGATGGAAACGTTGATCTCCTGCGCGAAATATATACCCATTTTATTGAGCTTGTGCCTCGGCATATTGCGAAGATGGAAACCTGTGCCGACAGTTGCGATGTGGAGGGGTTGAAGGTCGAGATAATGGCTTTACGCGGCCTTGCTATGGATGTAGGAGCCCACGGGATACAGGTTTTGACAGATGAAATGGAGAAAAATATTTCTTGCGGCGATATTTTGTTTCTTGAAAAGTTTGTTTCCCGTGTCAGGGCAGAGGCGGATAAAACCCTCGCGGTCATGGCGGATCACATTTTCAAATCTGCCTGATTTTAATTGTGCCGGGCGGTTTTATCTGGAAATATACGCTTGTTTTTTATCAACTCAATTCGTTTTTTAAGGCGCAATAATGAATTCTCCAGATAAAGAGATTATCAAATCTCCGGCCATATATACTTTTTTTCTGATCCTGCTGCTTACTTCGGCAATCGCTCTGGGGTACTCGGTAGCCAAGCCTTTTCTGAATACGATAATCATATCTGTTGTTCTTACCGGCATTTTTTATCCTTTGACCCTCAGATTGAGAAACCGCCTCGGCAACCGGACCAGTCTCGCCGCGTTTCTGACTGTCTGTATAATTGTTTTCGCCATTATCATTCCGGCGGTGATCTTTTTTCTGGGTCTGATAGGGCAGGGGGTTGATTCCGTTACGGCAATCAACGAATGGATCAGGACTACCGATTTTTCAAAGCTATTCAGCTCGGATAAATATGACGGATACCTCAAGTGGTTTGAGAGTACATTTCCTTTCATAGAAATAAGTTCCAGAGATGTTCAGACCAAGGTTCTGGAAATATCCAGAACCTTCGGGCAGACCATGCTTACTTCCGGGACATGGCTTGCCGGTAACATGGCCAGTCTTGCGGCGCATTTTCTGATAATGACCTTTCTTGTCTTCACCTTTCTCAAGGACGGTGATCATTTTTTTGCCAAGATAAGGTATCTTTCGCCCCTCAAGGTAGAGCAGGAGGATTTTATCCTCAACAGTCTGCGCAAGGTTTCCAAATCAGTGCTTTTCGGCAGCCTGTTCATTGCTGCGCTGCAGGGCGTGGTAGGAGGGATAGGGTTGGCCATTGCCGGAATACCGGCTTTATTCTGGGGAACCATGATGAGCTTTACAGCGCTGATTCCTGTACTGGGCACCGGGCTTATCTGGGTGCCTGCCGCCGCCTATCTGTTCATCGTGGGAAAGATAAAGATGGCGATTTTTCTGCTTCTCTGGTGCGGTATTCTGGTAACCGGAATAGACACGGTGCTGCGCCCCGTAATTCTTCGGGAGGCCTCGCGCGTTTCAACGGTTTATGTTTTCCTGGCAATTCTCGGCGGTATAAATTCATTCGGTCCGCTGGGGATTCTCTACGGCCCGCTCATTCTTACTTTCCTGATGGTCATGCTGCACATTTACGGGCAGGAATTTCAGGATGTCCTGAAAAACAAGAAGTGATCCGGTAGTAATGCTCCCGAAGTACGGGAGCATTACCGAACAGTTTATTCCTTGTCGTATACATTGCAGATGCAGCAGAGGAAGGTTGCTTCTTCCGTTTCGCTGATGTTCTTCATGCCGTGAGGCTCCATGCATTCGGAGTAGACGAAATCTCCGGGGCCGCATATTTTGCTGTCCACAACGGCGTCAGTTTCAGGATGGTAGGTGAAGCATTCGAAATTACCTTTTTCAATGTATACTGTCTGCAGGTAAAAATGGTTGTGAGCAGGGATTTCTCCGCCAGGTTCAACCGTGAAATGGCGCAGGCCGTATTCAGGCTGTCCGTTTGCGTCCTGACCTGATTTGGACAGCCATTTTATGGTGACCCCTTTTACTTCGCAATCACGTCCCTTGTAGCCTATTTTCTGTACTTTTGTGCCTTTGACGTCCTTAACGTTCTTTGCGTTCATGAATATCTCCGATATATGTTCAGTTTGTTTAAGAAAGAGTACACGTAAAGCCTGTAACAAATAAAGGATAAAAAACGTTGGTTCTGTTATTTGGTGTATATGTCTGGCGGTTGGGTTATGATTGAAAAAAATACAGTTTTCTGACGATAAAGCTTGACAATTCTGCCTTGAATAAATAGGTATTTTCCCTCGTCGCAAGACGAATAATTCAGAGAGGCCGGATGGCGGGTGCGCTGTGAACCCCGTCAGGTCCGAAAGGAAGCAGCGGTAACGGTTTATCCCGGGTATCCGGTCTCCCTGAAAAAAGGGTGTGTTCGATTGAACACACCCTTTTTTATTAATTAAGCACAAGGCCCTGTTGCCTGCCTGTTAGAGGCTGAAAACCGCCCCTTGCCTGCGTTGCGCGACCAGCACACTTCATGCTATGTGAATTCATGATGAAAATTACCGGAACGAAAATAATCAGATATATTAACACTGGATTATAAATGCAATTCTTCAAAAAAACAGCCTGGCTGCTCAAGTTCGTATTTCTGGTGGCGCTGTCGGCCTGTCTAGCCTTCGGATTCAATATGGTAAGGCCGCACGCGTACACCATGCAGGAGCTGACAAATCCGCAGCCTGCGGAAGTGACCGAAATTTCAATTTCAGAATTGATGGAAGCATTTGACAAGGGCGGAATTCAATTGGTGGATGCCAGAAGTGATACTGATTTTGCCATGGGGCATATCCCGGGAGCGATAAACATTCCTTACTGGGCTATTCATGAAGAACTTGCGGAATCATCATCGCAGTTGGATAGGGAAGGCGTTGTGGTTGTATATTGCGACGGTCTTTCCTGCGGTAAAAGCAGGACGGTAGCAAAGAAACTGGTAGAAACCGGCTTCAGGAAGGTAAAAGTGTATAGTGACGGAATTGACGGCTGGATAAGTTTCGGTCGGGATCTGGAGGCGAACTGATATGAATATGAGGTCGTTTCCACGCATAATTTTAGGGATCGTTTTTATTGTAGCCAGTGTCGGAAAAATTGTTGATCCGGTAGCGTTTGCTGAGATTATCCGTAACTATCAACTCGTTCCGGACATTGCTATCTGTCCGCTGGCATTTTTTCTGCCCTGGCTTGAGTTCACGTGCGGAGCCATGCTGGTCTGCGATGTGCTCAGTAAAACTGCAACGACAATTTTAATCATTATGCTGCTGGTTTTCATCGGCGCACTTTCCGCCAATCTGTACCGGGGAATAGACGTGGCCTGCGGATGTTTTTCAACTGACGCATCCTCAAGCTCAAACATGCTGGAGACCATAATTCGTGATGTTGTCCTGCTTGTTGTTGCGGGGCTGGCCGTTAAATTCAAGTCTTCAGAAGCCTAGCAGGCAGTGCGTATTTCAATGTCGTCCGTGAAGATGCGGTCGGTGTCCTGGTTTTGTTTAAGAATTTGATGAAACAGAGTTTTTCTGCTTGACAGAAACGCACTGCGATGGATACTAAAACGCTCGGCGCGGGCAATTAGCTCAGTTGGATAGAGTGTCAGCCTCCGGAGCTGAAGGTCACAAGTTCGAATCTTGTATTGCCCGCCAATAAATAGTCCTATACAGTACGATACTGTTTATTAAGCCCCTGAATTTTAGGGGCTTTTTTTTGTTTTTAAGGCTAATACTGTATGCTGTAATCCAGCCCAATCCGGCACCAGATGTGTGTACTCTGGTGTGTACCGGGGATTTGGGTACACATCGGCACACATTGGTACACACATTGGGTGAGGGGGTGCTTGGGGATTGGGGTGATGGGGATAACGTAGGTTTAGGTACACACTGCGTGTTTGGGTTGTTGACGAATTCCTTCCTAATGATTGATTAAACATGACCCTGTGAGTATCGTAAACAGAACTACAAACAAGCTGTCGATGAGGTGTGCAGGTATGTCTAATGCCATAAAAAGAGCTGTATCAGGATTAAAAGCCTTTAATGAAAAATTTGTCGATATATTTGGCGAAAAAGAGTGGGAAGAAAGAATTAATTCGTATCAAGGTCCTTATTTTGGTCCTAAACCCAAAGCTCTTTGGCGTGACTCTGAAGACAGATTGTTTTATTATTTAGGACTCTTTTGTTCATATTTAGATCGAGACAAAGAGCTTTATAATTTATTCGAAGGGTCAAGAATAACGCCTGTAATGACAAACTTTTTAGGTAATTTTGAAAAAATTAGTTTAATAGATGGATTTAATGAAAAATTTCTTAGTTTTATTGCAAAGGAAAATTCAAATGACGTTGACTCAACATTGTTTGAATTTGGTGTTGCGGCTAGCTATCTAAAAAAGAAAGATTATGTCCGTTTTATACCAGAGCACCCAAGCAAGAAAACACCAGACTTAGAAATAAAAGACGGTTCTTTAGTCTATTACGCCGAATGTAAGAAAGCAAGACGTGGCACTCAAGAGACTTACAGAGAGGCTGATGAATGGTATTCTTTTTCAAGTGCTTTAGGAACACTCATCCGAGAATGTGAAATAAGCTGCCATCTACATTTTGATTTCTTAGGAAAAGTTGAAGATGTAGATTCTAAGAGTGTCTTAGATATAATTATAAATAAGCTGCATAAATTAGTAAGAAAAAAAATTACAATATATGATGTAGAGAATGTGATCATTACGTGTTCACCACTGAATGAAAATCCATGTGCTGCTAATGAATACAAATATTTTAAATCTGATGATCCTTCTTTTTTTAAAATGCTTACAGGAAACTACAATCCATATTTTGGTTATAAATTAGTTGCAAGCTGTAAAGGGCGCGGACATTTAATAAGACAAATAAAATTTATCAGTGTCATTACCCGCAACACTGTAAACCCTACAACGATTGATGCACAGGTCAGACATGTAAAGAAGTTACTTGTAAAGGGAACTGAACAAATTCCTGAAAAGAAACATGGGGTTGTCCATATTTTAGTAGAAGAGTGCCAAGGTCCACAGTTCGCAGTAGAACAGCTGAACCGTAATTTTGAAATGCTAAACAGCTTTGTTGTTAAAAATCGTTATATTGACCATGTCTACCTACACGTAGCGAAGTCTTTATTGCCTTTAAATGGTGAATTTGATGTTGAAGAAACAATTCATACTTTTGACATTAATCGTCCATTAATTAGCCGTAATGGCAATACAGCATGGTTTTATACGGAGACTTCTGAGGATGGAGAGGGAAGACTTTATTCTGATCATGGCTTATTATAATTTTAAATTAAAGCTTTGATGTTTTGTAAAGTTATTCTCAAATGCGCAAAAATTTCTAATGTGACTGACGGAGATAGATTATGTGTTCTGATCTAGATGTTGGAAAAAACTATTTTCATTTATTTTCATTGGTTGAGTACGCATTAAAAGCAAATGGTTATTGCAAATTAAATGGAGATATTGTTATTGGAGTAGATTGGTTTAATTTCATCAATGACAATCCAAATATTTTTGAGTTTGCGTCCATTAACGACGGTATCATTTCTGCTAGTATACAATTTTTATTGGATGCTCCGCCAAAGGTACAGCAGATGACTACTGCCAATGGGAATACATTCTTAAGATATGTAGATATGGATTTGCCAACAACAACGTCAAATTCACATAAGATTTCTCGATATATTCGACAAGTACGCAATAATTTATTTCATGGCGGTAAATATCGAGGCGAAGTTTTCCTAGATCCTGCTAGAAGCCACGATCTGATAATGCATTGTACTGTCTTGCTACAATATTTGGTTGAGTACGATAATGATGTAGCCGAGGCCTTTAGGGGATGTTTTTCTGCCTAGCAATCTTATCTCCACAAGTTCGAATCCCACACCCCAAAAATTCTCCCCAAATAATACCATCCAATACAGTACAGAATGCCCCTGATCATCAGGGGCATTTCGTCTATTTGCATCCAAATAAGTCCAAATGAATCTCCTTGGACTCTCGTTGCTCCGTCTTCGTTTAACTTTTTTGCTCATAATAGATCCAACTTTTGCCATACCTACCCGCGTTAAGTGCGGGCGGAGTGAAAGAGAGGAAAAAAATAGCACTCCCGGACCTGAATCATCTAACTCATATCCGTTAATTATATAAAGCAATAGCAGACAATAGATATAACCTTTCAAAAATTAAGACGTACTCATGAAAATCAAAGAATTAACACCCGGAACTTTCACAACCTATGGCGATGAGAATTCAGCAGATGAATATGGCTGTTGTCCCGCTTCCTGATGCGGGCATTTTTTCGGAATCGCTTGAAGACGACATGAACCGCACCACTAAAGAATTCAGTGACGCGGTGGTCAAATTCGCCGCCATCATGGAAGACGGCAAGGTTCAGGCTGATGAATTCGCGGAGTTCGATAAGGAAATCATGGAACTGATTTCCTCCGCCCTGTTCTGGCGTGACCGCATTAAATACCTTGTAAAGGGCTAACTATGGGCTGGGCCGGAACACATCTTTCCGAAGATGAGCGCAAAACCATAGCGCGCTCATTGTTTGAGGTCGCAAAGGAAGAAGGAAAATGGCTGAACGGCAAATGTCCTTTTCATACGGATGATAATCCATCCTTCGGCTATAATTTTGTGGACGACTATTTCAAATGCCTTGCCGGGTGTACCGACTGCGGCGACCTGATCAAGCTTTACGGGCTGGTAAACGGCCTTGCAAATGATGAAGCATTCAAGAGCTTCAAGGATAAATACGGGCAAGGCGTAAAGGATGCCCCAAAACCTCGGCAGACCGTTCAGCAGAAGCGTAAGGAAAGTAAACGCGGTAGCACTCCTGTCATTCCTGAAGAGGTCTGGGGCCGGATGGCTCTGTTGCCTGTTGATTGGTTTAAAGTTTTCAAAGAGGTACGCGGCTGGTCACCGGAAGTAATCAAACGGCACGACCTGCGTATGCAGATGTGCTACCGGGACCGGGACGAAAACATCAGGCCCATTAACGGCGCGCCTATGCGCGTTGCTATCCCGATCCGGGACGCACAAGGCCAGCTTCGGAATATCCGGCTTTACCGCAAGCCCGGTACTAACCTGAAGAACAAGATCATTTCATGGGGTAGGGGATACGGTAACGCCCGGTTGTTTCCCGCTCCATCCATGATTGCCAAGTCCGGGCCGATAGTCCTGTGCGAAGGCGAACCGGACATGCTTTGCGGTGAGTCCTTTGGCTTTACCACTGTGACTCAAACATCCAAGACTACACTCTGGTCACAAGAGCATTTAGAGCCGTTTGTGGGCCGTGACGTTATTATTGCCTATGATGCCGACCAGCCGGGGCAAGCCCATGCGGAAAAAGCTATCCGCGCCTTGCTTCCTGTGGTGCGTTCCCTGCGCGTCATTGAGTGGCCCGACTTCATGGGCCGGGAACCGGATGGAAGCTGGCCCGAAAAGGATGGTCGTGACCTTACCGACTTCTTCATGAAGTTCGGCAAGACAGCGAAGGACTTTCAAGACCTTATCGCCACGGCGCGCAGGATTGAACCGCCAAAAGAGTTTGAAGTGGGTAGTGAATGGGCCTTCTTTTATGACGGCAGATTCAAACCCCGCTTGCTTGCGGATCAGCTCCTGCGTGATCAGCCATTGCTTGCTGATGATATGACCGGGTTGCTCTACCGCTGGAACGGTAAATACTGGGAACAGATTTCACGCGGTACGCTTCAGCAGTCGGCTACGCACTACCTCGGCATTGAGGCCACAACAGCGCGTGTGAACGATGCAACGTCTTTGGCTATCAATCTTTCCAATCTTCCGCACGGGCGCGCGGTCAATGACCGTGAGGAATGGGTATGCCTGCAAAACGGCATGCTCAACCTTAAGACGCTTGAGCTAAAACCACACGAACACGATTACTTTTCCACCATATGTCTGAACGTGTCTTTTAACCCGGATTCTGAGGCCCGCTGTGAGCGTTGGGAGAAGTTTCTAGAACAGACCGTCCAGACCCCGGAACCCATTGCCCAGCTTCAAGAATTCGCAGGCTTATGCCTTACCCGCGATACGCGCTTTGAAAAGTGCCTGTTGCTGCTTGGCCCCGGTTCTGATGGTAAATCGACACTTCTTAAAGTTCTGCGTGAGCTTGTGTGTGCTGCTAACTGCTCGGCGGTGGCCTTTCAGGATTTGGAAGATCAGTTCCGCCGGGCCAGCCTCTATAACAAGCTGCTGAACATCTCCACGGAAATCGGATCGGCGGCAATGGAAACACCCATCTTTAAGGCCGTTGTTTCCGGTGATGCCATTCAGGGCGCGTTCAAGCATAAGGACAGCTTTGAATTTACACCGTTCTGCAAGCTGGCCTTTGCCGCTAACAAGCTGCCCCGCGTTCTGGATAACACGGACGGCTTTTTCCGGCGCATGCTGCCCATTGAGTTCAAGAAGCAGTTTCTTGAAGACGATCCTGACCGCAACCCGCACCTTTTTGAAGAACTCGTTGAGCATGAGCTTTCCGAAATCTTCCATTGGGCTTTGGTCGGTCTGCATCGTCTTTATGAGCAAGGCAAGTTCACCAGTTGTGACGAAACAAGGGAACTGCTCATGGACTACAGGCGGCTTAATAACCCCGTACAGGCTTTCGTGGAAGATAAGTGTGAGCTTGAGGACGGCGCGAAGCAGTCTAAAGACTCACTCTATAAGTCCTACCGCGAATACAGTTCCGAAAACGGCTATCAGGCCATGCATAAGGAAAACTTCTTCCGTGAGCTATACGCGGCTGTGAAGACTCTTAAGGAGACACGCCCGCGCGTTGAAGGGAAGCGTTGCCGCATGGTCGCAGGCATCAAAACAAGATTCGAGTTGCAAGCTTAATGACCTTCTTCACTGGCATATACGGGAGTAGGGCAGTCTGCTCTGTTTCCCCCGCACCCCCTTTTAATGACCTGCGGCTACACGCCTTACCCGCCGGGCAAATCAATACTTATTCGGAATTTCTACTTCCCCCGGTGAAGTGGTTCCAGCGTATTGGTACCACCCGTCCCGCGTGTCAGAGCTTGGCAAAGCCCGTGAATACAGGCTCGGTCCACGATGGTACCAGCGGTCCACGGTGCAGGGCAAAAGAGGTTCATATGCGTGCGTGGGTGCGTGCGTACACGCGAGGCTTCCAGCATTTGGTTTTTAAGCTTGGTACATGGGACAGTTGGACAGAAAGAAAAAAGACTAATGTTCTCGGTGGTTTTTAGTGTCAGCTAACACGGGACAAACCTTGGGACCGGAACCAGTATGAACGCATTAGCAAAGCTTCAGGACAAATACAGGAAGCCCGAACCGGAAACACCTTACTGTAAATTCAAGCGGTTATGTAGGCAGGAAGGTAAAAAACCTATCTCGGAAGAAGAATTCAACCGGGAATGGCAGACCTACGAAGCCGGGCATGAGGCAATGAAGACCTTAGGCGGCATGATGCGCGAACACCGCACGGGCTTCAAGCTTAGACGAAACATGAACAACGAACTGGCCGTGGTCATTGATGAAGCATGGGGCAGAGCTAACGCCGAAATCATGTGGCAGATGTGGGAGCTTTACGAAAAAGCCATGCCGCTTATCGCCTTGCTGTACATAGATCGGCTACCGCTGGTGGAAGATGAACAACCGAAGCGCATGATCGAAGGACGGCTGCCTTTGGGTCCTCCCCAGCAATCCACGAAACACGGGTAACAGTGACTCCGAGTCTTTTGCACACGGAATGTTTTGAAAAATATGCACACTGCACAAGCTGCATCAATCGTGTCACTCTATTTAATTCAGGTGCTACTTAAATGGCTGATAAATTTTATAAATCCATAAATCAGGCTTGGGAGCAATTAGGCAAAGTCCGTTGGCAGATTTCACGCCGGACCTTCTTCAATTACGTGGGCAAAAGCAAACAGGTATCGCCGCTGAACGGCAAATACTACGAAGACGATATTTGCGAACTTGCCCAGCAGCTTGGCTGGGTTCCTATCGGGCAGGTTGCGGGAGCGGAACAGCCGGACGAGGAAGGTTTGACCGGGGATGCTGCAAAACGTTTTCAGGAAGCAAAAGCCAAGGACAAAGAATGCGAAGCAGAGCTTAAGCGACTGAAATTACATAAAGAACTTGGCAAGCTCATTGACCGTGAAAACGTGGAAATGATCATGGCCGGGAAGACCGCTGTGCTTGATACGGGCCTTCGTCAACTGTTCCTCATGAAAGCCCGCGACCTGATTTTTGCAGTGGATGGAAAAGTGGAACGTGAGGACGCATTTATCCAGATGGTCAACGATGAACTGGACGCACTCTTCAGCGAATTTGCCCGGACTGATGAAATAACCGTGGAGTTCTCAAGTGGAAGCTAGGGCGATAGTTAGAAAGCTGGTTGCAAATCCTGTCCCGGTTTCGGTGGATCGTTTTTCACTGCCGCAGGAAATGACCGGCACGAAATACACCTTCGAATTCAGCAAGGGCGAAAAGCAGATACTGCGGAAGCGCAAAAAGACCGCCGTCAGCAAATGGGCTGAATGCAATCGCATGCTTGTGCCGGAATCAAGTTCCCTTCCGGGCATGTGGCGTAATGATGTAACGCCGTATCTGGTGGACATTATGGATAGCCTGTTTTTCAGCAGCGTCCAGACCGTCATAGTCTGCGCCGCTCCGCAGGTAGGGAAAACCGAAGTCCTGCTTAATGCGCTGGGCTATGCCGTAGACCGGGAACCGGGGCCAGCCATGATAATCTATCCAGACATGACCGCCGCCAAGGATGCAAGCCGGGACCGCGTTCAACCCATGTTCAAGTCTTCCCCCCAGCTTACGCAATACCTTACGGGTTCCACAGATGATGAAGGTTCGCTCCGTATCAACCTGCGGCATATGCCGATTTACATGGGTTGGGCGCATTCAGCTTCCCGGCTGGCTTCCAAACCTGCCCGGTACATCTTCTTTGACGAAGTGGATAAATTCCCCACTACCGCGAACAAGAAAGAAGCCGATCCGCAAAGCCTTGGTGAAAAGCGCGGGCGTACATATCGCAACCGCAAATTTTTGAAAATTTCATCACCCACCACGGAAAGCGGCCCTATCTGGGTGGCCCTGAACAATGAAGCTCAAGTGGTGTTCGGCTACAAGGTGCGTTGTCCTATCTGTGGGCATGAGCATGAAATTGATTTTGATCAAATCAAGTACCCGGATCGTGAAGGCATGGACCCGTCCTTGTACGCTGAAACTGTCGAATCCGAAAAGCTGGCGGCATATGAATGCCCGAACATGGGCTGCAAGTGGGATGATGGAATCCGCGATAAAGCCGTCCGGCTTGGCGGCTGGTTCGACCGGGTAACGGGCATCGACATTAAAACCTACCTTAAGACCTATCGGCCTAAGAAAATCGGGTTCCATATTCCTAGCTGGCTGTCGCGTTTCGTGTCGCTTTCCGAGGTTGCTGCCGCTTTCCTGCGCGGTCAGAAGTCCAGCTTGAACCCGGATTGGAAGGAAAAGTTAAAGGATTTTATGAACTCTCACAAAGCGGAACCGTGGGTGGATTATCAGCAGGAACGCACTGAAGCAAAAATCCTGGCATTGAAAGATGATCGCCCGCGCCTGCTGGTTCCCGGCGGTGATGTGGTTTCGTGCATGACTGCCGCCATTGATACGCAGTCCGAGCGCGGTGGATATTTCCCCTATGAAATCCGGGCATGGGGCTACGGCATGATCAATGAATCGTGGCTGGTTGCTGATGGTGAGGTGGATAGCTTTGAAGCTCTCGCCGAGGTCCTTTGGGAACGGGAATACAAGGACGCGCAGGGCAACCCCTATCTTGTCCGGCTGGCCCTGATAGATGCAATGGGGCATCGCACCGATGAGGTTTATGATTTCTGCCGCATGAACCGGGGGCGCATTTTACCCATCAAGGGTGAACAGACTATGGCGCGCCCGTTTGCCTATACCCAGCTTGATACCTACCCCGGATCAAACAAGCCGATTCCCGGCGGGCTGAAGCTGTTGCGCCTGAACGTGACCCATTACAAGAACTCGCTTTCCAACCGTCTGGAAATTAACCCGGCTGATCCGGGCGCGTATCATCTTCATAGTGAAGTCTCGGACGCATGGGCGCGGGAAATGACAGCCGAATTCGTGAACGAAAAAGGCTTTTGGGAATGCCCCAAAGGAAGGCCGAACCATGCATGGGATATAGCCGGATACAATTTAGCGGCTGCGGACCTGCTGAACGTGAAGTCCATCAAGAAGAAAGGCACAGCCAAGCCCAGAAAGCAGGCTCCAAAACGAAAAGTTAACCCTTACACCAGCGGGAGATAAGATGTCAGCTAAGTTGATTGCTGCGGCACTGGCTAAAGCAAAACAGGGCGTAACATACAGCCCCAAGGATGGCGCGGTTTGTCCGTGGTGCGGGGCTGTGCGGATTCCGGTTACTTCATCGCCCAAGTGGGATGGGGGGATAAAGGTTCGGTATCATAAGTGTAAGGCTGAGGGGTGCTTGCTGGCTAAGATGGGGCAGGGGGTTAAGAGTATTCAGGGAGAATAAAAAGCGAATACGTATTCAATACTCTCTTTTTTACCCGGAACAAGAAATGAGCGCTTACGCATTTAGACCGACAGAGGGTGTTAACCGGACTGCATTGACCTAAACAAAAACTTGCACACAATATATAAGATATTATTACTATAAATACGTTGGTTCTTCAGGAATTATTGTGAGTTCAAATTTAGAATTACAAATATGCTTATCTTTGAACAGACTTACCACAGCATAAGTATCTCCATCATTAAATTCATGCATAAGAAGTTTTATATTATCGCTGATACAGCTAAAAGCCTCTGCTTCTATTTTTCTTATTTTATTGTTAACATGAATTATACGTAAATTAGAACACTTATGAAATGCTGCATGGTTAATACGTCGTACAGAGGGCCAAAGATCTATATTATTAAGTCTTTTGCATTCACAGAATGCTTCTCTATCAATAGTCTTTACCGACATAGGTATTTTAACATGTTTAAGATTTGTACATGAGTAAAAAGTTTGAGTTTCAATTGATTCTATTGTTATAGGGATATCAATTGTTTTTAAATTAGTGCATGAAGAAAAGGCTTCGCTACAAATTTTTGTTATAGAAGGTGTGTTACGAAAAATGACCGTTTCTAAATAATCATTATGGCTAAATGCCTTATGTCCTATTTTTTCTACATTCCGTGGGATTTCTATATTTTTCAAAGAACATCTTGTAAATGCCCCGGTATCAATTACTTTAACATTTTTTGGCAAGTCTATTGTTTTTAGTCCCTTACAAAGCATAAATGTAAATTCTGGAATAACATCTACCCCAGCACTTAATTTAACCGTGTGTAGTTTTGTGCAATTCATAAAAACAGATGATCCTTGAGAAGTAATATTAGATGGCAATTTAATTTTTTCTAAATTTATACAATTTGTAAATAAACCTGCACCAATTGAAACTAATGTATTGGAAAATTTAATTGTAGATAATTTTTTACAATCAGCAAAAGCTCTATTTCTAATATTTTTAAGACAACAATTAGAAAGGTTAATTCTAACTAATTTTTTACAATTTGCAAAAGATTCTACACCTATTTCCTGCAAAGTAGATGGAACGGTAATTTTTGTTGCAGTACAATTTTTAAAAGCTCGTTTAGCTATGGAGACAACAGGAATTTTATCAAATTCATCTTTAATCTTTAAATGTTCATCATAATCTGTCTGATTAAATTTAACAATCTCTACTCCATACTCAGTCACATTGTAAGTATACCCATATTTATTTAACCCATAGGCCGATTTATACATAATAAACCCCCATAATATTGATGGTTTCTTCAGAAAATACAATTTCAGGCAAAATCGTATTACAATGTAAGAGTAATATAGTTTTTATTGTTACTCAATATATAATAGCTATATAATTATTAAGTTAATCTATGGATAGCCTTTTTTGTATCTGCTGCGAACGAAGACAATTCGGTCTGTTTTGCTCGAGTGATCACATCAATTAAATTTTCGACTTCAGTTTTATCTTTACGGATATAAGATAAAGGTGAATGAATAAAAAGTTATACTGTCGATTACCCAAGTAGGGCGTAACATACAGCCATCAAGGATGGCGCGGTGTGTCCGTGGTGTGGGGCCGTGCGGATTCCGGTTACTTCATCGCCCAAGTGGGATGGGGGGATAAAGGTTCGGTATCATAAGTGTAAGGCTGAGGGATGTTTGTTGGCTAGGATGGGTCAGGGGATTAAGAGTATTCAGGGGGAATAAGGAAACCCCGCCGGGGCGGGGTTAAGCGTCTGGCGAATGGCCGCGGTCAATGCGGTTTGCTATCCATGTTTTGATTACTGCCTGTCTGTTAATGCCTAGCCGCTTTGCTTCGCGGTCCAGAGCTATTACCATCCATGCCGGAAAATCTACGTTAACTCGCTTGTTTTCCGTATTTAAACGGTTAGCAGAATCAAGGTCAAAGAAATCAAGGACTTCTTCCCCTTCATCAAATTTTTGTTCAAGGTTATCTGCTGTTGTTTTCATAGAATGCCCTCTCTTTTTTGCTTGCAGGTCTTGCCGAAATTATTCTCACGTTACGGCTTCGGAACATGAAAATAACCGAATAGCATTTGTCTTGAATTCTGCCGATCCCCATTTTTCGGGGTTCGGTGTCTGATTTTGCATTCAGAATCAAGGCTTCCGGATCATCCCACAGGGCTTTGATGAATTCAAAATCAATCCCATGTTTTTCTAGGTTTATTGCGTTCTTGTTTTCATCATATTCAAACTGCATACTTGTATTGTATATTCTTGGGGTGAGTTGTCAAGGTTTAATGGCGCGGTATGTCCGTGGTGCGGGGCCGTGAGGATTCCGGTTACTTCATCGCCCAAGTGGGATGGGGGGATAAAGGTTCGGTATCATAAGTGTAAGGCTGAGGGGTGTTTGCTTTTAAAATTAGGACAGAGTATAAAGAGTATACAAGAAAATAAATGAACGAATTGGAGCCAATTGTGGACGTTAGTTTTTTTAATAATAGTTGGGTTACTGGTATTGGTGGTGGAATATTAAGTGGTTTTATTGTTTACTTTATTACAAAATTTTTTTTCTCACAAAAAGACAATAGTGAATATCTACGAAGAGTTGAATCCGTTAATCGTGAAATAGTAACGACCTTGAAGGCGGACATATCTGAAGGAGATATTCCTGATTTAATTGTTTTTGAAGCACTAATCAATTCTACATGCCGGAAGTATAACGTTATTCGTATTGATGTTTATGAGCCACATCAAATCGCAGAAGATTTAATTAAAGAAGTTATGGATTCAAGCTTTATATCTTCTGATTCAAAGCGCAAGTATTGCGAATCTCTGTTCTCTGCTGTAGGCAACGACTCTAATACGATGAAGAATACAAGTGATTTAAGTAATGTTGAAGAATTATCTAATATTGAAAAACAAAAAATAACAGTAACAATTAAAAGTCAAAAGACAGACATTTTACTTGCTCTTTTTAGTGTTTCAATTGCTATAATTTATGCTTTAATTTCTAGATATGGATTAATAGAAAACATGTATTTAATTTTCAAAGAATACAAAAGGATAATACCTGTAATATTTGGATTTGTTGCAATTATATTTCTATTCTTTTATTCAAATACAAAATCGGACAAAAAGGATTAGAGACATACTGTTATTGGCCCGCCCCCCGGCGGGCTTTTTCATACCTAATTTTCAAACTCCACCTTGATTCCTTCCTTTCTTTTATATAACACCGTCAATATCATCCTATAAAATAGAGGGGTATTCGATGGATAATTACGATGATAACGAAGCTTTAGTGTCCCGGTTCAATGTTGCCATGCGCGAAGACCGCGATGCTGATGAGCTTATAGGCTTATGCCGGGGGATTCTGGCGGATGGTGTTGTGGTGGAAGCTGAAGCGCGTTTTTTGCTTAACTGGCTGAATGAACATGACACCTGCCTTTGCCACTGGCACGGACGCATACTTAAAGAACGACTTGATGAATATCTTGCCGATGGTGTCTGGACCGAAGAGGAGCAAGAGAACTTTTGCGAGCTGGCTAAAAAGGTCGTGGGTATGGATACCGAAGCCGATGAGCCTATGCCTCTCAAGTCCGGGGCAACAACCTTACCGCTTTCTGATCCACTACCCGAAATGGAGTTTTACGACCGAAATTTTGTGGTTACTGGTAAGTTCGCAACTGGCGTTCGTAAGAAAGTTGTTGAGATGGTTACGAACCGAGGTGGTGAAGTTAAAAAGACCGTAAGCAAGCTTGTTGATTATCTCGTAATTGGTGACCTTTCCAGCCCGAATTGGAAGCACTCTTCATATGGGCGCAAGATTGAGAAAGCTATTGATCTGCGTGATCAGGGTAGCGAAATTTATATTATCAGTGAAGAACATTGGTCCGCCGGGTGTGCTGAGTGCGAGCCTTGCTATGTTGCTGCTGAAAAGCCTGCCAAGGTGCGTATTCAATTAAGGGAAAAACGTTTTTTGAAGTCAAAGGATTGTTGGAAGATAATTGGCACTGTTGAAGGCGAAAAGATTTACGCACTGTTTAAACTTGATGATAGTGAAACCGCTTTTTCTGGTGAATGCGCCGAAGAGTCCTTTAGTGGCGATCTGGCCGCAGGTATAGTTGATGCGCCTACTATTTCGCATCTTGGGACTAGTATTTTGGATTGGGTTAAAGTTGAGCGAGAACGTTTGAAATAGTGGAGCGATAAAATGACTGTAAGAGTATATGTAAAATGTCTAGTCTGTGATCAAATTCATGTTTTAAGGATTGGTGTTGGACATTCAAGTCAGCAAGAGCACACTATCTTATGCAAAGAGTGCGAAGAAGAGATGGTGATTCGGCTAGATTTAGATCAAAAGAATGCTGTTGGAGATATTGTATGTGTTAAGAATATGGAAAGGCTTAATTCTGATGATTTTACTCCTTATGACGACAAATATCCAATTATAAATTTACACCCAGAGCTTACCTTTCCTCCTGAACTTGAAGGGCAAGATATGATTTCACCGGGCTTGATTGCTATGATGGAAAACATGAAAAAAATGAAAATCCCAGACGATAAACTAAAGAATCTGTCTTCCGAAGAGCATGCAAGGTTACGTGATGAATCAAGAAAATTATTTGTTCTTGATGATGAATGGAAAGATTTAAGAGGATGCTGGTCTCAATTTAAAAAAGGGAAATTTGATAAAGCCCAAAAGATTGCCGAACAAAAAGCAAGTAAATATATAGAGGAAGATCCAACAGCCAGAGATTGGATTTTTTCTTTTGCGTCTAGAACTCTTGCACCGGGCAGAAGTAATTATTTTGATGGGTGTTGTTCCGTCATGAAGGAAGTTAGTGAAAAATATCCTGAAAAATTTGATGATTTTTTAATTTTTCATAACGAAAAAATATTTCCACAAAGCTTAAAAAAGAATTTCCTTGTTTTTGATGCTTTTTTTAAAAATTATTCAGACTTTTCGCAATGTCTCTGGGATCATAAGCGAGACACAGTAACAGAGGGATTCTCGGTTTCATCCTGCAACTTCGATGAGGCAAAGTATTTTTATGGGAATACCTTTGAAGCGGTTGGTTCAGGTCTTATTACATTTGCCTGTTTAAGCAACATGCATAAAGGAAGGTCATACAATGAGTTTCAATTCCCCGGTTTTGATTTAGATAAGTATTTAGACTCTGATAAATCAGGAAGAACAAAATGTTTTGAAGATATTCCTGAGTTCTCTGCTGTCTTTGAAAAATATAATTCATCTATACGGAATGGATCTCATCATGCAACATTTGAACTTGACCCGGAAACAATGGTCATAAGCTACCAGCCTCGCACTCACAAAAAAACTAAAACAATGCCTTATTCAGAGTATGTAGATAATTGTGTTTCTATTTTTTTATCGTGCGCAGTTTTAACTGCATTAGATTCTTTTCTTAATTATTTATTTCAACTTAAAAATAGTTAGTTGTTTGCTCCACCCCAGCCTTTCCCCGGAAAGGCTGGGGTTTTAAATTTTCAACCCACAAATATAATTACCCATTGACAAGCTAGAGCGACAGAGCTACATAACTACCATGAGTGAGGCAAAAGTAAACGTATCAATGAAATTAGATAAGGAAACCCACAAGCGTTACAAACTATACGCCGTGGAACACGACATAACCTTCAAAGAAATCTTCATGGAGGAAATGGAAAGAAGAATAGCCGAAGCTGAAAAGCAGAAAAAAGAAGAAAAGTAGCCCAAATAAAAACGGCCCGGAACGGTGCGCCAACACCAGAACCGAGCCTAACCATAAACGACCTTACTAGGAGGTTGTCATGGCTGGAAAGAACGTAGCCAATTCACCCACTTCTGACAACAGTTCAGTTGTCTCTTTTGTATTTGATTCCAACGAGATCAGAACCATTCATGATTTGAATGGCAATACTTGGTTTGTCGCTAAAGATGTTGCCACGACTTTAGGGTATGCCAATGCCCGTGATGCTATTAACAAGCATTGCAAAGGGGGTAGCGAAACGCGACTCCCTTCGAAAGGCGGCATGCAGACAGTCAAAATCATCCCCGAACCAGACCTCTACCGCCTAATCATAAAATCCAAACTCCCAGCAGCCGAAAGATTCGAAAAATGGGTATTTGAAGAAGTCCTCCCCGCGATCCGCCAGCACGGTAGCTATGAATTGCAGCGGCAGGAAGAATCAAACATCTACATCGGCAAAATCGAATCAGAACATCCGCTCTGGTATAGCCACATCACCATATTTGTGGATAGCGAATGCCGCCCCGATCCTGACGGCGTAATCTCCAAGGACGAAATTTATACCCATTACTGCAACTTCTGCACGCGCAATAATGTATCCCCGGTGCACCGCGCCCGGTTCTTCACCTCGCTATACTGCCTGGCAACCTACATCCGCGAAACCCGCCCAAGGGTAGGGGAGAAACGGCCCCGGTTGTTGGCTAATATCAGCGTAGACCCGCAAGCGTCCGAAGTGCCCAAACGGCTAACGCCCCGACCGTCTCCACCACCAGCGAAAACAGCCGCGCCCGATTCGGTGCAAGCAATGGTGCCGGAAGTGTATGGCCATAGCTCACCGAAAAAGCACATAGCCACGGCAAAAGAACTGATGATTAAACACTTGGATCACATGTCACGGGCAGAACGGCAGGCAATGTTAATGGCGTATGATGCCTTGATTGAGGCTGAACAGGGTTTGAATGGGGAGGTAGGCCATGAATAGCGATGATCTTTGCCACCATGTTTCGGATATGATGTCGGCGTGTGCGGCATTGCGGGTACTGCGTAATATGTTTGAACAGGAAGACCGCTATGGTGAAGCCTTCTTTGTAGAATCCATTCGTAAAGCTGTCTCAGATGGAGCCAACGCTTTTGATGAATACGATATGAAGGTGCAGATGGCTAAGAAGCGGAGTGGGAAGCCTGCGGCGGTTTTGGAGCTGGTGCGGGAGTGAGTCTTGAGCATGGAAAAGCAAAGCCCCGCGTGAGCGGGGCTTCTGCATTTTAAAAAGTAGGCTTTATGATGACGGACACAGAATTGCTTTGTGATTCAAGATCATTAATCAAGTCTGTAGGATTAGAAACAAAACCAGCTGGATTATATATGAAGCAAACCAAATAGTCACAATCTGGATGTAATTTATTTATGTTGCACAATAAATTAGTCGAGTCGATCATCTTTTATCCAAATATATTCAGAGCTATCGATTATTTTGTGGTCTCTATCGTACCATATACATTTCCCAATAAGTTTATCTTCTACATAAAGTATCTGAAATGCTCCGCATCCTTCAGGTGATTTGCATTTATCTATATAAAAATGACCTAAAATACAATTTTTGTTAATTCGACCTTTAAATAGAAATCTGGGGCCCATATTTGCAGAATTTATACATTCACCTAAAATTAAATTACCCAGCTGTTTAATTCTTATTACTTCCTCGACATTTATTCTGACCATAGATCTATTGTATTCATTGTATTGTGCTTTCCATTTTCCAGTTAGATTAAATTTAGACGGAAAGATAAATCCTATTACTATAAGTGCAATATGCTGTGCATGTTTGCCAAAAATAATTCCAACTACCCACGAAGCGAATGCAGAAAGAATATAGTCCATGGTATCCATATACTTTATTTTTATAAAAATGTATTTTTGATTTTTAACTAAATCAATATATGTTTGTGCCAAAATAATCAATCCAGTAAATTTTACTCCCCAGTAAACAACCCCATTCCAAACAAGCCACCTCAATTGTTATTGTTCGCCCTGTAGGTAAACAGTAACAATTGAGGTTTTTTAATGCTCCAAGCTCGGCTTGATTCTGTAAATGAGGCAATAGCCAACATTGAAGGCGGCGCACAGTCCTATACCTTGAATGGTCGGACTCTCACCCGTGGTTCTTTGAACGCGCTTTATGCTGAACGGGACAGGCTGGAAATGCGCATCGCCATTGCAGCTAATGGCGGTCGGGGCTTCAAGGCCAAGTACAGGGGTCGCTCATGAACCTGTATGAAGGCTGGACTTCCTTTGTTGCCCAGTGTGTCGGGGCTATCTCTCCACAGATGGCTACCAATTGGGTTAAAAGCCGTATGCAGCTTTCTGCATATACTGCGGCTACTAACCGTGGCCCTAATGCGGGCTGGCGGCCCACTAACCGCAGTGCGGATAACCTTTCCCGGCACGAACATGCTTTAATCGTATCCCGTGCGCGTGATCTGGTGCGCAACTCTACCCATGTTTCCGGTGCGCTTGAGCGCATAGCGAATAACGTTATTTATACCGGAATCAAACCGCAGGCCGCGCGCCTGACAGCTTCCGGTGATCTGGATCACGGCTTCAACCGCAAGCTGGAACAGCATTTTAAGGATTGGGCCGAAGCTGATGAAGTCGGCTTTGACGATATTCAGCGGCTTATCCTCAATCACCTCTGGCAGGATGGAGAATGCCTTCTCCGTTTCTATCCTGATCCCGACTTGATGAAGCAGGGCCTTGCTCCTTTGGGTGTGGAACTTCTGGAATGTGACCACCTTGATTCTTCGGTTGATGGCCTGCGCGAGAACGGAAACTTCGCTATCCGTGGTGTGGAATTCAACTGCAAGGGTCACCCGGTGGCCTATCACCTTTTCAGTGAACATCCCGGCGATATGCGCCGCTTAATGAGTCGTGAATCCGTGCGGGTTCCGGCTATGTGGGTGCGCCATATTTTTTTGCCGAAACGCGCAAGTCAGCACAGGGGTATTTCCTGGATGGCACCGGTCATTATGGAAATGCGCGACTTTAGCGAATTTCAGGATTCGCACCGCATTGTTGCCCGGCTCATGGCTGCTTTCGGTTTCTTTGTTGAAACGCCTTATCCCGAACTTCAGAACCCGCTGGGGCTGGATGATTCCGACATGCCGGAAAGACCGGAAGCATTCATTCCCGATTACGTGGAACCGGGGCAGGTAGTGACCTTGCCTTCCGGCTCCAAGGTCAATGAAGCCCAGTTCAACCACCCCGGCGCAACCTATGAACCGTATGTGAAAACCAGCCTGCGTGGTTCTTCCACTGGCTTCGGCATGTCTTACGAAGCCTTTTCCAACGACTATTCAGACGCGTCCTTTGCGTCCGCACGGTCCGCAACTCTTGAAGAGCGGCGCGGCTACCGTGTGCAACAGGTGTTTATGGGCCGCAAAGCCATAATACCCACATGGCACATGTTCGCCCGCATGCTCTGGTTAAGCCGTCTTGAACCATCCATGACCGGCCCACGTGTCCCGGTTGGTTGTCAGTACCCCGGCTGGCCTTGGGTTGATCCCACCAAGGACGCAAACGCGGCGGAAAAGATGCTCGGCATGGGCTGCACCACCCGCCGCAAAATCTGCGCGGAGCGTGGCGAAGATTACGATGAAGTCATTGATCAACTCACCCGCGAAAACGCAGACCTCAAGAAACGGGGAATACTGGGAGCGAACAATGCTTAAACAATTTCCTGCCAACCTTTCCGCGAAAGCACAGGAACCGCTTCAGCTTACAGCCGATTTGAAACTCAGCGAAGCCGAAGAAGGTAAAGCCCGCCGCTTTCGCATTCTTGGATACACCGGGGCCGTTATTCAGCGGTATTTCCGCTTTGTTATCGACCTGAACGGCATCCGTTCTGAAAAAGTCATGCCCATTCTTGAAGAGCATGAAGTCAAAAAGAAAGTCGGTCTTGCAGACTCCTGCAAGGTCGAAAAGGAAGGCCTTGTCCTTGAAGGTTCCTTTGTGGATACGGACGAAGCCAACGAAATTATACGGCTTTCGGATCAGGGTTGGCCCTATCAGGCATCCATAGGTGTCTGGCCTGAAGCAATCGAAGAAGTACAGTCCAGTACAACTGTCAACGTCAACGGCGTTGAACTGACCGGACCTTTGTATGTGTGGCGCAAATCCTTTGTGCGCGAAACGTCCTTCTGCGTCCTTGGCGCGGATGGAAAAACAGGGGCCGTAGCCATGACAGGACGGCCTGAACCTAAACCGGAGGACTCAGTCATGAAAACATGGTTGAAAGCTTTCCTGCGGGCGAATGGCCTTGAAGATATTACTGAGGACTCGGCCCGCACCCACCTGAAACAGATGGGGCTTGATTACGAAGCCCTGAACGCACTTGAAGACACCCCGGCATGGCTGAGTGCTGGCGGTGGCACCCCTGCACCTGCCCCGCAACCTGCACATCAGGCTCCGGTTCAGGCTTCCGCAGGAACCGACCCCAAACAGCCGGAACAGGTAGACCCGCAAAAGGTTGCACTGGCTGAACGTGAGCGCATGAAGTTCATTGACCAGCAGGTCGTAATGTTCGGCTTGTCCGCTGAATTCAAGCAGGGCTTGATTGATGGAGGATTGGGAGTGGAAAAGCTGAACGGTCTTATCCTTGAAGAACTCAGCACCAAGCCTGAAAACCAGCCCCTTAAATCCACTGGATACGTTGTCGGCGGACTCACTGAAGGCCAAAAGCTGCACGATGCTATGGTTTCCGGCCTGCTTTTTCGTGCTGGTGTGAAAGAAGATAAACCTGCACCGGGTTATGAAGATTTCCGCGTAATGCGCCTTACCGAGCTTGCCCGTGATGTGCTTGAAAGGGCCGGGGTAAAAACGCGCGGTCTGTCGCACAGCAAGCTTGCTGAAAAAGTTTTACGGCCCATGTCTCTCGGTGCTTCCACCAGTGATTTCCCGTCAATCTTCGCCGCAATTACAAACAAGGTTCTCAAGAACGCCTACAGTGAAGCTCCAGCAACCTGGCGGCCTTGGGTAAATGTCGTTCCTGCATCGGATTTCAAGGATATCCACGGCATCAGCCTTTCAGAAGCTCCTGATCTGGAACTCATCAACGAACACGGTGAATACAAGACCGGTTCGTTCAGCGATTCCATGGAAAGCTACCGCATTGCTCGTTACGGCAAAAATGTGAAGCTTACCCGTGAAATGATGATCAACGATGATCTGCGGGCCTTCCTGCGTATCCCCCAATTGTTCGGCAATGCTTCGGCCCGCAAAGTTGCGGACATTGTTTATGACCTGCTGCTTTCCAATCCCAAGATGAGCGATGGAGTTCCGCTTTTCGATGCCAAGCATAAGAACCTTAAATCCACGGTAGTAGGCCATGTCTCTACCAGCACTCTTAATGCAGGACGTAAGGCAATGCGCCTGCAGAAAGGTCCGCAGGGCGCAAAGCTCGACCTGCGCCCACGTTTCCTTCTGGTTCCTGTTGAACAGGAAACCGAAGCGGACGTGCTTATTCGTTCTGCCGCACTGCCTGATGCAAACATGTCTTCCGGTGTCCACAACCCGTGGGCCGGGAAGCTCGAACCCATCGCCGAACCCCGTCTTGATGATAAAAGCCCTGATGCCCATTACCTGATCGCGGACCCAGCACAGGTGGACACTATTGAAGTGGCTTTTCTTGACGGCATTGAATCCCCGTTTGTTGACGAAGAAGCCGATTTCGATTCGGACGGCCTGAAAATCAAGGTCCGTCTGGAAGCTGGCGCGGGCGTGATGGATCCTCGCGGCTTTCACAAGAACCCCGGCAAATAAGGAGAATTACGCATGGCTCTTAATCACGTGCAGACAGGTAACCACATGGAATGGACCAATAACACCGGGGCGGACGTTGTGTCCGGTTCAGCTGTTGCGGTTGGCTCCGTAGTCGGCGTGGCGTTCGGCAATATCCCGGATGGCACAACCGGTGTGCTTGCCACCGAGGAAGTATGGGAACTCACCAAGGTTGCCGGGGCAATCCTGCAGGGTACCACGGTTTACCTTGATGGAAACAAGGAAATTACCACCACGGCCACGGATAACGTAAAGGCCGGTTTTGCCTTCACCCCGGCGGCGGATACCGATGAAACGGTCCGGGTAAAGATTAACGCATAACAATAAGTTGGCCCGGTATCGGTTGATCCGGCTCCGGGCCAGTATGGGAATCAAAAGAGCATGTTTCAGCTTTTTGACAACATCACAATCAAAACCATTTGTTCAGTGCTTTGCACCTGCGTTTCATGGCTGATTGGCGGCTATGACATGGCTCTTGCGGCTGTTCTGGTTCTCATGTGTGCGGATTTCATTTTGGGGCTGTCCATAGCCTTGTGTGTCGGAACCTACCGCCGCAACAAGTTTCTATACGGCTGCGCCAAATTCTTCATCTATGCAGTAGTCATAGCCATTTCAAACATGGTGGATGTGACCATTGTTGAAGGTGATTTTCCTTCAGTCTTGGCTAAATTCCGCGAATTCGCGGTCTTCTTTCTGGCTGCTACCGAATTCATATCCATTTCAAACCACCTTAAAAAATTAGGAATATCCTTTGTCCCGAAGCGGTTGATTGAACGTCTTGAAAATTTCCGTGATGGATACGATCCATTAACCGGACGGATGGATTACGGGCATGGATTCAGCCCCCACAACAATTATCCCGGTGTCCATCGTCCCGTGGGCGGCAATAGGACTACACCGGGAACACCCATCAATCAAAATGTAAACGAGGAAGATATTTATGGTTAAGTCAAAATTCTTTTCTCAGGAAACAGACCCCCACCTTGCTTGTGAATGCTGCGGAGTCTGCGATCTTGTGCCCGGCCTGCTTGAACAGTTGGACGTGGCCCGCTCTCTGGCTGGTGTTCCGTTCACAATCACCAGCGGCTTCAGGTGTGCGGAACACAACGCCGCTATCGGCAGCAAGCCGACTTCTTCACATGTACGTGGTTATGCCGTGGACATTGCAGCCACAAGCGGCCCTGAACGTGCCGCAATTCTCAAGGGTCTTATCATGGCTGGGTTTGAGCGTATCGGCATCGCAAAGTCATTTATCCATGTCGATATTGACCCCGAAAAGCTGGAAAGCATGGGGCCTGTAACTTGGGTCTACTCTTAAGAGGTAATCATGATCCCCATCGGCACCATCCTTAGCTTCATCGGCTCCGGCAAAGGCAAGCTCATTCTAGGGCTTGCCGCCGGGCTGGTGCTTGTGGCCGGGTTCCTGATCTGGGTTTCGATTCTCAAGTTCGACATTGCACGGCTTGAAGGGGTTGTTTCTGATCGTAACAGCGACATATCCCGGCTTGAATCGGACATTGCCGGGTACAAACTTGAGGTTGGCAACCGGGACACGGAAATAACCCTCCTCAAGCAAAGCGGCAACCAGACCGCGCGGGTAATCCTCGGACTCAAAAGCCAATTGGCGGAATCGCAGAAGACAGCGCGTTGGTATCGGCTGAAGCAATCCGAGGCCAATCGGCTGCTGAGGTCGGCTAAAAACTATCCGGTAACAAATGCAACAGGAGTCATTAGCAATGAAAACAGCCGCCTTGCTGCTCATTTTATTAATGATGCTCTCGGCCTGTGCCCAGAGCCGGGCCAGTAAAATTGATGAAGTCCGCGAGGTCGTGATTGTTGCCGGATATGAGCAGTGCCCGCGCCCGGCAAAACCGGAACTTAAACCGCTACTTGAAGAAATGCATTTGGGTTCCCGCGAGAACGTAGACCGCATGATGCAAAATATTGTCGAGCTTCTAGGCGCGCTTAAGGCGATGAATTCAACAATCCATTGCTATGAAATCCAGACCGGAAGGGCAGACGAAAAATGAGTATTCATGACGATTTGGACATTTTTTTCAAGGGCCTTGATGCAGTGGAAGTATCGGTCTGCGGTGAGGATCGAACCTTCAAGGCTTACAAGAATACGGACATGGATTCCGTATCGTTAGGCCGCGCCATGACCCTTAACCCGGATCAGCCCATCATGACTTGTAAGGAAGTAGACGGTGTTGGGCTGGATCAAGAGAGCCAAGTCATCATGGAAGGCAAGCCTTATGATGTTTTAGATTTCACAGCAGACGGCACCGGGCTTGGCGAGCTTGAATTGATGCTGGCTCAAGAGGGGGAATAAATGGCCAAAGTATATCTCAATATTGATGGCGACAGGCTGGACATGATTATAGCCGATTTTGCCTTAACTCAAAAGCAGGTCGATGCTGCGTGTAAAAGAGCCATTTCAAAATTGTCACGGCATCTTAAGGTGATAGCTTTACGCGGTGTTTCACAATTAACCGGCGTTAAACAGAACGTCCTAAAAAAACGAATTCTTCTTTCTTTCAGCGGAAGCAGAAAGGCCGCACGAATTTGGTTTGGACAATATCCTGTACCGTTGATTGACATGAATCCAAAACAAACAACTTCGGGTGTTGATGCAGGTCGTGTGAGTAGAAGCCATGCTTTTATTCGCAGAAGATGTTCAGACAACAAGAAGAACGTTTACCGAAGAGTTCCTGAAAGAATTTATATCGAAAAAGTTTTTCATCATAGTGAAGCTTACGGAAAGCATAGCCGTCTTCAGCTTTATTTTTCTGATGATAGTTTTCCGCAGTACCCCATTGTTCCTCAGTACGAAACGATAGATCGGGATATTGAACTAGTAATTAAATCTGATGTTCTTAGGGCATTCGAAGAAAAATTTTACACATTTTTTGAACGGGAACTGAAATGGGAATCAAAGAAATAAACATCATCGAAGCACATACAAGCATTGTTGCAGATTTAAAAACCGCTTTCCCTTCATGCTCAATCGGTGATTACCGCCGTGAGAATGGTGCGGTAAAAGCTCCGGCTCTTGCCCTAGAGCTTGCAGAAATTGAACCCGGTGAAAAAAATCCGGGCACAGGCCAGCTTGAAGCGACCTTTAGATGGGTTGTGTATCCGCTGATCCATTTCAAGACAAAGGATGCAGCGCGCAAAGTTGCCGCGCTCGTTTGTGCTGTTGCCAAGTTTGTGCACGGGAATCGTTTCGGGCTTCCGGTGTCTGCTGCGAAGTTCATCGGCGGTTATCCTGAAGACTTCAAGCCAGCAAAGGACGGCTATGAAGAATGGCGGGTGGAATTTGAGTTCAGCGGATATCTTGGAGAGTCGGTTTGGGATGATGCAGGTATCACACCGCAGACCGTCTATCTTGGCTATTCGCCATTGATCGGTGCCGCCTACAAAGCGGATTATCAGGAAGTGGAAGGAATAGAAGCAGTAGAAGGATAGTATATGCATAGTTCCAGCTTTGAAGCCGTAGACCTATCCCGCCGCCTAGCCAACGTGATCCGCATAGGAACCGTTGCCGAGGCAGATTACCAGAAAGCCCGCGTCCGCGTGGCCTTTGGTACTGCCGTGTCTGATTGGCTTCCTTGGATTACCTTTCGCGCTGGTGGTGACCACACATGGTGGGCTCCTGAAGTAAGTGAACAGGTGGTTGTGCTTTCGCCTTCCGGTGAGACTTCCGGCGGGGTTGTGCTCGGCTCCATTTTCTCTACTGCTCATCCGGCCCCGGCGGATCGGCCTACCATTCAGCGAACTGTGTACGAAGACGGCGCGGTTATCGAATATGACCGCGAGAATCATATTTTACACGCCTATATTCCCGGCTTTGAAGAGCGCGAAATCGACAAAGATTTGTCTATGCGGGTTCACCGGGATGTCTTTTGGAATATTGACCGGGACGCTTTCATCAATATTGAAGGCAACCGCACCGACACAATCGGCGGCAATGATACGGCTGACGTTGGCGGGGATGTTCAGCGCACCGTGGGCGGCAAGGTTGTGCTTGATGTTCAGGGCGAGGTTGTAATCAACAGCGCAACCCGCGTGACTCTTTCTTCTCCCGATATCGTTTTTGATGGGCCTATTACTCAGGGTAATTCTTACCGCGGCGGCGGGGCTGAATTCTACGGCCCCATTAACCAGCACAACGGCGACTTTGTTTCCGATGGCGTTTCCCTGCAACATCACATTCACCCCGAAACCGGAACCGTTACCGAAGAACCTGTCGGGGGTGCATCATGATCGGAGTAGATGCCCGTACAGGTAGAAAGCTCGGCGGTATTGCCCATCTTAAGCAGTCCATTGTGGATATTCTGACCACTCCTATCGGTTCCCGCGTTTATCGCCGGGAATACGGTTCCCGGTTGTTCAAGCTTGTGGACCGTCCGCAGGATTCCAACTTTGCTATAGAAGTCTTTTCCGCCGTGGCTGAAGCACTCGACAAATGGGAACCCCGCTACAAGCTGACTAAAATCTCAATTGCCAGCGCGGGTGCTGAAGGTAATGTCATCCTGACTCTTGAGGGCAAGTATCTGCCTGAGGGCAAGGAAATCAAGCTTGAGGGGGTGACAGCATCATGAGCGGATTTGTCTCTATCGACCTTTCCAAAGTTCCACTTCCTGATGTTGTCGAAACGCTGGAAACTGAAACAATTATTCAGGAAGTTCTTGAAGATTATCAAAGCGCCTATCCTGAATATACGGCGTTTGTTGAATCTGATCCTATTCAAAAACTTTTGGAGACAGCAGCCGCGCGCGAAATTAATTTACGCCAGCGGGTAAATGATGCTGCCCGTGGTTGCATGGTTGCCACTGCCTGTGGTGCCGATCTTGATAACCTTGGCGCGTTGGCTCCGGTAGAGCGTAAGTTGCTGGATGCTGGCGACTCGGAAGCACGTCCGGTTGTTCCTCCTACCTATGAAGGGGATGAAGAGTTTCGCGCCCGTGTCCAGTTGGCCCCGGAAGGATTCAGTACTGCCGGGCCTGATGGTGCATATAAATTTTTCGCCCTGACAGTTGCGGCGGTGCGTGATGCAGCGCCGTTGAAAGTCGCTCCGGGTTACGTGGATGTGTACGTGCTGGGCCGTGAAGGTAACGGCGAGCCTGATTCAGCGACTCTTGCCGCAGTTGATAGCGCGGTAAATGACCGTGAAATCAGGCCGTTAACCGATAATGTCACGGTCAAGGCTGCTGAAATAGTAAGCTATGAAGTAAACGCAAAACTGTACATCCAATCCGGCCCGGCTCCGTCTGCGGTTGTGGATGCTGCACAACAGGCCGTGGCGGATTACGTTGCCGCCCGGCACGTTCTTGGTGGGGCTGTTCCACTTTCCGGCATTTATGCCGCCTTGCATGTTGAAGGCGTGGCGCGGGTAGAACTCCATTCCCCGGTTGCTGATCTGGCTATGGAGAAATGGCAGGCCGCGTATTGCACTGCTGTCTCTGTGGAGGTGGGCTAATGGTTGCCGACCTCTTACCAATCAATGCAACACCGCAGGAGCGGGCCATATCCAAGGTTACAGGCAAGCGTATCGAGTCAATTCCCGTACCTATACGTGACCTCTGGAACCCGGATAAATGCCCGGCTGTTTTTTTGCCGTGGCTTGCCTGGGCCTTGTCTGTCGACCTCTGGAAAGACGAATGGAGCGAGGAGCAGAAACGGGCCGTAATCAAGGCCAGTATTGCCATTCACCGCAAGAAGGGGACCCCGGTTGCCGTTGAAAAATACCTTGCCGCTCTCGGTTATGAAGCGCGGGTTCTGGAATGGTTTGAGTATGACGGCGCGGAATACAAGTTCAAGATCAGCACTGATACGGGAGTGACCGAGGCCGTGTATCTGGAAATGATTGAAGCGGTGATGGTGGCAAAAAATACCCGGTCAGAGCTTGAAGCGGTGGTCTTCAATTCAACCCTTGAAAATCCTTCTTACACTGGCGGGGCCGTGCGTACCGGATCGGTGCAGCATGTTCCCGTTCATGTCGAAATTTCCGCTGAACCCGTCCTGTTCTACTCCGGTGCGGGAGTGCGGGAGGCGGACATTATCCATATCAATGTACCTGAATCGGAAATCACCGTTGACCCGGTAGGGCTGTATTTCGGCGGGGCCGTTCAGGTGACGGATACAATCATCATAGGAGGCACTAATGCCTAACTTCAAAGGAATGAAGCTGACCCGGCACGGCATGGAGCTTTTAGGCTTGGTCGGCACCGGGACTGTACTTGATTTCACCCGTGTAGCTGTCGGCTCCGGGCTCTGGACTGCCGGACAGCAGGACGCGCCCGCAGAATTGACCGGGCTTGTCCGGGAGGAAATGAGCTTGGATATAGGTTCGGTTGTCCCGACTTCAGTACCGGACACGGATGAACCAGCCGGGTGCTACACCATTCATTCCATGCTGACCAACGCGGGCCTTGCTTCCGGCTTTGCACTGCGGGAAATCGGGATTTTTGCAACCCATCCCACGCGCGGTGAAGTCCTTTATGCGGTGGATTATGCGGGCGAACAGTACGATTACATTCCGAGCTTGCCTGCCGGGGCCGCACCTCTTGAAAAGCAGTTCCGTATTGATGTTGTTACGGGCAACGCAGAAGAGATTACCATCCAGCAATCCCCGGTGCTGCTGGCTACCCATGACGACATGAGCGACCACAATGAAGACCCTGAAGCGCACCCTGATTTGCTGGCACGTATGGCAACCGGGATTCCTGAAATCCTCAACCCGGCGGACGGTGCTGCCGACGTTGGCGAAACCCCGATTTACAGGTTCCGCGAATTCACACCCGTGTTTGCCGGAACGTCCGAGGAGGCAATTCAGGTTCAGGTTGATCTTGATAGCGGAACCTTTGCAACTTCGGTCCATGACTCCGGGTTTCTGACCACCATAGCCAACGGATACGAACAGCCTGCCGGGATGTTGCAGCCGGGCAGGAGATACAAGGCCCGTTGCCGCCGCAGGTTGAACAACGGCCTTATTTCCCCGTGGTCAGAAGTCGTGTTTTTCGAAACCCGTGCCGTGTTCAACTACGTCCAGCGACCTGCCAATGTTTCTCCCGCCAACGGCGCAACCGGGGTCATGGAATGCCCTACATTGGTTTCCGGTCCGTTTGCCGTGGTCGGAGATACTGCCGATACCCACGAAGCCACGCAATACCGTATGCGGATCGGCGATGTTGTACTGCATCTGTCACCGGAACTTGGGGCGGTCACGGAATACGATTTCCCTGCCGGGTTGCTGCTGGTTTCCGGCGATTACGTGTGGGAAGTCCGCTACAAGGGTACGGCTCTCGGCTGGTCTGAATGGTCAACGGCAACCGGTTTTCATACAGCCGCCGCTTTCGTCACCGGTGATGAAGCAATTTCATTCACAAGCTGGGACGGCTACGACAATGCAAGTTCCGCCGGTATCGCACTGGCTGACGGTGCGGCGCTCCGGTCCAACGGCGTGGACCAGGGTGAGGGTGAGGGGGATTGGGTTAGTCTGCAATCGCGGGCGAAAGTGCGTTCTCCAAAGGAATGGATTGTAGACCCTGTAACCTCAGCTGAATCCATCGTCCTGATATCTGATAAAGAGGCTGAATTGGCTGACGGAAGCACTCTATGGGTCAACAGTGGCAGTGGTGGTACTGCGTTAACGGCTGTTGTTGCCGCAGTCGTTGCACAAGCCGTATCCGGCACGGCAGGAGTTTCCTTAATTCAGGGTGTACAATTGCCATATAACATCCTCGCAGGGACAACTTATGAAGCAACATGGGATACCCCTGTTGACGTGTATGGATTTTCAGCCGGTTGTCTACCTGCTGCACCTGATGCTGTCGTTTATGTGTGGGATAATTCCGGGACATGGATGCTCCCATCATATGACGGAAATGGTTTAATTTTGGGATATGGCATTCGTGGCACATTCAGTGCGCCCATGAGTATTACCGGGATAAAAGTAGTCAACAACGGGTCTCAAATATCCAGCGGTTATCTGACGTTAATTGTTGCAAGTGAGTGGACAAACACCTGTACATCAATCACTCCCGTACTCGCTGTCGCTCCGGACCGAGTTGTGTCGCCCGTGTCCCTAACCGCCGCCACAGGTGCGGCAACAACCGCATTCACAGCCGAAGATTTCAACGAACTAGCCGTCGAATCTGCAACCCTCGGCACTGATACAGATACAGACCGCCCGGACTTCATTCTTGTGGAATCCGCCAAGATTACCCCGGCAGAAGCCTTCCGCCGGGTGGCCCTTGGCGTGTCCGGCCTTTCCAAAGATTCCGAAACCAGAATTGCGGAGACGCAGTGCGATACATGGAAAACAGGAGCGTAAACAATGAATATTAACAGCATGACGCTTGATGAAAAGAAACGGCTGGCGGCTGAACTTGCGCCGCACATCCTCGGTGAATTTCGGGGAACCTCTGAAATGATCATTCCCGGTTCGGAAAAATCGGTACGGGTCAAAACCCGCACCATTGATACCGGGTTGATATCCACCGAGACGCACACGGCTTTTGCCGCCGCCGAAACTGCAATCGGCAATGCCTCGACTTTTGAAGAACTTAAGGCCGCTTCTCAGGATATGGCGGGAATTGTCCGTACCATCCTGATGGGCAAAAACGAATAACAGGAGACAACAATGGCTGAGAATTTTCTTCATGGCGTAGAAGTCATTGAAATTGACGATGGCCCGCGCACTATTCGTACGGTGCGCTCTTCGGTTATCGGCATAATCGGCACCGCGCCGGATGCCGATGCAACCGCATTTCCCATTAACAAACCTGTCCTGATTGCGGGCAATCGTACCGAAGCTGCAAAGCTCGATACCGTGGGTAATGCAGCCGGAACCCTGCCCAACGCGCTTGATGCAATCTTTGACCAGATTGGCGCGGTTGTGATCGTGATCCGCGTTGAAGAAGGCGCGGATATTGCCGCAACCATAACCAATGTAATCGGCGGGGTGGATGCCAATACCGGGGAATACGAAGGGGTGCAGGCTTTGTTGGGCTGCAAGTCCGCGCTGGGATATACCCCGCGTGTTCTGCTGGCTCCGGGTTTCACCCACCAGCAGGATGAGGACGAAGAGAACCCTGGCACTTTCCTGAAGAATCCCGTGGTAGCGGAACTGGAAGGGATTGCAAATCGTATGCGTGCAATCGTGCTGGTAGATGGTCCCAACACCAACGATGCGGACGCAATCGCTATGGAAAACGACCTTGGCGCGCGTTGCTACCTCGTTGATCCGTGGGTGAAGGTCTACCGGGATGGTGTTTATGTAAATGAACCGCCTTCCGCCCGTGTAGCCGGGATGATTGCCAAGATTGACAATGATAAAGGCTTCTGGTGGTCGCCTTCCAATCAGGAAATTATGGGTATTTCCGGCACTGGTCGCCCGGTTGACTTTGCCCTCGGTGATGCCAATTGCCGGGCCAACCTGCTTAACGAAAAGAATGTAGCCACAATCATCAATGAAGATGGTTTCAGGCTCTGGGGTAACTGTCTTTGCGGTAGTGACCCTAAGTGGGCTTTCCTCAATGTACGCCGTACTGCGGACATGATTAACGAATCCCTGCTTCAGGCTCACCTCTGGGCCGTGGATCGCAACATCACAAAGACTTACTTTGAAGACGTGGTTGAAGGCGTAAACAATTACCTGCGGAACCTGAAAAACAAGGGCGCGATTCTCGGCGGCACTTGCTGGGCCGACCCGGAACTCAACACCACGGATCAGCTTGCGGCGGGCAAGGTCTATTTTGACTTTGATTTCACCGCACCCGCACCAGCCGAGCATGTCACTTTCCGAAGCCGCATGGTTGACGATTACTTTGAGGAGGTATTTTAAATGGGTTACGGAGATAATAAAATCAAAGATATGAACCTGTTTGTTGATGGTAAGGGGTATGCCGGAAATGTGGATGAATTTAATCCTCCCAAGCTCACCCTTAAAATTGATGATTACCGGGGCGGAGGAATGGACACATCTATTCCTATTGAAATGGGCATGGAACCGCTTGAAACTTCTTTTGTTTTATCCGGTCACTTTCCAGAAGTTCTGACATTATGGGGTGTTACTGCTGGCGATAAACCCCAACTCACCGCCAAGGGGTCAATTGATTCATATTATGGAGGCGTGTCCAGTGTTGTGATTAATATGCGTGGCGTAATTACTTCTGTTGAGGAGGGAGGATGGAAGCCCGGTGAGAATTCACCGCTAACATTTACGATGAAGCTTGATTATTACAAGCGCGAACAGGACGGGACGGTTCTTTACGAAATTGATGTACCTAATATGGTTCGCATTGTTAACGGCAAAGATCAGCTTGAAGAAAGACGTAAAGCAATAGGATTGTAAATAATGGAACCTATCACACTTGATTACCCGGTAGATTTTGGCGGCGTAGAAATTAAAGAACTGAATATGCGCCGTGCGAAAGTGCGCGACCAGAAGGCCGCAAGGAAAAGCACTAAAAACGATGCTGATTATGAATCAGTTCTCTTTGCCAATCTGTGTGAGGTCTCGCCGGACCTGATAGATGATCTGGATATGAAGGACTACAAAAAGCTGCAAGAGAAATACAAAGGTTTTTTATCCTAAACCCGGACGATGTTCGGCGTATGGTTCTGGCTCTGGCCCATTTCACGGGCTGGAGCCGGGCCGAAATTATGGACATGGACACCGAAGAATTCATTCAGGACGTGCAGGCAATGAAGAGGCTGAAGGATGGCAAGTAAAAAATATTCCGCAGTGGTGGAAGTCGGCGGAGCCGTAAAAGGCTCCTTCGGCAGTTCCATGAATTCAGTGCAAAGCGGTCTTGTCTCCGTGGGTGATGCAGTCAAGAAAGCTGATTCCCGGTTCGGTGAATTCAGTTCCGGCGTTGCTGAAACGGAAACTGTTGTCGATAAAGTCGGTTCCGTGCTTCAGGAAATGGAAGCACGGCAAGGCCGTATTGGTGATTCTCTGAAGCTGCTGTCCGGCGATGTATCGCTTTATGCTGATGAATTGAAGGATGCCCGTGCCAAGATGGACCTGCTTAATCAGTATGACCCCGCTGCTGTGCGCGAATCCGGTAAGGCTTATCGGGAATTGAAGCGAGATGCCGCCAAGCTCCGCAAGGAATATGAAGCGCATCCTAAGCCTACAAAGAAGATGCTGAACGAGGTCAAGCGCGCTGAAGCCTCCGCGGAAAAGGCAGGCAGGGCGTACAAGGCCAATCAGGATAAACTAGCTTCCTTGGGTTCTGAATTGGAAAAGGCCGGGGTTGATACAAAAAACCTAACCGGTGCACACCGCAAACTTGCAAAACAGCTTGATAAGTCCCGCAAGGCTTACAAGAAAATGTCCGCCGCTGTGGAAGCTGGCGGCAAAATGAAAGCACAGGTCGGCGACTTGGCGCGCACTGGTGGTATGGTTGGGGCTTCTGTGGTTGCTGGGGCTGCCGCTGTTGGCACTGCCGTTACTATGGTGAATCAGGCCACGGGCGAACAGGTCAAGCTTGCCAATGCTCTTGGTGTTTCCGCTGAAGAATTTCAGGCATGGGGCGGGGTGGCCCGCGAAGCCGGATTCGAAGTTGATACCGTTGGCGACCTCATTGAAGAAATGAATAACAAGCTCGGTGAATCCGCCGGGCTTGAAGAAATTACCCCGGTCAAGGAATCCCTTGAAATGCTCGGCTTGTCGTTTGAAGAACTTCAGGACATGGCCCCGGAAGAACAGTTCAAGAGGATTGCCGAAGCAATCAAGGCCATGCCGGATGGCCAGCAGGCTTCAGCCGCTGCCGATATTCTTATGGGCGGAGAAGCTAATAAATTTTTCGGCTACCTACGCACTCGCAAGGAAGGCGTTGACGAAATAATTAACCAGCAGAAGCGACTTAATGTCCTTTCCGAGGAAGGGCGCAAGGGTGCGGCTGATTACAATACCGCCTTTTCTCAAATGACTACAGTTGTCGGCTCGGTTGCTGCTGAAGTTTCCGGCCTGATAGGTGGCGCGCTGGCCCCGCTCATTTCCGAATATGCACCCAAACTTGCCGACTACGTGCGTTCCCATAAGGACGATCTTATGGGCGTTGGTGATGCCGTGCGGGGTATGATCCCGGCCGTAATTGATTTCGGCAAGGGGCTGTACAAGGTCGGCTCTATGGTTGCGGGTTTTATTTCCGCCGTGGGCGGAATTGAAAACGTAGCCATGATGGTCGGCGCGGTCATGGCGGGTAAAGCCGCTATGGGTATGGTCAGTTTTGCAAGCTCGCTGGTCACAGTCGGGCAGGCTCTACCTTTTATTTCTACCGGGATTAAGGCCATTGGCGCGGCTGTCGCAGCCAACCCTATCGGTTTGATTGTTACCGCTGTTGTCGGCGGGGCTATGCTTATTTGGAAATACTGGGAGCCGATCAAGGAATTCTTTTCCGGGCTGATTGATACCGTAGGCAGTGTTGTTTCCAGTGTCGGAAGTTTTTTCGGTTTTGGAGATGATGAAGAGGAAAAAGAACCCACTCCCAAAGTCGGCGATGCCGTAAAGAAATCAGTGCCTGTTGCCGAGGCCAGACCGGAAACAGTAACCGGAGCTCGGCCCGTTCTAGAAGATACGTTGGAAGTAGGGCAGGCTTATCGTCAAAATGTTCCGGTTCAAATTCCACCCTCCCAAAATCTTTTACAGGGGGTAACGGACAATTCCCAAAATACGGAACAGAAGCAGACCAATATTTCCAACAAATTTGAAATTCAGGTACATGCCGCGCCGGGCCAATCTTCCGAAGAAATCGCGGATGAGGTTATGCAGCGGATTGAAGAAAGGAGCCGGGATAATTCACGGCTTGCCATGTATGACGGGTAAAAGGTGAAATTGTGGGGATGTTAAAACTCGGTGATTTTATTTTTTCTGTGGATACTGCCGCATATCAGGATTTGCAGAGGTCAACGGCTCGGAATTGGGCGAAGATTAACCGGATCGGCAAACGCGCCGCCCACCAGGATTTAGGACCGGGGGATGATTCTATCACTCTACCCGGCGTAATCTACCCGACCTATAAAGGCGGGCTGGGCCAGATTGATAAGATGCGCGAAATGCAGGGTAAGGGCGAACCGCTGATGCTGGTGGACGGCCTCGGAAATGTTCACGACAAGTGGGTTATCGTAACCCTTACTGAAAAGGACGATGCATTCTTTCGGGATGGGGTAGCCCAAAAGCAGGAATTTACCCTCAAAATTGAACGGTTTGAAGAATGATTACTTACACCACCAAAGATGGCGACATGCTGGACCGCATATGCTGGAAGTATTACGGCTTTGAATCCGCTGTGCCGGAAGTGCTTGAAGCAAATCCGGGTCTTGCCGATCTCGGCCCGGTGCTGGAAGCCGGGGTTGAAATCATCCTGCCGGAAGTCGCCACGCCGGAACCGGATCAGGGGATCAACATATGGGATTAACTCACAAGCCCGTTTACCGCGTGGAATGTAACGGTAATGACATTACCGCCGCAATTCAGAACGATTTAATTTCGCTGACCATCACCGATGAAGCCGGGGTAAAATCTGATTCGTTGGACATATCCATTAATGATAAGGGTTATGCCGTGGCGCCCGCCGGGAGCCAGTTTAAAGTCTGGCTCGGCTATGGCAACGCGGCAACCTTCATGGGGCTGTACGTCCTTAATTCCGTGCGCCTATCCGGGCCACCGGATAAGATGGACATTAAAGCCGCTGGCGCGCCGCAGGATCAGAGTTCAAATTATTCCCAGCTTCAGACGCAGAAAAAACGCTCATGGACTCCGCAGACCATAGGCGCAATGGTTGCCACCATAGCCGCTGACCATGGTCTTGATCCTGCCGTTGCTGCTGATCTGTCCGGGGTGGCCCTGCCTCATATCGACCAGATAAATGAATCTGACATGCACCTGCTAACCCGGATCGCGCGGGACCATGATGCCATAGCCAAGGCCAACGCGGGCAAACTGATCTTCGCCCATAAGGGGCAAGGTAAAACAGTTTCGGGCAAATCCATGCCCACCATTGAACTTGTCCCTAATCAGGTGACCAGCGTTAGTGTTGATATTGAATCCCGCACGAATTTTAATACCGTGGTGGCCCTATGGCGTGATGTTGAAGGCGCGCGGGATGTTGAAGAGATAGCCGGGAGTGGTGAACCCGTTCACCGGATCAGACATATTTACCCAACCCCTGAAGCCGCAATTAAGGCCGCAAAGGGTAAGCTTGAGGCTTTCCAAAGGGGCAAGCAAAGCCTTTCTGGAAGCCTTCCCGGTAGGCCCGAACTAAGGGCAGAGGGTAGGCTTTCGCTTTCTGGTTTTCGGGCTGAGAAAAATGGGCTTTGGTCTATTACCCGTGCTACTCATAAGTTAGGGAGTGGGGGGTATGTGACGAGTGTTGAGGGGGAAAGGGTTTAATTCAAACATTTAATATAAATAAAGTTGACTAGTTGTTTTTTGCTGCATATTTTAAAAAAGGAGGCAATACGGATGAATAAGGATATTTCTATTGTTTCAGCGGCCACAAAGTATGAAGCTGCTCAGTCTGAAATAAATACCAGAATAGCAGTTAGGACAAACGTTAATACCGCTCATATGGCTGCAATTATTGCGTTGACATCAGTGTTTTTTTATGCAGGAGAACACGATGTACATAACCATGCACGGATTTTTATAGGAATAATTATTCCGCTAATATCAACATATTTTGCTAGCTATTACGTTCATAACGACAGTATCATTGGTCTGTTGTCTGCTTATTGTTCGGAATTAGAAAGACGAAGTCAATCTTTTACCGATGAACAAGGCGATTACCCTCCTTCATGGCATTCTCCAAGAGTCAATTCTAAAAGTTGGATACAGCCATCTTTGGAAGTGAGAAATTTTTCAGACTTGACTATTAAATGTTTGAGCATCATATCTCCATTCGTTGCCGTTGCAGATAACTTAAACGGTTTTAAGGTTGGGGTATTGTTCTTATTTCCATGGTGCGTAATTTGTTCTTATTATAATTACAAGCTGTTGGAGCAGGTTGCCCAAAGAAGAAAAATATACACAGAATATGTATACAATAAAGAAACGGGAGAAGTTGATTTTAACATGCCTATTTTTTTCCCAAAAACTAAAAAATTTATAAAAAGACTGAAAAAGATATTTCCTTGTAATAATACAAGCAAATAAAGCAAAAAAAACTCCCCTAGAGCCGCGCCTTAGGGGAGTTTTTTTTACTTCCGCACCAACTCCAAAACAGGTGCAGGCTTCTTTCTACCAGATTTTCCCATCTGCACCTGCATATCATATTCATCAAAAGCATTCGCGCTTTCAGAAACAACCCGCCTGATTGAATCCAGTATGAAGGCTTCGCCGTAACGGTCTTCCAATTGAAGCTTGTCCGACAACACTCGCAAAGCACAACACGCCGACATCATATCCGAAACGTGACAACCTAAAAGCTTGCTATCCATTACGCACCTCCCCATCCAAAACCTGTTCAGCTTCAATCAATGCATCATATGCCATAAGCAGTGCCTGCCGCTCTTCGCGTGGGCGGCTTTCAATATCCCGAAGCATTACTTCTTTTGCTGTGTCCATATGGTTATGGCCAGTGCGCGCGGGGTGCACTTCCGGGGTAATGGCCCGGCGGTAGGGTGGGGCGGATCGGGTAGGCGGTGCGCATAGTTTCAAAGCTTCCTTGGGTGCGGATTGCCACGGAGTAACGGCAATATTCGCCAGCATCCGGGGCCGCATACCGTCAATATGCGGGCGCGTTTCCTTTATGTAGGTAGCGTGGCAATACAGGGCGGTAAAGAAACGGATACGGTGTACCGGGCTGGCGTTGTTCCGTATGCAGAAGTTGCAATAATGTTCGTAAATGGCTTCTTTTGAAATCCTGCTGCCCGGATCAGGGCGGCATTCTGCCTGAACGAAGGCATAAACGAAATTATACCAGCGCGGGTGCTCCGATTCTTCCGGTAGCTCTGCTGGTGTCTGCATGGGGGTGTTGCATTGCCTGCGGATAAGTTCTTGCTCCATAGCGTTGAAGGCTTCAAGGTAGCGGATTTTCCACTCTGAAGCTTTTTTGCCAGTGAAGCCCATAACCAGATAGGCGAAGCCGTCACGGGTTAGGTTGAAGCAGGGCATTTGTTTGTTCTGGGAATTGATGTAAGAGGACGGCGTAAAATTGCGCCGTCCAAAATCGTCTGGAATTTCAAGCGATTCAATCTTTCTGAGAACGTCTTTATGCTGCTTGCCAAAATGCTTGGAAATCTCAATAGACGAGACAACAGGCTTGCCGTCCGATACAACAAGCGTAGGTGAACCGACAACTGAACTGTTGTCAGAAGTGCGTGAATTGGCTAAGTTCTTTCCAGCCATGACAACCTCCTTTACAGGTTGTTTGTGGTTAGGCTCGTCTCGGTGGTGGTACACCTTGGCGGGCCGCTTTAATTTTGGTTACTTATTCTCTTCTTTCTTTTTCCTTTCGGCCTCTGCCATCCGCTTTTCCATACATTCAATGAACATTGCTTTGATGGTCACTTCCTGTTCTGCGGCAAAAATTTTGATGCGTCTGTGGAAGTCTTTGTCCAGACGCATCGAAAACAAGGTCTGCTCTTTTTTCATAATATAGATGTAATGCTGTAATGCTTTTGTGTCAACTCAATTGTTGAAAAAAGGATATTGCATTTAGTTTTTTGCAAAATTTAATCGCATGTTAGATATATGTCTGTGTACTTGACTAACGATTGATTTACGCTGATTATTTTAATATACAAATCTTTATTTTATAATATTGAAACTCCAAGAGGTTAAAATGCCAGACAATATGCTAAAGGCAACTCACCAAGGCAAGCTCAACATTAATGGAAACGAAATTTCATGTGCTGTCTTGGAGGATGAAACACGAGTTCTCGTAGATAGAAGTTTAGCATTGTCATTGGACAGAAGAGGGGGAGGCGCTTATTGGAGAAAGAAGAAAGAAAGCGAAGCGCCTATGTTGCCAGAGTATATATCAGCAAACTACTTAACTCCTTATATCTCTGAAGAATTATATGAAAAATTGTTGGCGCCTATCGAGTACACTAACAAGCGTGGAGAGGTTGCTGTCGGTGTCTCTGCCGAACTATTGCCCGATATTTGTAACGTATGGATTACCGCTCGCAATGATGGGGCGCTCAATTTAAATCAGGAAGAAACGGCAGAGAAAGCATATATTCTTCTTCGTGGTCTTGCTACTGTTGGTATTGATGCTCTTGTCGATGAAGCCACTGGTTATCAAGATATACGTGCGAAAAATGCTTTAGCCAAAATTCTTGAACAGTATCTCGACAATGAGTTAAAAAAATGGACTAAAACTTTCCCGGACAGTTTTTATAAAGAAATTTTTAGGCTTAATGGGTGGAAATTTAACGATATGTCTACTGCGCGTCCGGGCGTAATAGGTAAGTGGACAAATGACTTTGTATATGAGCGCCTCGCGCCCGGTCTTCTCGAAGAACTCAAAAGGAAGAACCCTAAGAATGAAAAGGGAAACCGTGCAGTCCGACATCATCAATGGTTTAACACTGATTCTGGACACCCTAAGCTTAGGCAGCACATTGCAGGTGTAGAGGCGCTCATGCGTGCCTCGACAACTTGGGAAGGGTTTAAAAGAGCTCTTGATAGAGCTTATCCGAAACTTGGCAACCAATTGTTATTGCCGGGTGTAGATGAGGAGTTTTAGCCGTTTAATTGGGGGGTGTTTTTACTCACCTTTTGCTCACCTTTCCACCCGAATTAGGTCTATTTGAAGGGAAAAGAATGGGTGTTAACTACCTGAAATAACATACACCGGATTCGAATGCGTATCCTCCGGAGCTGAAGGTCACAAGTTCGAATCTTGTATTGCCCGCCAGATATTTCAAGGGGTTACACTGCTTATGCAGCGTAACCCCTTATCTTTTTGCTACCCAAATGCTACCCAAATTGCGGAAAAATGTTTTGAGGTGTTCTCATGAACATGTCCGCACCTCCCAACAACATGGAGCTGGAAAGGGCTCTGCTCGGTGCCGTGATCAGGGATAACGGTCGCAATGTTGACGACCTCATTCCTATCCTGAAGACTCCGGACCATTTCTACAGTCCTGTTCATCAGAATATATGGCAGACTATTCTAGCCATGCATCGTGAACAGGTTCCTATTGATCTCGTTACGCTTAATGATCGGCTTATGAAAAACGGCCGCTCCAGCGAGTGCGGCGGGGCTGTCTTTCTTGCCGAACTCACAAGCGACATTCAGCCTGTCAGTCACGCCAAAGGGTGGGCTAGGGATCTGCAGGATTATGCCCGGCGGAGGGCAATGGCCCGTATGGGACAGCAGCTTATTGAGCACGCTTATTCCCCTGAAGCTGATCCTTCACAGTTTGCAGCATCCGCCCAGGAGATTGTTGATTCAGTCCTTGAGGATCGGGTCAACGTCAGCGCGCAGAAGCCATCCGAAATTATCCGGGGATATATGAAATATCTGGAGGGCCTTGAATCTCGCGGCGGTGATGGAATCAAGACTCATCTATACAAGCTCAACAGCATCACCGGCGGATTTCTTCCCGGCGAAGTTGTCATTCTGGCCGGACGTCCTTCTAACGGCAAAACGGCACTTGCACTTAATTTCTCCCTTTATTCGGTTTTCAGCCAGGTTCCGGTCGGGATCTTTTCCCTGGAGATGATGAGCTATCTGCTCGTCAATCGCTACCTCTCATCTACTCACGGTATTAACGGAATGCGTTTTCGTGACGGGAAATTCACGTCAGAAGACTGGCAGAATATTTATGATTTCGCACAACATTTTCAAGGTCTGGATCCGTGGTTGCGGATCTGGGACAGGCCATCATTATCTGCTTCCGAACTTCGGGCCCAATGCCGGCGTTGGAAGCGTGAGTTCGGTCTGCGTCTGGCTGTTGTGGATTATATTCAGCTTGTCCGGCCGGATACCAGGGGCGGATCACGAGAAAGGGAGGTGGCCGAGATTTCGCGCATAGTGAAAGAGACGGCCATGGACACCGGGATCACCCTTGTTGTTCTGGGCCAGCTGAACCGGGAGGTTGAAACCCGCAAGAACAAGATTCCGCTGCTTTCGGATCTGCGCGAGTCCGGAGCAATAGAACAGGATGCTGACCAGGTCATTTTCATCCGTCCGTGGAATCCTAAAACCACCGACGATCTGGTGGAGGTTACTCTGGATGTGGCCAAAAGCAGGAACTCAAATACCGGCAGCCTTGAAACAATGTACAGGCGCAGGCGGCTGCAGTTCCTTAATGACAATGAAAAGGATTGGAGCTGGCTTGGTTTTGCTCCGGCCTAATGAGTTTAATTTTCACCATAATTTTCTAATGTAGGCAGAGTTATTTCTGGATTTATTTTGCCTGTTTTTGAAATATTTAACACGGCATTTTTTAAAGGATTTAATGACGTATAGGTTAGTTCTTTTCGTTCTTTTAGGATGGGATGTGCGGCGGTAAACTGATCAACTAATGAATTAAATTCTACATTTCCTGAAAGTCGTTCATCAAGAAATTGTTCTTCATGAACAGATAGTTGGCGGTCATCTACTGTTGAAATTTGATTCGCTATTTCAATTTGATGTGCTTGAGCGTTTTTCAAACGGCATTCAGCTTCTGTTAATTTTTTTGAGTTTTGAATATATGTGAAATTTCTATAGGTTTCAGATGAATCTTTAATTGATTTTGATATAGCGCGTAGGAATTTTCCTAGGGCTTTTAGAGTCGCAGGAACTGATATAGTCGCTGCAGTTAACTGCCCTTCAGGGGAGGAAAGAAAATTAATTATGATTTCTAAGGATCCACTATTGATCGATTCTATACAAATTTCTTGGTTTAACGGGGGGTATATTGATCTTTTTGGGTCAAGCCCTTTTTCTATCACAGCAGGATCAATGAAAGGGGGTCGGTATTAGTGGACACCCCTGGCGGGAAGCAAGAAATGTCAGCAGTTTCCGAGTCCGGCCTGTACTCGCTGATTTTCAGGAGCCGCAAGCCGGAAGCAAAGAAGTTCCGCAAGTGGATCACTTCGGAAGTGATACCCAGCCTGAGAAAGACGGGGTGCTACACAATGGGGCAGGGGGCTGAAGAGTCCGCGCTGCTGACCATTGATGAATACGATTCCCTATACGCCCTGCTTGCCAAGTGGGGTGTGCTGCTCAAAGAAAGGGAAGCGTGGAAAGAACACGAGGTGCTGGATAAAAGCATCGGCAGGATCATGACCTTTCTGGGCAAGGAACCGGCCTCCGCACTCAAGGATTTATCCAGGGCCGAAGCGGATCACATGCAACGCTACCTGACTACGCAACTGACAATCATGCAGGGCAGGTCGGGCGAAATGAAATCGCCGGAAGAAGAGGAAGCCGCACGGCTCCGGTCCGAGAAAGCGCGGAAAGCCGCACAGGCCCGCTGGGGCAAGGCAAAGGCTCTCGGGAAGTAGGATTTGAAATGAAGCACCCCGCTTGGTTGGCGGGGTGTTTTTTTGTGATCAGCCGCTTTGGCGTACCATTCTAGTTGCAAATAAAGTTATCAGACCACCTAACATTATATATCCAAGCGTGACTTCGGCCGTTAGCCATAGTTCTCCAATGGTCGTCTTAGGCGTCACATCTCCAAAGCCAAGTGTCGTGAAAGTGACGATGCTAAAATAATATGGGGTAAACCAGCTGTTTTTTATCCCGTCGGTGCTGATTTCAAACCACTCCGGATTTTGTGAGAAAATATATCCGAAGCCAAGAGCGAAAAAAATAGATAACATTGCCCAGCGCCATATGGACCGGCCGCAGTTAGAAGTAAACCACCAAAAGGAGAATTTAATCGGATGTTTTTCTAGGGTTTCTTCAATATAATCTAGATCCATAACATGTCTGACAAATCTTTGGCTTCCAATGCAGCCTTGTACATTGATGCCTCTGCATTCCATATTGTTGTCAAATTTGACACCTTGCACGTTTACGTTTGTTAGTTTTGTCCACCTGAGATCTGCCCCTCCGAGATTTGCCCCTCCGAGATTTGCCCCCTCTAGATATGTCCCCCTGAGGTTTGTATCTTCAAGATCTGCCCACTTAAAATTTGCTCCTTCAAGTTTTGCATCCCTTAGATTTGCCCCTGCTAACTTTGCCCCATTGAGATCTGCCATCGTAAGATCTGCCCCCTCAAGTTTTACCCCTTTGAGCTTTGCCCCCCCGAGCTTTATTCCTTTTAGATTTGCCCTCTCGATATTTGAAAAATTTAAGTCAGGACAAACATCAGGATTCTCTTCACGCCACTTATTCCAAACCTCAACACCCTGTTCCAATATCTTTAAATGCTCTGGATTCGCCACTGAGAACTCCATTGATTATGAATAGTAAATTGATTTGCGGTATAATGAATTTTATTGGTGTGTAATGTCAACTAGGAAGGGGCGTGGAGTAGGATTTGAAATGAAGCACCCCGCTTGGTTGGCGGGGTGTTTTTTTTATAAAAAGTGCCTGTAAGAAGTGTTCAATACATCAGCCAGCCGCTTGGCCATATCCACGCTGATGTTCCGCACGCCTCGTTCCATCTCAGAAACATTGTTCTTGTGAATACCGAGTGCATCCGCAAGTTCTGCCTGAGTCAGACCTTCGCGGGTTCTGGCTCCGCGCAGCAGCTGGGCGGGAGTCGGTTCTGGAAAGGCTTCGTTGAAATTTATAAGTGTCATAATTGATATAAAAGTGTGTGGTTCTAAAATAAATGTCGGTCCGAAATGCTGTATAAAGCACCCCGCTTGGTTGGCGGGGTGTTTTTTATTACTGCGGGTCAAAATCGATAGATACTTTGTATCCCAGAGCCTTGGCGTAGTTGGCAATAGTTTTGAAGGTCGGATATGGTGCATTCTCTCCGCACTCAAGGCGTGAGATATTGGCTTTATTGGTACCCATGAGCTTGGCAAGCTCTTCCTGAGTAACTCCCTTTTCCGTTCTCAGCCTTATAAGCTTCCGCCTCAGTTCCCAGATCGGAGTCAGTGCTTCATACTCTTCACGGGTTTTAGGGTCGCTAAGGGCTTCCTTCTTGAATGATTCAAAGCTCAGATCACTCATTGTTTGACCTCCTCAATAAGAAAGATCAGACAGTACCTTATTTCTGAGTTATCAAATGATGATCCCAAGTGTTTGTCTTGCATAGCATTATCTGCAGGAACAAACCTGAATATTGCCGGAAGAGATTGAGGGTTCAATGGTGATTTTCACCATGTATCCAAGTCTTACCAGCCAACTGAAGAGTCTGTCGGTCGTTGCAAGAGCTATGTTGCCATTCAGAATTTTAGATAGAGTGGGCTGATCTGTGCCACAGATTTCTGCAGCTTTTGTCTGGGTTATGCCGCGAATTTTGATAGCTTTTTGGATTTCCATAACTATATTAGATTTGTAAGCCAACTCATCCGGTCTTTCCAGACCAAGATCTTCAAAAACGTTACCTGATCCTGCTTCTATAGTCATAGAAATACCTCCTTATTATTCATTATCAGCTTTTAAAGCCTCTCTATACCTAGCCTGTATTTTTTCAATGTCAGATTTTGGTGTGGCTTTACCTGTTTTGGATTTCTTTTGGAACGAGTGCAGAATGTATATGCCTTTCTGCAATTTTGCCACATACATTGTCCGATATGTGTCCGTGTCGTGGTTGACTACTATTTCCATGACTCCTGATCCGCCTTGCTTGAATGGTTTGGAATTCTCTGGAATTCCTCCATTCTGCACTGTGTGCAAGGCGTATCCGACACATTGCCTGACTTCAACGGCTTGGCTTAACAGGTCTTTTTTACTTGTCCCGACCCAGAACAGTTGACGTTGATTCAAACTCATAAATCCAGATTATGGTAAATTTGCCATAAGAGCAATAAAAAACAGCTGAATAATTATCCCTGTCAACCCCCTCCCCGCTGATCTCAGCCGATCCGGGACGATCTCCCGCGTCCTCACCTGAAAACCCCGTGTTACAGATTCCCGTAAGTATGGAGGCTTTGTTTTCGCCTTTATAACCTCGCCGGTCGTCCGTGTCTTTCGGTAATGGCATGGACGGCCATCAGGGAGTCTGCTGTGGGTGAATCGGTTCTGAATCCGCAACTTCGAAAAGAGATCACTGCCGCTGTGGCTGAGGGCATTGCCATCGGCCTGCAGCAGACTGGCAATGCTTTCTGCTGTCTGGAGCCGGATGCTGCCAAGGCGGTCGGCCATTTCATGGGCATGGTGCGTGATATCGGTGACGGCGAACACGCCAAGGGCATCGAGAAGATGCGCGAACACCACAAAGCCGTGGGCGTCATGCTTGAAGGCCGCCGCGCCTTCTGGTGCATGGTTTTCAAGATGACCGCCACTGCCGGGATCGTATTCATCGGCATGGCCATCTGGGAACATTTCTCCAGGGTGGTGAAGTGATGCGCAGATTTACACCTCTTGATGCGACCCTTATGCGCCGTCCGTATACCGATCAGGGCACCATCGGCGTGCTGACCATTCCGGAAGCGGACTTCCGGTGCTTTTCCATTGAGCTGCCATGGCGGGAGAATCAGGACTCTGTTTCCTGCATTCCGCCGGGGCCCTATTTCCTTTTCCGCCGCTGGTCCGATCACTGGAACAGCTTCGTCTACCAGTTCCGCAATGTGCCGGGCCGCAGTGCCGTTCAGGTCCACTGGGGCAACGTGGCCGGCGACAAGGCTCTCGGCTACCGCACCAATTCGCTGGGCTGTGTGCTGCTTGGGTCTGTTGTCTGCGAGATCTGGGGCCATCTGGCCGTGGGCAATTCCAAACCGACATTTCGCAGATTCCTGAATGCCGCCCTCGGCCGGGAACTGCTGCTGAATATACGGGAGGCTTGATTATGGCTGATGCTTCTTTGTTTGATCTGGTGGGCTCTTCGCTGCTTGGTATCGGTACCGGTGGCGTGGCTACCATTGCCCAGAACATTTTCGGTGGAATTTCCAGCTGGATTTCAGAATGGCAGAAGCGCAAGACGCTCAAGCTCCAGCATGAGCAGGAAATGCTTATGGCGGATAAGGAGATCGAGCGGCTCCGGGCCGAAGGCGATGTGAAGGTCCAGCAGGCCCGGGAAGACCGGGCCATGACCGAAACCATTATTGACGGGCAGAATTACCAGCAGTCGCTCCTGCATGACGCTGCCACCTACTCACGGGGCAAAGAAAAGAGCTGGGCTGATTTCCTGCTTGTGGTGGCCGATTTCGTGCGCGGCATTACCAGACCGACCATGACAGCGTTTCTGTGCTGGATAACCTGGTCCACCTATCAGCATTTCACCGGATATCTTTCAGTAAACAATGTGCTGGTGGATGCGGGCGGGTCATGGTTGGTGTGAATAAGAAAGGCCTTGCTTTCAGGTGGTTGTGTGTATTATTGAATAACTATTATTTTTACCATTGCATGGGGGAGTTGTGAATACCGCTAATCCTATTACTGACGGAAATCTTTTAGATGGTCTGACCGTAGAAGAATTGCTCCGGATAATTCTGGAAAACAATTCCGCTGGCGGCCTGCTTATTGAACAGCTTCAGACAGATGAAAATGAAAAGAAATTGGCAGATACCATCTGTCAGTTTCTTCCCTTTCCCCCAATTATTGTTTCGATTGCTCTTAAGAAACTGATTTTTCCGTTACTGAAGATGGGAGTCGATGCAATTGCGACTAGGGCCAGCATAAAAGTTATTACAAAAGTTCCGAGGCAGGATCTGATCAGAAAAATACTTCTGGTCATCGCCAGGCTGGCTGCGGATGATGTTAAAAAGGACGCTCCGGAAGCAATAACCAGTGAGCAATACCAATGTATAGCCAAAGAGCATCTTGATGTTCTGCTTGTTGAGCTTGCCGCGATAAAGGACGAAACCGAGCTGCTCAGGGAACAGAACGAAAAAATCATGGCTGTATTGGATCAGGTTGTTGCTGCTCCACTGTATGTCCCGCAAGTTAAGGAAGGGGACAGCAGTGTTTTGAATTTCGAGTCGCGCATGATCCCTTTTCAGATTGATACGTTGAAGGAGACATTTAAGACTGTAGACGATTTTCTGGATGATAGTTCTCCTTTCAGATGGATGACGATTGTTGGTTCCGCTGGTCGGGGTAAGAGTCGTTTTGCGCTTGAGTTGTGTCATGGAGAGCGAAGTCTTTCATGGAAAATTGGGTTTATTATCGATCACGAATCCACTCCATGGAATGGATGGGTCCCCACAAGCAATACCCTGATTATTGTGGATTATGTCGCATCAAGAGTAGATTACATTAAGGTAATTCTGAAAAAGATAAGTAGAAAAACGCAAACATTCAAGTTCAAGGTGCGTGTGTTGCTGCTGGAGCGCAGTGCTCCTCTTGTTGATAAGAAGGGGGGATTGTTGGATGATAAATATTTTAATAATCCTAATTGGTTTGAATCTCTCAGCAGCGAAGCCGAAAAGGAATTGAAAAACACTTTGAACACTCCCCCTGTGGTCGTCATTCCGCATTTTTCGGAAGCAGGGGTTCGAAGTATATTTGATTATTTTGAGTTATCCACGGATGTTGAGAAGCATATTGAAAATTTTACAAAACTTGTACGGCGAGGGAAAGACGGTGGCGATGTTGATCCGAAACTGATGACACCTCTTTATGCCGCGCTTTATGCCTATTGCACTGGATTGAACCATGGTTATGTTCTTGATTCTCTGTATAAGGTTGTTAAGGCCTATGTCGATTTTGAGAAAGAGAAATATTTAAAAGTAGATGACAAAGAGAATCAGGAATCAGTTCGCCAACTGCTGGCTTTTGCAACTATGGCCGGAGGTGTTTCGCTGACTGATGATTTCCCTGACTGCATAGATTTTTTGGGAAATGGCAAGACTTATATATACAAAGACAGCAGGTTGTCTGATGCTTTGGAATGTTCCAACTCCACTATTTTGTCCCCGTGGGAGCCTGATCTTGTAGGTGAGCTTTTTGTACTGGAAGAATTGGGCCGTCCTCGCGGATTAAATTTTGTTCCCGCTGTGAACTCCGCTAAACTGCTTGCCTGTGCCGTAAGTAGTAATCCCGGCGTGTTCGTGGATTTTATGGTGCGGGCGGCAATGGATTTCCCGGATCATCCTTCAATGTCATTTTTATTTTCCGGGAAATATCTGCCAGAGGGGTTGTCTGACTACAATGTTCTGGTCCTCCTTGCTCTTCACCAGCAGCAGGTTGAGAACCGGCAGACATCTGACCAAGAGTGGAAGGAAAAATTCTGGACCGTCTTAAATCAGTATACAGAAGAAAGGCAGATGAATGATCGTCTGTTTTTGCTGCTACTTTTTCTTTCTCCAGACTCGAAATTTTCCAGGTTGTGTGAATTTTATTCTGAAGGCAAAGTGGAATTGTCAGACGAGCAGATTCATTTCTTTACCATCTACGCCGCAGAGCAAGGAATTTTTAATGCCTTGCGGTTTTGTCTTGAGCATGGAGCATCCGTTGATCAAGCGAATGATAAGACCGGAACGTTCCCGCTGCTTATGGCCGCGCAGGAAGGTCACGCTCCCGTAGTCGATCTTCTTTTGTCGGGCGGTGCTGAGCCTAATCAGGCGAATGATAAGAACGGAACGTTCCCGCTGCTTCAGTCCGCGCAGGAAGGTCACGCTCCCGTAGTCGATCTTCTTTTGTCTGGCGGTGCTGAGCCTAATCAGGCGAATGATAAGAACGGAACGTTCCCGCTGCTTCAGTCCGCGCAGAATGGTCACGCTCCCGTAGTCGATCTTCTTTTGTCTGGCGGTGCTGAGCCTAATCAGGCGAATGATAAGACCGGATCGTTTCCGTTGCTTATGGCCGCGCAGGAAGGTCACGCTCCCGTAGTCGATCTTCTTTTGTCTGGCGGTGCTGAGCCTAACAAAATCGATAAATTAGATGGTGGTTTTCCGCTGCTTATGGCCGCGCAGAATGGTCACGCTCCCGTAGTCGATCTTCTTTTGTCTGGCGGTGCTGAGCCTAACAAAATCGATAAATTAGATGGTGGTTTTCCGCTGCTTATGGCCGCGCAGAATGGTCACGCTCCCGTAGTCGATCTTCTTTTGTCTGGCGGTGCTGAGCCTAATCAGGCGAATGATAAGACCGGAACGTTCCCGCTGCTTCAGTCTGCGCAGAATGGTCACGCTCCCGTAGTCGATCTTCTTTTGTCTGGCGGTGCTGAGCCTAACAAAATCGATAAATTAGATGGTGGTTTTCCGCTGCTTATGGCCGCGCAGAATGGTCACGCTCCCGTAGTCGATCTTCTTTTGTCTGGCGGTGCTGAGCCTAATCAGGCGAATGATAAGACCGGAACGTTCCCGCTGCTTCAGTCTGCGCAGAATGGTCACGCTCCCGTAGTCGATCTTCTTTTGTCTGGCGGTGCTGAGCCTAACAAAATCGATAAATTAGATGGTGGTTTTCCGCTGCTTATGTCCGCGCAGAATGGTCACGCTCCCGTAGTCGATCTTCTTTTGTCTGGCGGTGCTGAGCCTAATCAGGCGCATGATAAGACCGGAACGTTCCCGCTGCTTCAGTCCGCGCAGAATGGTCACGCTCCCGTAGTCGATCTTCTTTTGTCTGGCGGTGCTGAGCCTAACAAAATCGATAAATTAGATGGTGGTTTTCCGCTGCTTCAGTCCGCGCAGAATGGTCACGCTCCCGTAGTCGATCTTCTTTTGTCTGGCGGTGCTGAGCCTAATCAGGCGAATGATAAGAACGGAACGTTCCCGTTGCTTATGGCCGCGCAGGAAGGTCACGCTCCCGTAGTCGATCTTCTTTTGTCTGGCGGTGCTGAGCCTAACAAAATCGATAAATTAGATGGTGGTTTTCCGCTGCTTATGGCCGCGCAGGAAGGTCACGCTCCCGTAGTCGATCTTCTTTTGTCTGGCGGTGCTGAGCCTAATCAGGCGAATGATAAGAACGGAACGTTCCCGTTGCTTCAGTCCGCGCAGAATGGTCACGCTCCCGTAGTCGATCTTCTTTTGTCTGGCGGTGCTGAGCCTAATCAGGCGAATGATAAGACCGGAACGTTCCCGTTGCTTATGGCCGCGCAGGAAGGTCACGCTCCCGTAGTCGATCTTCTTTTGTCTGGCGGTGCTGAGCCTAATCAGGCGCATGATAAGACCGGAACGTTCCCGCTGCTTCAGTCCGCGCAGAATGGTCACGCTCCCGTAGTCGATCTTCTTTTGTCTGGCGGTGCTGAGCCTAACAAAATCGATAAATTAGATGGTGGTTTTCCGCTGCTTATGGCCGCGCAGAATGGTCACGCTCCCGTAGTCGATCTTCTTTTGTCTGGCGGTGCTGAGCCTAATCAGGCGAATGATAAGAACGGATCGTTCCCGCTGCTTATGGCTGTTGGGAAAAACTGTTATGATGTGGTAAAGTTGCTCTTGGAAAGAGGTGCCGATGTACATCAAAGACATCCTCAGTTTGACATTCCCTTGTCAGAGATAGCCCGAGGACTGGAACTTGATGAGTTGATGAAATTGCTTTTGGAATATGAACACCTGGTTTAGGAGAGGGGCTCCACAGGTTGTCTGGTAAAATCAATATTAAATTTTAGGACAGTATCCGTCTTGCCCTTTTATATATATTCTGTTTATTGACTATACCGAATGTCCGGGATGTGGTTCACGTCCTGCTGGACGGTAAGCCGGTCTATTCTCACATCGGAGATTTGATACTGCTCCGGGCTTTGACTTCCGTGCATCTGCAGAGCTGGAACAACATGGTCATGAAGACGGCGCGTTTCTTCAAGCGGCTGCTGACTGCCGGCGTCACTTCCACACCCGATTTCATGCTCCGGAACATTGTGCGCGATACCGTGCATGCCTGGGGCGTGGACCGGACAGGGACTTTCAAGCCGCTCGTCGGGTCCTTCAAGGGCACAATCAAGACCATGCGCAAGGATGCGGACACTGTCAGGATGATGGCTGCAGGCGCGGCATTCCATGGCGGTTATTCATATGGCCATGATCCGGGGGCCGGTAAGCTGGTGGTGGAAAAGCTGATCAGGAAGCACGGCATTGACGAGGATTCAATCCTGGATACTCCCAAGAAGCTTGCCCGGTTCATGAAATACGGATGGGACCGCTGGCAGGACCTTGGCAGCTCATTCGAGAACGCTACCCGGGCGCGGCTGTATGAAGGGGTGAAGGCAAAGGGCGGAACCCATCTGGAAGCCGCATACGAGGCCAAGGACATCATGGATTATTCCATGGGCGGCGATTGGCCTGCAGTCCGGTTTCTGTGCGAGACTGTGCCGTTCTTCGGTGCGCGTATGACCGGCCTGCAGCGTCTTGGACGGGGGGCTTATGAGAATCCGCAGGGCTTTCTAGCCAAGGGAGCAATGGTCGCGCTGGCATCCGTCCTGCTCTACCTCAACAACCGGGACAGAGAGGAGTTCAAGGAGCTCGAGCACAGGGACCGGGACAACTATTATCATTTCTTCATCGGGGATCAGCATTTCAGGATGCCCAAGCCTTTCGAGATAGGGGGCTATCTTCGGGACTCTGCCGGAACGGCTGACCGAGTACGCAATTGATGGCCATGGGGATCTGTTTGCGGAACGGCTCCTGTTCATGCTCAACCAGACCTTCAACATAGGCATGCCCCAGATTCTCAGCCCGGTCATTGAGCAGTGGGCGGACAAGTCCTTATTCACCGGCCGTTCCATCGTGCCCGTGAGGCTGCAGCGGCTCCGGCCGGAAGCGCAGCGCGATCACCGCACCAGCGAAACTGCCGCGCTGGTCGGCGAGAAAACCGGGACCAGCCCCAAACGTATCGAGCATCTGGTTAACGGCTATTTCGGAACGCTGGGTGTGTACGTCCTGTCCATGTCGGACATTGTGACCCGCAGACTGGTGGATGCTCCTGAAATGCCCTCAAGACGTCTTGACGAAATGCCGCTGATCAGCAGTTTTTATCGCGATAAGCCGGCAAGGCACAGCCGCTATCTAACCGAGCTGTACGACATGGTTCATGAGGCCAACGAGCTTTACGCCACGGTCATGGCCTATGCCAGGGCAGGGAGTCCGGAAAAGGCCAAGGCGTTAATGGCGGATGAGGAAAACCGCAGATTGCTGGCCAAACGGAAGGGGCTTAACCCGCTCCGGAGAGCGGTAGGGCAGATTGAGACGGCTATACGGCAGGTTTATTTGTCACTTACTCTGACGCCTGACCAGAAGCGGGAGCGGATTGATTTGCTTCTGGAAAGGCGGAATGCGGTTGTTAGGCGGGTGATGGGGAAGAAGGAATAATGCTATGGGTAACGCTTGACGTGTAACGTATGGCGTTATATCTTCTGTTCATGATCAAGTCGTTCAAGAATAGTGGGACAGAGAAGCTGTTCAATCGTGAATTTTCAAAGATTATTCCGAACCAGCTTGCGCGGGTTGCCTACAGGAAGCTGGTGCAGATAGATGCTGCTCATGATTTGAACGACTTGAGGGTGCCGCCGGGCAACAGACTGGAAGCCTTGAAGGGCGACAGGGCCGGGCAGTACAGTATCAGGATTAACGGTCAGTACCGGATCTGTTTTGTGTGGGAGAACAACCATGCTCAGCAGGTGGAAGTTACTGACTATCACAGTTAGGGAGGAAAACATGGCAGATTTCAGCCCCATTCATCCCGGTGAGATTTTACTGGAAGAATTTATGGAGCCGTATGAATTAAGCCGCAACAAGCTGGCTGCAGCTCTTTGCATTCCGGCGCAGCGCATAGGGCAGATTGTGAAGGGCCAGCGGGCCATAACAGTTGATACTGCCCTTAGGCTGGCGAAGTTCTTCGAAACAACTCCCCAGTTCTGGCTGAATCTTCAGCTGCGATATGATCTGGAAGTTGCGAAGGATGAGAAGCTTGAACTGCGAATTGAGCGGGAAGTGAGAACCTGTAAGGAGCTTCATTTCTGCGCTTAGATAAAACGGGCTATGAATGATGAAAGCCGGAACTGCCTTGGGGCGGTTCCGGCTTTTTGGTTGGTGTCATCCAAGATCTCTGACTTCGAGTCAGAATTGATCGTTCATTGGTGACTTGTTGCAAATTTTGGATAGCTGTTAAAACAGCTTTTTCAGAACCTATTAATTAATTGTTCTGAAAAGTAGAATTTTCTAGTAAAGACAAGCGAGGAAATTCAGGAGCAAAAGTCACGCTTCAGTGACAGTCAAAGTTTGAGTCTTTTGAATCAGGCCGGAAACGATGTTTCTGTCGTCTGGCTTTGCCTTAAATACAGAGTCTGGATACATCCTTGATTGCTCTGGAACTCAAGATCGCTAGTTAAGGAAAGTGTATGCCGAAGAAAGATTGAAAGCAGATATTATCAAGGCAGTAAATTGTAACAAGGTGGCAATATGGTAAGGTAAAAAGCTCACAGATTAGATCAGTTGATAGATAACTGTGCTTATTGTTTTATTTCCGCAAATAGTAAGGGGAGCAAAATGTCTGATGACTCATTTACCGAAGTTACTTCCTCGTCATGGCTGGAGCGTATGGGGGGTGCCGTGGTGGGGGGAATATTGTCACCGGTTTTGGTCCTTTTGGGAGTAGTACTTGTTTTTATAATCGAATGGGATGCAGCGGATAACAGGAGGGCACTTGCGGATGGGGTCCGGGATGTAATTTCCGTTGGTTCAGTGCGGGTGAATCCCGAGAATGAGGGACAACTTGTTTATTTGAGTGCTATGGCAACACCTGTTTCTTCAGTGCGGGATAGTGTTTTTGAACTTGATTTAAAGGTTCTCAGGTTGAAGCGCAGTGTTGAGATGTTCCAGTGGGTGGAACATTCTGAATCCGAAACTACAAAAAAAATAGGTGGTGAAATTGAAACAGCCACAACTTACACATATAAAAAGGAATGGTCCGAGGAATCTGAGAATTCAAACCTTTTCAAGGTGACACAAGGACATGTAAATCCGAAGGTCATGCAGTATAAAAGTGAGGTACGGACTTCGCAGGCAGTACACGTGGGACCTTTTCTTCTCGGTGCCGGACTGGTTAAGCAGATGAAGGATTTTACGCCATACAGAGTAAATTTTATTCCTTCGGCGCTCAAATCTGCAGTGATATCGGGTGACGGCGTGATCTATATTAAATCCTGCGCTGGCTCATCCCCGGAAAGTCCTATGATCGGTGATCTGCGTGTATCCTTTTCTGTGGTTAAGCCAGGAGTTATAAGTGTTGTCGGGCGACAGCATGGGGCTGTTCTGGTTCCGTATAAATGTGAAAATGGCCCGGAAATAGCGCTAATTGGGAGGGGGCAAATCCCTGCCGGATTATTGTTTGAAAAAGCACAGGCGGATAACCGGCATGGCTTGTGGATTATGCGCGGATTGTTGGTCCTGATGATTGCAGTCGGTATTTTTCTCGGCTTCAAACCTGTTTGCGTATTTCTAGATATAATTCCTTGTCTCGGAGATTTAGGTGAAGTTGCTTTTGGATTCATTGCTATTGTCATAGGCGGAGTCATCGGAAGTGTGGCAGTAGCTATTTCCTGGTTATATTTCTACATAAAAATATAAAAAACCTGTCGGCATCAGGAAACTATGAATGTGTTTCAACGTTATCTTTCTATCGTTTCTTGAGTTGGTTGCTTAATAGTATGAGTTTGGCTCATCCGGCTGAAGCATACTTTTGAAAAGCCGCACTGCGTTTATTGTTTTTACTTAATGCACCATATATGCTTAAATTTTTGCCGGGATAAACAGTTTCTTCGTACCGAATTTACTCTTGCTATCAACTGGAAAACTGACTGCTGCAAAATTTAACTAAGGCTAAAAAAGAAGCTGGCCGTAATGTCAGCCGTAAAATATAGATGTCAGATTTTAAATGTATTCTTCTCGCTATGCTGTGCTTTTTTCTGTGTGCCGAACCCGCCGCCGGGATAGGGTTCGGCCCTGTAGGTCTTGTAGATAATGCTTTAATGGACGCTCCCTCCAAATTTAGAAAATTACCATATATTACAGTTGATTCTGATTATATACTGCCGGCTTCTTTTACCAGTGCCTCGGGGGAGGTAAGCGTGTTACGTAACACGATTAAAGTCGGCTATTCCATTTTTGAGTTGTCTTACGGACTGTCTCATTTCATATGGGAAGATGCGGGAGATATTTCACAGCAGGTCAGTGGAGGAGAGAGTTCCAATCCTCCTTTTGAAAATTTGCAGGATTTCACTCTTGAGGCACATTTGGTTAACGGGAGATTTTACAAGGACTGGATATACTGGCTTGATTGCACCGCTACCTCTGCTTTTGAAAAAGATTTTCCGGGGGCATTGGGACTTGGTCTGAAGGGGGGGCTTGCTTTCGATTTATGGAAAGGATCTATTCTGGGTAGCGGTGTCAAAGCCGTTGCCGTCAGTCCGATTAATGATGAATTGTTTGGTGATATCGAATTGGGATTAGTCCTTGCTGTATCACATGAAACAATTGCCGAAATTCTCAAGATGATCGGGGTGAAAATGGATGACGGCAAAAAGAAGACCATAGGAATGACCGTAGCCATGTCCGGCTCAAATAAAATATATGAATCTGAGGGCTATATAAAAGAGACCCAATCAAAGTTCGGCTTGTATCTGGACTATTCCCCCTACGAACATTGGACTTTTTCAATCGGTCCGGAATATGTCTATGAACGAAGTTATACTTTTTACAGCAACAACGGACGCAAGCTATCGGTCCAGGATTTGGGTAACGCTTTTGGGGGGCTTGTTAAATTTGTCTGGCGGTTTTAAATGGATAGCTTATAAAACGTTTAAACGGTCTTTCAATAATTACAAACCCGGAAAGTCATAGACCCCCGGCTAAGCCGGGGGCATTATGACTGAACTCGACTTCAGTAGAGATCTGTACAGTCTTAACTGCAGGTAATATGTTTTAACGAAATAATTTTTATAGATGAACCTTTTTAACCTTATCTACCTCATGGGAGGCATCCCATTGGAGAGGGGGATAGTTAATTTTTACCTCTCTGAAAGGTCTGGTTATTTCCATATTTCAGCCGCAATATCTTTGATAAAGCGTATTTTTGCCCACTGCTGTTTTTCCGTCAGCGTATTGCCTTCTTCTGTGGAGGAAAAGCCGCACTGAGGGCTTAGGCAGAGTTGATTAATAGGCACTATTTGGGCTGCCTCGGCGATACGGGCGACAACTATCTCCTTATCTTCAAGTTCCCCTGTCTTGGTGGTCACTAATGGTAATAACCATGTCTTCAGGCCGGTCCGCTATAGCTCTGTTCATAATATTCACATTTTTTCTGACAATCTATCCGGATCAATGGCCCGCTCTGCAAAGCTTCTCGCTCAGAAGTGGAACACAAAGCCCCCAATCTTGTGTCACGAACTGTCCTTTTACCTATTTGTTCGTGGGGTGGACTTTAAGAAAAGGTGAATATTAGTGCATAAAAAACCGGAGCCCTCAAAAAAGGACTCCGGTTTTTTGGAAAATGGCTGCTTGCTGTTACTCGTCAGCTTTACTTAACGAGAGGCTGCTGTCTGCTTTTGCATCGAAATTATTGAAGTAGTCAATTTGCTTTTGAGTTAATTCTTTAACTGCAAAATTTTTTCCTACAACTTGATTTATAACCGCAGGACTTATTCCGGCGGCATAGCCAAGGGTTACTTTTTGTCGATCAGAAATCATTTTGTTACATAAACGGACGGTGGCGTATTTCTGTAAGTTTATGCCCTGCCCAGTGTAGAAACTTTCAATTGATCCTTTGGGATTTGTTTTGGTTATAAATATTCGGCAATAATATTGGTCGTTATCAATATTTTTAGTAAAAACGCCGCTGTTTGGAACGTTGTCTCCTATTATGTGTTTCGGATTGAGGTACCAGCCCGGCTTTACAGACATCAATTCAACCCAAGAGGCTTCTGCAACATTACCGTCTTTTTTAGGGGAAGAATAAAAATATGTATGGGTCATTATAGGCCCACTGCTTCCGTGATCCTTTCCTACAAATTGTATGTCATTATTGAATTCAACTTTTAACGAAGGTGAGTTGGGAGAGTAAAATAAATTATCTTTAGCGATTTTTTCCCCTACACATCCGTAGCAACAGGCTAAACAATAAATAGAAACAACGAGCAAAATTTTTTTCATAACACCTCCTATTTGATTTTTGTACTACATCCATGTTTTGCTGTCGTCAAGTTTCTATTCTTATGAAATTATTATTAATTTTTGTTGTATTAGAGTGCTGTTTTATTCTACCCATCCTGATTTTTTTGTTTCCCAATCAAGCCGATAATTCTTGGATTTCTTCGCCATGGTTTTCATTTTTGTTCAAAATTATTCAAGAATGATCAAAAACAATAGACATGTGTAAGAAAAGAACGGTGTCACTGAGTTTTGTTCTGCTCAGGACAGACTGTGGACTGTTCGCTTATATCCGTGGAATATTCGATTTTTTTCAGTAAAATAAAATTTAGGCTGGAATTTGAAGTTACAGCAGATTTTTATTGTAGAAAATCTCCTTTTCAACGTTGAACGAAATATTAGATTATACATTATTTAGACTCTGAATAATCTTTCTTGGACTAAAACTCTTATAATGCAGCATGTTAGCTGAACAAAAATGTTCAAAATACAACATTGACGAAACAAAAATGTCATAAAATATTGACCTGACATCGTTGTTTGAGTATTTATGAAAAAAATATTTTCATATACGATCAATGATTTTAAAAATTGTTTTCGTAACTGCATGTTTTAACATGGCCGGCAGAGAATCCCTGTGTGAAAAAATGTTCGCTGCCGGTTCAGGGGGAGTGTGATGAAAGTAAAGTTGTTACTCGGCACTAGCGTGGTAGCTGCTGCCGCTGGTGGTGCTGCGGGTGTATTTGTTTTACTGAATGTTACTGCAAAAGTCGCAGAGGGTGGAAATTATCTGATTCCTGCAAGTTCGGTCTGGGCGGCTGTGGCAGTGTGTTTCGGTATTTCCGTTGTAATCGGAGGAATTCTCGCCGCTGCTGCCTCTTCGTCTGTTGCAAAGAGCAGTCGCATGGCGGTCGACTTCTTAAAACAGGTGACAAAAGGGAAGTTCAATTCATCAAGACCGGACCATGATGATTCCACTCTCGGCAGCCTCAATGTCGAACTCTGTACGGCTGTGGACGTGCTGAAACGCCGGCTGGGATTTGCCGAAGGAGTACTTGATGCCATTGCCAAATCCTATCCGTTCATGACCTGCGATGCCGAAGCCAAAGTCGATTTTCTCGGAAGCAGGCTGTTCAGTATCTCCGGCAAGAAAGGTAAGCCCGAAGATTACTACGGGCTCACTATCGGCGGGTATATTTATGGTGATAATTCCCGCAAGACCAGGACTGACCGGGTTGTAAGCGAAGGAATCCGCATTGAAGGCGAGACAAAATTCGAAGGTGACGGCGGTTTGCATGAACTGCAGTTCTCCGCTGAACCCATCTATGATCTGGATAAGAAACTCAGTGGTGCGCTGACCATTTATTTCGACCTGACCGAAGTCAAGAAGCACCAGCGGAGTATAGAGGAAAATGCTGAAAGAGTGGCACAGGTTGCTTCCGATCTCATAACCATAACCGAACAGGTCAATTCTTCGGCAGGGGTTATTGCCGCACAGATTGAGGAAGCAGCAAAAGGTGCCGCTTTTCAGTCGGAACGGACAACGGAAACGGCAACAGCCATGGAAGAAATGAACAGCACGACCATGGAAGTTGCCAGAAACGCAGTAAGTGCCGCCGACAATGCCGTTGCCGCCAAGGACAATGCCTATGAAGGGCAGCAGGAAGTTCATAATCTTATCGAATCCATCGAAATGGTCCGCGGGTATGCTGAAAATCTTGAAAATTTTATGGATGAACTGGGCCAGCAGACCGAATCCGTGGGAAGTGTTATCAATGTGATTCAGGATATCGCCGATCAGACCAACCTGCTGGCTCTTAACGCGGCAATTGAAGCGGCCCGGGCAGGTGAAGCCGGTAGAGGATTTGCCGTTGTTGCAGACGAGGTCCGCAAGCTGGCGGAAAAAACCATGTCCGCCACCGATGAAGTAGGCTCGGCCATAAACGCAATTCAGAGCGGTGCAAGACGCTCCATCGAAGGAGTGAAACAGGCGACACAGGCCGTGGAAACATCCACAGGCATTGCCAAGAATTCAGGTGACACCCTTAAGAAGATCGTGGATATAGTTAACAGTACCTCCGATCAGGTACAATCAATTGCCACAGCCGCGGAGCAGCAATCCGCCACCAGCGAGGAAATCCACCGCACCGTGGACGATATTACCAGCATAGCTACCCAGACTTCCGCAGGGATGCAGGAGGCTACCCAGGCCAGCACCAGCCTTGTGCACATGTGCGAAGAACTCAATACACTGATAAAAAAACTGTCTTCATAAACAGACAAAGCGTTAACCTCCTAACCCCCAAATATGGGCCGCATAGCTTTGCTGTGCGGCCCGTACCTTTTGTCCGGAATAGTTGAATTTGTTTTTGTGATGGTTTAGTTTTCATGCGGCAGCCCGGGCATATGAATGACAGATGAAAATTTGCTGCAATTCTCTTCAAAAATTCCTCAGATTTCGTGTTGCGGATGTCGTAATCGACAGTAGTGCCCGGTCTGAAGTCCGGCTGCAAAACGGAGGTTCCCGGTGTTCAAGGTGAAATGCATTCTGCTCGTCATGGCGATAATCGCAATCGGCGGATGCGGGAAAATGGATATAATAAACGAACCTGCGCCGGCTATCCTTCAGGCTGACGAAGTATGTATAATTGATCATGTAGATACCCGCGAAACCTACCGGACCGCACTGAAAAAATGGTTTCGGAAGCAGGGCATCAAGACTTCGGTTTTTCCGGAAAAAGCCGCAGACGACACCTGTGAATGGACGATCAGGTACTATGGCAGGTGGTCATGGGACATAGTCGTTTTTCTGGCCGACACACAGATAACAGCTTATCATGACGGAGTTGAAGCAGGCAGGGTGGGGCTTGTGGCCGGACAGCTGGATACTTATAAATGGGAAGACGGCGAAGAGCGCATTTTCAAGCTGATGGATATGCTTTCAGGGAAGACGGATCATTACGTCCTGCCTGAGAGTAAGAAAAAAAATAAACAAACCAGATAAGTTCATTCTTTTAAAAACGATATCCGGGTTTGTGTACTTAAGCGCCTTTCTGGGAATATTAAGGAAAAGCCCCCGAAAGTAAAAACTTCCGGGGGCTTCTTGTATGCATGTAAGAATCGGCGTTTATTTTTTGCCGAGTTCTATGCTGCGTTCGTAGCTTTTGCGGATTGCGTCGATTATGTTGCCGCGTGTGGCTGTGCGGTCCAGATGAACCAGTGCCTTGACGGTTGTACCCGCAGGCGAGGTCACAACTTCACGCAGATGAGCTATGTGCTGGCCGGTTTTCTGGGCCATGGCTGTGGAACCTTCAAAGAGTTTTTCAACCATTGATCTGGCCATGGGGCGGGGCAGCCCCAGCTCGACGGCGGATTCTATCATTGCATCAATGAAGTAGAATACGTAGGCCGGGCCCGAACCTATTACAGCGGTGAAGCTGTCGAACAGGTTTTCTGCGAGCACGTAGACATCTCCCAGAGGAGTGAACAGTTCACTCGTGAAGCTGCGCTGTTCTTCGCTCAGGTGAGAGTCATCCTGGCAGACCGCGAATACACCGGCATTTACCATGGCCGGGGTGTTCGGCATGACCCGGACGATCGGACAGCGGTTTTCGCAGAATTCCTTGAGCTTGGCTACGGTGAGGCCGGCCGCGATGGAAATAATGCATTTGGACTCCGAGAGTTCAATTGCGATTGCTTCGAGTACGGCCGGAGCGGGCTGAGGTTTTACCGCCAGCACGATGTAGTCGGATTCTCTGGCAAGGTCACGGGCGTTCTCACATATGGTGAGTCCTGTTTCCTCAGCCAGGGACTGCAGTGCAGTTCTGTTGAGGTCGGTTCCCAGCAGTTTGATGTTTTCATCCTTGGACAAGCCTCTGATGATGGCTGAGCCCATGTTTCCTGTGCCGATAAATCCAACTTTTTTTGTCATGTTAGTTCACCAGTTCTATGCTGCTGAAGAAGTAGGGTACTTCAACTGCAGCTGTTTCGGGGGCATCGGAACCGTGGCATGCATTGGCTTCGATGCCTGCACCGAAAGCCTTGCGGATGGTTCCTTCTGCCGCGTCAGCGGGGTTGGTAGCACCCATGAGATCGCGATAACGCGAAATGGCGTTGTCGCCTTCGAGGACGGATACTACGCAGGGGCCGGAGGTCATGAATTCAACCAGTTCGCCGAAAAAGGGGCGTTCCTTGTGAACAGCGTAGAAACCTTCAGCCTGGGCCGTGGTCATATGGATCATCTTGGTAGCCTTGATGGTAAGTCCGGCATCAGAGATCATTTTAAGGATGTCGCCGATTTTTCCGGCCTTGACTGCATCAGGTTTGATGATGGAAAAAGTAAGTTCGCTCATTTTTTAAGTCCTCCGAATCTATTGTTTTTGCGGGATATCGCATTTTCAGGGGGGCCCTGAGCGGAAAGGAAGCATAGCCTCAGGTCAGGAAAAAAGCATCCTGTCCGTTGCCACGCTCTCGCCCTGAAGGGAGTAGAATTTCTCAAGCAGATCTTCCATTTTAAGTCCCTTCTTTTCCTTTCCGGAAATATCAAGAATGATCATGCCCTGATGGAACATGATCAGCCGGTCGCCCATACTGATTGCCTGATTCATGTTGTGGGTGACCATGAGAGTAGTCAGGTTGTCCCTGCGTACGACGGCGTCGGTTATATCAAGAATTTTGCGTCCTGTCTTGGGGTCCAGCGCGGCTGTATGCTCGTCCAGCAATAAAATGTCCGGCCGTGTCATTGTTGCCATGAGCATGGTCAAAGCCTGTCTCTGGCCACCGGACAACAGTCCAGCCTTGTCGGAAAGTCTGTCTTCCAGTCCAAGTCCTATGGTCGCAAGCTGTTCTCGAAACAGGCTTCTGTCCGCAGGGCGGACTCCCCGGCCGAGTCCTCTGGGTTTTCCGCGTTTCATGGCCAGAGCCATATTCTGTTCGATAGTCAGTGTAGCACAGGTTCCGGACAACGGGTCCTGAAATACCCGTCCCAGATTGATCGCTCTCTTGTATTCCGGCCAGGATGTTACATCGGTCCCGTTGATTGAAATTGTGCCGGAGGACAGGGCAAAGGTTCCGGCCACGGCATTTAGAAAAGTGGATTTTCCGGCCCCGTTTGATCCGATCACGGTTATGAATTCACCCGGTTTTACGGTCAGATCAACTCCGCGCAAGGCCTGAACCTCGTTAACGCTGTTGGGATTGAATGTCTTGGCGGCTTTTACTACTTCAAGCATTATGCATGCCCCCTTTTGAGCAGCCCGGCCTTTATCTGCGGCGAGATCAGGGCGACAACCACAAGGATAGCGGTGATGAGATTCAGGTCGCTGGGAGTGAAGGAGAAGTCGCCGAACCGCAGTCCCAGAGCCAGAGCAATGGCTATGCGGTAGACAACCGAACCCAGCAGGGCCGAGAGCATTGCCCGGCTAACACTGGCTTTGCCGAAAAGAGTTTCACCTATGATCAGGGACGCCAGCCCTGCAATAACAGTCCCGATCCCCATATTGACATCGGCAGCCCCCTGATTCTGTGCCACCAAAGCGCCGGAAGCTGCAACAAGTGCGTTGGACAGCCCGACACCGAAGATGATCATCATATCCCTGTTTACTCCAAGGCTGGTGATCATTTTCGGGTTGTCACCGGTTGCAAGTACAGCCAGCCCGAAGGATGTTTTCAGAAACCAGATAAGTACAAGAAGTGCTGCACCTGAAATCATGGAGAACAGCAGCGGGGTGGAGTACTGCGGAGCAAGTCCGCTGAATTCGATAAAGCGGTCTATGATTGTATCCGCCCCCAGCAGGGTCATGTTCGGCCTGCCCATGATTCTGATGTTTATGGAATACAGCGCGATCATGGTCAGAATGGAGGCCAGAAGGTGCAGTATTTTGAATTTTGTGTTGAGGATACCGGTCACCGCACCGGCAAGGAATCCTGCTCCGGCAGCGAGGAAGATGCCTGTGATCGGGCTGTGTCCGCCGGTAATGACTACAGCTGAGACCGCCGCTCCCAAAGGAAGGCTTCCGTCAACAGTAAGATCAGGAAAATCAAGAACTCTGAAGGTCAGGTAGACACCAAGGACCATCAGTCCGAATGCAGCTCCCTGTTCAACTGCTCCCATGAATGCATAAAGACTTATCATAATAAATATTCCGGGAAATTCTGTGCGCTATTAAAATATATTCAACCTGTCGGAGAAAAGACAATAAAGACTGTTTCCGAGAATACCCTTTCCCGGTTGTCCGCAAGCCCGGAACCAGAGGATTCGCCTGAAAAAGGGACGTTGCCTGATGAAATATCCGGGCTGATAGCGCCTGAAATCCGCACTGTCCGGTGCGGATACATAAAAAAGGCGCAGAATGTACTGCGCCTTTAACTTTTCCTGCCGTGTTTTGCAAATGTTTACTTGATGATCTTGTCTGCCCTGTCCAAAACTTCCCGGGGGATTGCAACGCCCATTTCAGCCGCTGCTTTTTCGTTAACGAAGAGACGCAGATTCTGGAGGGTTTCAACCGGCATTTCAGCGGGCTTGGCATTCTTGGAAAGGATTCGTGCGGCCATGTCGGCTGTCTGCAGACCCATGCGGTAATAATCGACTGCCAGGGCTGCCACGGTTCCGCGCTTGACTGAATCAGTATCTGCGGAAAAAAGAGGAAGCTTGTTCTGGCGGCAGACTTTGATAGCGGCTTCAAGTCCGGAGACAACCGTATTGTCCACCGGGATGTAGATGGCCTGACATTTGCCGACCAGGCTTTTAGCCGCCTGATACACTCCGCTGGAGTTGGCTACGGAAGCTTCTTCCACCTTGATTCCGAAATCCTTGCACACTTTTTTGAGCAGATCTGTAAGGACAACGGAGTTGGCTTCTCCGGAATTGTATATTGTGCCTATTGTTTTAATCTCCGGAAGGAATTCCCTGATAAGCTCCACCTGCCGCAGAACCGGGCTCATATCGGTCATGCCGGTAATGTTCTTGCCCGGCTGCATAAGGCTTTTGACCAACCCTGCTGCAACGGGGTCCGTCACTCCGGTGAACACTATGGGAATATCCTTTATTTTCTGGGCCACAGCCTGAGATGACGGTGTTGTAATCGTCAGAACCAGATCCGGGTTTTCTCCCTTGATCTGGTTGGCAATCTGGATATTGGTGGCCTGATTTCCCTGGGCAATATGCTCGTTGTATATGACATCAATTCCCGCTTCCTTGAGGCGGTTCTTGAAGCCTTCACGCATTGCGTCAAGGGACGGATGTTCTACTATCTGGGAAATTGAAACGGTGTAGGTCTGGGCGGAATGGATTACGGGAACTGCAACCATGAATAACAATACGAGGAAAAGGAGGATTTTTTTCATCCTGGCAACCCTTTATGCTGAAGAATTTTTTAGTGAAACAATTTGGCCTTAAATTGGCACTCAAGTCAAGACGGAAACAAAATTATTTTAATTACACAAATCTGGTTTTCGATATTATCCTGTATCTGTTTTGCTAGTGAATTCGTTAAGATGATCAGCCCTTAGGGACCAACATGTGTACCGGAACAATGTTTACTCTGCCGCGGTTTTCCTTCATCCATAGCCTGATGGCTTTCAGTGTTTCCCTGTGCGGGTGTCCTATTGCTATGGATTGTCCTTTCTTTCTGGCAACTTCTGCGGCCTTGGAGAGTTGATATTTGATTGCCGAAACGTCTTTTACATTATCCAGAAAGATATTTCTTTCGTAGAGGGTGACTCCTGCTATCCTGGCTGCTTTCGGTCCTGCGCTGTCCGGAGTGGTCCTGCTGTCCAGAAAGAAAAGCCGGTGTTTTTTCAGAGCGGCCATGACCTCTTTCATGCCCTTGTAATCTTCAGTGAATTTTGAACCCATGTGGTTGTTGAGACCAACGGCACCGGGGACTTTTTTTACGGCTTCGTTCACGGTCATGCGTATTTTATTGCCACTCATGCCCACCAGCAGCGCATCCGAACCGGGGTTGACCTTGGGGTAGCCCTTGGGCTGCATCGGCAGATGAATCATAATTTCAATTCCGTGCTTCCGGGCAATCTTTACCGTACGGCCAACATGAGAACTGTTCGGCCAGATGGAGAATGTGACCGGGCGTTCCAGAGCGGCCAGTCCTTCCGCCAGCCTGAGGTCTTCGCCCATATCGTCTATGACTATAGCCATTTTCGGGGCATTCGAAGATGTTACAATCGGTGCCGGTGCTGTCGGAGCAGGGGTGAGCAGCGAGAACTTGTGCGTAGGCACGCCATTGATGCTGATAAGCCAACTGTCTGCCGATACTTCGTGAACCGTGGCATTAAGGCCCGCATCCAGCAATCCGGCCTGTACGCGGTCAATGAACTCCTTCTTGTCTCCCTTGCAGGGAAAGCTCAGTTCCTGAAAATGAAAGTCATGCCCCTGATATTTCTTCAGGGAAACGTCTTCCAGCTTCAGTTCGCTCATGGATATATCAGAGCTTTTGAGAAGGTTGATCAGGGTCAGATCGGCCCTTTTGACGAGATTACTCAGATTATTCTCGTCAGGTTCCTCGAAAAGGGCAGGGGACTGTGCCGAACTGTTTTCGGCAAGGCTCTGCTCTGGACTGTCCGGTCTCTTGCCTGCCGCATCACCTGTTCCCGAAGGAGAGACCACCATGGCTATGATAATACATATGCAGGCGGCTGCCACTACTGTTGCTGCGGCAAGAATGAGCGGTTTGAACAGCCGAGCCCGAAATCCCGGTTTTTCTTCCGGGAGTTCGGGCTCGTTATTTAGGTCGTGATTATTGTTTTCCACAGATGAACAGCCTCGGAATTACTTGATTTCCTTGATGCGTGGCAGCTGTTTGACCAGTTGCAGGCCGAGTCTGAGCTGATTGTCTCTTTCAAGCATCATTTTGGCTTTTTCATCACGTTCGGCCTTGTTTTTGCCGTTATGTCCGTTGTTTTCAAGGTGTCTGCTCAGGTCCTGCTCGCGGACTATGAAGCGGTCATCCTTATTGGTGTCTTCAACCGGTTTTACAAAGGGATAGGCTATATCAGGATCAATCCCTTCCGCCTGGATGGAACGGCCGCTCGGAGTGTAGTAGAGCGCGGTGGTCAGCTTGATGCCGGAACCGTCGGCCATGGGGATAATTGTCTGCACCGAACCTTTACCGAAAGTGCGTTCGCCAAGCAGCAGGGAGCGGTCGTGATCCTTGAGAGCCCCGGAGACGATTTCGGAAGCAGAGGCTGAGCCTGCGTTAATCAGGGTAACCATGGGAACATCAATGTCCGTGTCCTGAGCCCTGGCCATGAAATCCTTGCGGCTGGCCTTGTCTCTTCCTTCTATATAAACAATGAGGCCGTGATCTATGAAAGTATCGGCAACCGATACAGCCTGGGTCAGCAGTCCGCCTGGGTTGTTGCGCAGGTCGAGAACAATACCTTTCAAGGTATGTTTTTTCTTGTACTGCTCAAGGGCCTTGTGCATTTCGCGGGTTGTGTTTTCATTAAATCTGGTCAGGCGCAGGTAGAGATACCCGTCTTCGAGTTCCTGACTCTTGGCGCTTATGATGGGAATAGTATCGCGGATGATAGTTACTTTGTCGGGCTTGTTGGCATCCTTGTGCAGGATTGTCAGTTCCACCTTGGTTCCGCGCTTACCTCTTATTTTGCTTACAGCATCCATAAGGGTGATGGACTGGGTTGGTTCGCCGTTGATTTCAAGTATTATGTCCCCGGCTTTGAGTCCCGCCTTGTAGGCAGGAGTGTCTTCAATGGGGGAAATTACGGTAAGACGCCCTTTTTCCATGCTTATTTCAATGCCGATGCCGCTGAATTCACCGCTGGTGGATTCCTGCATTTCCTTGAAGTCTTCAGTGGAAAGGAATGTGGAATGGGGATCAAGCTGCTCAAGCATTCCTTTTACAGCATCATCGACCAGTTCCTTGCGGGAGATTTCCTTGACATAGTTGTGTTCCACAAGGTCAAGCACCTGCGAAAATCTGCGCAGGGGTTCAAAGCGGTCTTCATCAACAGCGTGTGTTGGCTGCGGAGCAACCGAGATTACGAAAAGAGCGAGGATGGCGGTCAGCCACAAAGTTTTTCTCATTTTTTCCTCCAGCGGGGTGAATGCTGCAACTTGCTAAAGATACTGTACTTAGTTTCGGGCAAGCCATTTTTGCGGGTTAACCGCTTTCTGATGGAAACGCAATTCAAAATATAGTCCGGTTTCTTTCAGATTTGGATAATACCCTGTTTTGCCTATAATTTCATCTTTTTCGACTTCCTGTCCGGTTTTGACGAAGCTTTCCGCCAGATAGGCGTACAGGGAGTAGTAATTGTATCCATGGTAAATGATGACAACCCGTCCGAATCCTCTGAGGGTGTCGTTATGCACTACTTTTCCCCAGAAAATCGATTTTACGTCAACGTTTCCGGTTGTACGTATACCTATCCCCCGGACCGGGGGCTTGGCGGACAGATCAAACGGAATCGTGGTTTTTCCTGCGCACGGACGGGGCAGGGAACCTTTGAAATTTCCTATTTTCCTGCTTGTCAGGCTTTTAAGTCTGTAATTCAGTTTGTTGATTGTATCAAGAAGCCCTTTAAGCTCCTGTTCCTTTGTTATCTTGAGAGAGCGTATTCCCCGTATGCCGGAGAGAAGGCTCAGCTTGTCTTCGAGAAGTTTATCCTTTGTAGAATTAATTTCGGCCAGTTTGTTTTCGGATGCGGATTTGAGTTCTCTTTGAGTCTGCAGGTTTCGGGATATTTCGTCCGATTTCCGGCGGGCTTTGTCCAATTCTGTCCGCGTTTCCTTGTACAGGGAGGCCAGCCAAACAAAATTTCTGTCTGCGGCCTGCCAGTCATCGAGATTGCCGAATCTGTTTTCCAGCTTGCGGGAGTGTACCGGCCAGAGTTTTTTGAGCATCTCTCCAAGTCGGTCCGTGATAACTTTATGCTCTGCCCGCAGGGTCTGTTCTTCTGCCCTGATCCTTTCTTCTTCTTCGGTTATGCGTTCCAGTTCATCTTCCTGGCGGAAAAGTTCCCGTTCCGCATCGTTTATGCTGTCCTCAATTACGGCCAGATCTCCGAACATGGCCCGTTCTTCCCTGGTCAGTTTGAGCAGTGCCTGTTTCTGCTGTTTTACTGTCTCCCTTGTATCCTGAATTTCCTCCTTGATCCTGCTCACCGCAGAATCCTGGGCCGCAGCGGGTGCGCATATGCCTGTAATGAGAAACAGCATGCACAGGCAGCATAGATATCTGACGGGATATTTGATCATAATTCTCAGTTTTCCAGAAACCTGCGCAGCGGACAATTATCGCAGTCCGGATTGGATTTCTTGCACCATCTTTTTGCGGTTACCACTAGCAGCGCGTGATATTCATTATACAAATCCACATCTTCTTCAAGCACATCCATGAAAAAATCCTGCAATTCCTCATATGCGATGTCTTCGGGTATCAGCATGTGACGGTTGAAAATCCTGCGTGTATAGGCATCGACAACAAAAACAGGTTTGTTCAACGCGTAGAGCAGGATGGAATCAGCTGTTTCCGGCCCTATTCCGTTGACCGAGAGCAGGTCCTGCCGCAGGGAACTGGTGTCCCTGTCCGTCAGGTCCGTTATGCATTCTGCTGAATTGTTTTCCAGAAAAGCAAGGAAATTATCCAGACGCTGAGCTTTCATACGGAAAAAACCGGAAGGTTTTATCAGTTCCTGCAATTCATCCGGACTGAATTTACGCAGACCGGCGGGAGTCAGACCGTTTGCGGCTTTAAGGTTCTTGATTGCTTTTTCCACATTCGCCCAATTGGTGTTCTGCACCAGAATGGCCCCGACCGCGATTTCGAACGGGGTTTCTCCGGGCCACCAGTTGCACGGACCTATACTGTCCGACAGTTCCCTGAAGTATTCAAGCAGGATTTTCTGTCTGTCCATCTTCTTATGCTGCAGAGCCGGTATGTTTCCAGAGCAGGGCGGCCCATTCACCCATTATGAACAGTTCCGGAGCCGGAAGACCTGCTTCAATATACGCTGCGGCAACTTTTTTGGCCTGTTCGACCAGAATTCCGGAAAGAATCAGTATGGATGATTTCTTTAACCGGGCAGTCACGTCCGGGCAGAGTTCGATTAGCGGGCCGGAAAGAATGTTGGCTACTACCAGATCGTACTTGAGGTCCGGATCAATGCTTGAGGCACTGCCCACGGAAAGAGTTATTCCGTCCACATCGTTGTTTTCCACGTTTTCCCTGGCGCAGACAATCGACTGCGGGTCGATATCCACCCCGACTCCTTTAAGCCCGAGCTTGGCCAGCGCGATTGCCAGAATGGCCGAACCTGTGCCGAGGTCAAAAAAGGTCATTGTCTCATCCAGCCTGCCGTGCTCCGCAAGGTCGCTGATCAGATCAAGGCACAGGGCTGTGGTCGGGTGGCTGCCGGTACCGAACGCCATTTTGGGCTCGATGATTATCTGGGTCTGTCCTTCCGTTTTCCTGTCCAGCAGCCACGGTGGGAGAATTTCAAATCGGCCGCAGCTTATGGGTTCAAAATAATCCTTCCAGGCGAGTCCCCAGTTTTCCGCTTCAATCTCTTCATGCTGACAGCCGGATTCAGGCCAGCGTTTTTTTATTTCTTCTACTATCTCCATTCCGAGGGGGTGGTCTTCAAGATGGATTGTATAAAGGACCGAATCGTCATCAAGCGGTTTTTCCTCCCACCCATGGGCGACCCGTGCGCCAAGATATATCTGGCATTCATCGCTGGCATCTTCAGGCAGAGTGAATTGTATTCTCAGTAAATTGGACATGTTCAAAATCCTTTTGTCTGTTTTGTTTCCTGGTACCGTTCAATAACGTAAAAAGCCCAACTACTGAAGTCAGTATTTGGGCTTTCGGTTTCGGGATGTATTTATTGTTTCATGGATGCTGCCGACCAGTAGTCTTTGCGTCAGATTATTCTGTCTATGAGCCGACCCTTACCCGTCAGGCTGTGGATGGCTTCATCAACAACCCGCTGTTGGGCTTCTTCGTGAGCCTTCATGGCCGGTTCATCAAGAGCGGCCGCAACATGATCCGGCCGTTCAGTAGGAATCAGCGGAAACATGTTGGTGTCTATGACCCCGCTTTCAACAGGATTTGCCAGTGCTACATCATCCATGCTGCTCTCCATATCCGAATTTTGGACCGCAGGTCGCTGCTTATGCGATCTTCAAACCGGTCCGTTCAGTCCGGAATATCCGGACAATCGGCGGAAATGCCTCTAATCTGATCCGTCACCGGGAGGTTTCTGCGCAGAAAGCTCTATTCTGTGGCGGAGTCCTGATCCATGAATTTTTTCAAGGACGGCCTACGGCACTGCTGCCGGGCCGCCCTGTCTTTCATATCTATAAATTAAGCTCTGGAAAAGCCGCAGTCAAGCTATTGCGCGTTTTCAAGCAATTCTTCAAGGGCTTCCAGAAAAGTGTCCAGGTCTTTGCTGTCTATGGTCAGGGCCGGAAGCAGTCTCAGGATTTTTCCCTTGGTCAGGTTGAGTATGAAGCCTTTGTCGCGCAGAGCGGCAAATATCTCGCTTCCGTCCATGGACAGTTCGATGCCGAGCATGAGTCCCAACCCTCTTACAGAGCTTATCTTTTCCGGGAACTTAGTCTGCAGGGATGCTGCTTTCGCTTTGAAATCGTTACCCAGCTTCTCAGCACGTTCAGCAAGTTTTTCCTCGGTCATGATGTCAAGAACTCTGGAAGAAACCTTGGCTACCAGTGCGCCGCCACCGAAGGTTGTGGCATGGCTGCCGGGAGTGAAGCCTTTGGCGACTTCGTCTATGGCGAGCATGGCTCCCATGGGCAAGCCGTTGGCAAGAGCCTTGGCCGAGGTGAAGATGTGCGGAGTTATTCCGTAATGCTGGTGCGCCCACCATCTGCCGGTCCTGCATAGTCCGGACTGGACTTCATCTACAATGAGCAGGATGTCCCTTTCTTCGGCAAGTGCGGCAACGGCTTTTACATAATCTTCGGGCAGGGGCTTGATGCCTCCTTCTCCCTGAACCATTTCCAGCATGACCGCAGCGGTCTTTTCAGACATGGCGTTTTTCAGGGCATCAATATCCCCGGCCGGAACATGGCTGAACCCTTCCGGCAGGGGAGCGAAACCGTCCTTGATGGGACCGGTCTGTCCTGTGGCGGTCAGGGTGGCCAGAGTCCTTCCGTGGAAGGAGCCTTCAAGGGTGATTATTTCATAAGCATCCCTGTTTTTGACCGTTCTCATATACTTACGGGCAAGCTTGATGGCTGCTTCGTTGGCTTCCGCACCGGAGTTGCAGAAGAAGACCTTTCCGGCGCCGCAGGTGGCAAGAAGCTTTTCAGCGCATTCCACCTGTTCTTCCTGATAAAAGAGGTTGCTGACCTGTACCAATTTGCGGGCCTGTTCGGTCATTACCTCTACCAGTTCTTCCGGACAGTGGCCCAGGTTGGCAACGGAAATTCCGGAAAGGAGGTCGATGTATTCACGGCCGTCCAGATCCCAGAGTCTGGAGCCTTTTGCTCTGGATACGTTAACGGGATATCTTCCGTAGGTGCTGCAGATGGAGGCCTTTTCTTCGGCTACAAGTGTATCGTGTTTATTCATTGTTTTCTTTTTATTCTGCGAGATATTAATTCTTACCTGTGTGCCCGAATCCTCCGGCGCCTCTTTGCGTATCGGAGAGTTCTTCACTCGGAATGAGCGCGGCATGACAGTAGGGCATGAAAACCAGCTGTGCGATGCGCTGTCCGCGCTCAATTCGTCGCTTCTGCCCCGATGTGTTCAGCAGGGAAATCTTGATTTCGCCACGGTAGTCCGGGTCTATGACTCCGACTCCCTGACTGACGGTCAATCCGTCCTTGGTTCCCAGCCCGCTTCTGGAGAAAACAAAACCGGCAATCCCCGGAGTTGTTATCTCAATTGCGATTCCGCCGGGGAAGGTGTATCTTTCTCCCGGTGCCAGTTCAATAAAATCGACATCAATGCAGGCCCGCAGATCCACCCCGGCAGAGAAGGGCGTGGCATAGTCCATACCGCCTTTCCGGGCTGTTTCATTCAGGAATTTTATTTTAACTTCAACAGGATGATTTTGCAGGTTCGTCATCTTTTTATTCCTTATCACAAGACATTGCGAAGGCGCAGAATGCTCTTGTCTGTTTAATGTGTCAACTTTCTAGCAAGAATATTTCCAAACTGCCTTGAAATGTTAACCTGAATAAGGCAAATAATAAAAATAAGTATAAAAGGTCCGGTCAAAATCTGATCGGCAGGAGCGATCCTTCATAACGAGATCTGTTCAAGGAGATAAGCATGCAGCCACTTCGCGTGTACAGCGTTGTACCTCGTTTGCCCAAACAACTGGAAGAGCTTTGGGACTTGGCATACAATTTTCTTTTTGTCTGGAATAACGACATATCGAGTATCTTTTCTTCCATAGACCAGAACCTCTGGCGGGAATGCCAGCAGAATCCTGTGTCTTTTCTAAATCATCTTTCTCAGCAGCAGTTGGAAGAGCTTGCTTTCGATGATTTCTTCATCCAGCGCCTTAAGGAGGCGGCCAAGGTTCAGAAAAATTATCTTGCCCGCGAGAGCTGCTCGTACAAGTTTGAGGGAGCGAAGAAAGGCACCCCCGTGGTTGCCTATTTCAGCTTCGAATACGGCATCGGGCTGAGCCTGCCCATATATTCCGGGGGGCTTGGAATTCTTGCCGGGGACCATCTCAAGTCCGCCAGCGACCTAAATATCCCGCTCGTGGGTATAGGGCTTTGCTATCAGCACGGTTATTTCAGGCAGTACATGACTCAGGACGGCTGGCAGCAGGAGCGCTACCCCAGCCATGATTTCGAGGAAATGCCCATCAAGCCTGCAAAAGGTAAAGACGGGGAGGACGTTATATTTTCCCTGGATATCAAGGGCGAACCTCTAAAAGTCAAAATCTGGTATGTCCAGGTCGGCCGCGTAACGCTGTATCTGCTTGATACCAATATCGCCGATAACCCGCAGTACTTCAGGACCATAACCGCTCGTCTGTACGGCGGTGATCTGGAAATGCGGCTCTGGCAGGAAATCCTTCTGGGAATCGGCGGGGTAAAGGCTCTGGATGTTCTGGGGCTTGAGCCGAACGTAATCCATATGAACGAAGGCCATTCCGCTTTTGCCGGTCTTGAGCGCATAAGGGTGTTCATGACCGAGCACGGCATGTCTTTCGAGGCCGCCATGGAAATGGTTGCTTCTTCGTCCATTTTTACCACCCACACCCCGGTACCTGCCGGAAACGACCGTTTCCCGGCAGATATGATGCGGCCTTATTTCGAACAGTATGCCCAGACGATGGGACTCGCATACAAGGTTTTTCTGGCTCTCGGACGTGAAGATCCCCGCGATGACGCGGAACAGTTCTGCATGACCGTGCTCGCCCTTAAGCTTTCTCGTTTCAATAACGGTGTTTCCAAGCTGCACGGCCATGTTTCCAGAAATATGTGGAAACGGGTCTGGCCCCAGTATCCTGTGGAGGATGTGCCCATCGGTGCGATCACCAACGGTGTTCATATGCCGACCTGGGTGGCTCCTGATTTTTCTCTGCTCTTCGACCGTTATCTCGGCCCCAACTGGCGTGAGGACCCGGACTGCTCCCGTGTGTGGAAGCAGACAGACAACATCCCGGATGCCGAATTGTGGCGTACCCATGAAAGGCTGAGGGAAAGGCTGGTGGATTTTGTCCGCAAACGTCTGCGCAAGCAGCTCATAGATATCGGCGCCAGACGCAAGGAAATTGAGCTTGCAGACGAAGTCCTTGATCCGCGCGCGCTTACTATCGGTTTTGCCCGCCGTTTCGCGACCTATAAACGGGCCGGTCTGCTGCTGCGTGACAAGGAACGACTGATCAGACTTATCTCGGATACCAAACATCCGGTCCAGTTCATCTTTGCAGGAAAGGCTCATCCGCAGGATAACGAAGGCAAGAAGCTCATTCAGGATCTTATTCAGCTCTGCCGCCGTGAAGAATGCCGCATGAGTATGGTCTTTCTGGAAGACTATGACATGAAGATCGCCAACTACATGGTTCAGGGCTGCGATGTCTGGATGAACACACCCAGAAGACCTCTGGAAGCCTGCGGAACAAGCGGCATGAAAGCTATGGCCAACGGCGTGCTTCAGTTCAGCACACCGGACGGATGGTGGGATGAGGCCTATCTGCCCGATAACAGCCTCGGCTGGGCAATCGGCCGCCGTGAGGATTATAACGACCACGAATATCAGGATTTTGTGGAAAGCCAGACTCTCTACAAGGTTCTGGAAAATGATATTATTCCGGAATTCTACGACCGCGGACACGGAAGCATTCCGCGCAGTTGGATCAGCAAGGTCAAAAAGGCTCTGCGCGTACTCGGACCGGAATTCAACGCCAACCGCATGGTCGAGGATTATACCGAGAATGCCTACCTTCCGGCTTTCCGTAACTATAAGACCATGTCCACGGATTCATTCAAGGGTGCCAAGGAACTGGCGGCCTGGAGAATGGACCTGATGACCAAGTGGTCAAGGTTGAAAATCCGGAATATCATTTCGGAAACCCATACCGACATTTACGTGGAAGAACCGATCATCATAAACGCGGAAGTCTTCCTCAACGGACTTACCACCAAGGATGTACAGGTTGAAATCTATGCCGGACCTGTCGATCAGGGCGGCAGCTTTCTGACAAGAAAGACCGTGATAATGACGGCGGAAGAAGATCTCGGTGCAGGATGGCACCAGTATCAGGGAGAAGTCATGCCCGGCGAGGCGGGCAGGTTCGGTTATACCGTTCGTATCCTGCCCAAGCATGAACTTCTGCTTGATTCACATTCTCTTGGTCTTATATACTGGGCCCAGTAAACAGGTGGACTCAGTATACAGGGAGCTGGTTTTGGCCGTATCTATTCTGATTGGAAAGTTAAGCGGGGCCCTTCGGGGCTCCGTTCTGTTTTTGGTTCTGCTTTTCGTCTTCGTTTATCCTGCCGACGGCCGTGCTTTTGAGGCCAAAGTCAAGTATGTCATTGACGGCGATACCTTTGTCATGGAAGACGGCAGCACTGTGCGTCTTGCATCCATCGATACTCCGGAAATCGGACATGACGGCAGGAAAGACGGTTATTATGCCCGTGAGGCAGGGGAGGCACTTCGAAATATGGTGAACGGTCGGACTGTCTCTGTGATTGCTGCGTCAAAAAGCGGAGACCGCTATGGCCGGATGGTCGCGTGGGTCTTTGCCGGGAATATCTTCGTGAATGAATATATGGTCGAAAACGGTTACGCCTACTTTTATTACCATGGAAACAACCATAAGGATTACCGTAAAAAAATTCTCGAAGCCCAATGCCGAGCCATAAACGGGCAGAAAGGTTTCTGGCCTGTCGTATTGAAAGAGGGTAAAGCCGGGCAAACATGGATAGGGAACCGGCGCAGCCACAGGTGCTTTCCCGAAAAATGCGGCATAGTTTCCAAGATAAATCCGGCAAACAGGGTGTCGTTTACAAATCTGGAACTCGCATTCAGGCAGGGCTATTCACCGGCCCGCAATATTTCCTTTTGGCCTTCTGTCCGCTAAATATTCATTTCAGCCTGTTGACGCGGAGCCGTTGCCCCTCATCGCATGTATTGGGGCGAGTTGGCGCATGTGGCATGTCCGATAGACATTTTTCAGGAGTTTTTCTTGTTATTTGATAAGGGTGTTGATTTGTTTCATGATTTCCGAATCATCCGTGATCCTGATCTGTGCATCGGGTGCAGGGTCTGCATCGGGCAGTGTCCTTTTGATGTCCATTCCTGGAACGAAAGGATGGGAAAAGTCGTTCACGACAATGGAAAGTGTGTGGGTTGCCATCGGTGCGCGGCATTGTGTCCAATAGGAGCACTCAGCGTTGTAAAAAACAATTGCTCGTTGCGGAATGTGGACGGTTGGTCAGCAGGGGCTTTGCGGCGGATTGCAATGCCTGATCATGGAGTAGGGCACTCATATACTAAATCCGATTCTTGCGAAGGAGCAGTGCGCTATTGGGACAACCTGCTACCGGATACCGTGCGTCCCGCAGGGCAGTTCAGTTCCATAGAATATCCGGCGGATCAAATTGAGGTCCCTTCGGGATTGAACGCCGGACTTAAGGCCGGATCAACCGATGCGAAAGTAGATTCTTCCAAAAAGACCGCGTCCAGCCTGTTTCCGGCAATCGCGCTCCCTTTGGTCTTTGCCGGATTCGGATTGGAACAGGTCAACAGCAATCTGCATCTGGCTGCTGCAATGGCTGCCGGGGAGTTGGGGACCGTCTGCTCTGTGCCGGGTAAGAAACTGGAGTTATTAGGCGAAGCGGGGAAGTCTGCCTTGGCTGTGATCGATCCTGACGAACCGGCAGGTTTGGGTGAATGTCTTAATGGAAGCGCAGGTTTTGAAATAATATTTGATCCGAATGAAACCGCGTTGCGAAAGCGCGTTTTGAAAATCAAAGAAACAGCCGGAGACTGGCAACCGCTCATGGTCAGACTTCCGGCCATGCACGAGGTTGCCGCGGCAGCAGAAATGGCAGTCCGGGCAGGTGCGGATGCCGTGCTGATTGACGCATACGGCGATTTGAACGGATCAGGAGCTCTCGGTTCCGGCTGCCGTTCCGGGCTTCCCATAGAAGTGGCTGTTGCTCTAGTGGATGAACGGCTGCAAAGGGAAGGCCTGCGCTCAAAGGTGGTTCTTATCGTTTCCGGGGGCATACGGTCCGGAGCCGATGCCGCCAAGGCCGTGATGCTGGGGGCGGATGCCGTTGATATCGGGCCCGTTGCACGTATTGCCGTTGGCTGCACGCTTTGCGGGCAGTGTCGCAGCGGGCAGTGCGCTTGGGGCATTGCCACGGAGGACGTCAGGCTTTCCCGGAGACAGCATCCTGAACTGGCGGCTGAAAAAATGATCGGTCTCGCACGCGCCTGGCTGGCAGACATGAAAGAGCTAATTTACAGGGCAGGAGGCGATTCAATCGCAGGTGTGCGGGGAAATCGCCGGCTACTGCGCGCTTTGGGTCTTTCCGAAACGGAAATGGATATTTTGGGCGTAAGCCGGGTAGGTGAATAACAAAGGCACACTGACTGTACTAATTTCCCATCATTAAAGGCATGAGCCGTCCCCGCAAAGTTCAAGCGCTTTCATGTCCGTTATCCGTATTTCAGATCCGTTCACTTCCAGCAGCCCTCCGGCAGCCATTTTTTTAAGAGTTCTGGAAAGTGCTTCCGGGGTGATGCCGATGATTTTGGACAGTTCCCTGTGCGAGATATCGAGTTCCACAACCCCGTCCTTTTCCCTGCTCATGAAATAGGCCGCAAGCCGTGATGGCACCTGTTTAAGCGACAGGGAGTCTATCATGTTCATGGCATCCTTCAGTCTGCGGGACATGACCCGCATCATACTCATAAGAATTGTGGGGTCCTCCCTGACCATGTTTTCATATTCCTGCGGACTTATGTAGAGCACCTCACTGTCTTCCAGAGCGGCCATGTTGGCCGGAAGAATTCCGTCGGAAAAAACAGAACAGAGACAGAACGGTTCTCCCGGACCGAAAACGAAAATTGTCTGTTCCTTGCCGTCCTCTGCAATCTTGAAAAGTTTCACCTTCCCGGAAATGAGCACATGCAATCCCTGAGAAGAGCTGTCTTCGCTGAAAAAAGTGGATTTCTTCGGAATGCTGCTGACCGTGGCGCGAGCGGACAGTCTGATTATCTGTTCGTCCTTGAGTCGTGAAAAAAGGGGTATTTCTCTTACTGCTTTTTCTATTTCTGCTTTTGTCATTTTTCTTCACCGGTCTTAATTCTGTTGATCATGATCAATGCAACTGATCCTTCCAGCGGGTAATCCTTTATTCAAGTTCAGTATAAAAGGAGGCGCTCGTGAATACGGCCACGATACATTGTCCGCACTGCTCGTTCAAGCTGCTCGCCCCATTGGGCCGCCGACCCGGAATTTTCAGTTTCAAGTGTCCTGATTGCGGCAGGACCATTCGGGCAAGATGGTTGGAGCACGGGTTGTTGGTTTTACCCGTATGTCCCTAAGTTTGTAAACAAGGAGAATCATTATGTGGAAATTACTCAGAAAAATATCACAGAATCTTATTGTCGCCATCCCGCTGATGATGCTGGGCGGGTTCGCTTACGGCCTTCTGGCCGATCCGAGGTGGCTGAAGTCCATGATCATACCCTTCACCTTTTTGATGGTCTATCCCATGATGGTTACATTGAAGATCAAAAAGGTCTTTGAAGGAGGAGATGTAAAGGCTCAGATGCTTACCCAGATAATCAACTTCGCGGTTGTGCCTTTCGTGGCTTACGGGTTCGGAATGTATTTCTTTTCCGACCGGCCGTATATGGCTCTCGGGCTGCTTCTTGCCGGGCTTGTTCCCACCAGCGGAATGACCATTTCATGGACCGGTTTTGCAAAGGGTAATATGTCCGCGGCAGTCAAGATGACCGTTATCGGGCTTATCTGCGGTTCATTGGCAACTCCGTTTTTCGTCAAGGCGCTTATGGGTGCAACTATCGAGATAAACCTTACCTCGGTGATGAAGCAGATCTTTTTTATCGTCTTTCTGCCCATGACACTGGGCTATGCAACCCAGCGGATCATGGTAGCCAGATACGGACAGGAGGATTTTCAGAAGTTCATAGGCCCGAAGTTTCCTCCTCTTTCCACCCTCGGAGTACTCGGTATTGTCTTTGTAGCGCTTGCACTCAAGGCCAGGACGATAGCTTCAGCACCAGAGGTGCTGGTCGGAATACTTGTTCCGCTTCTGATTCTCTATGCCTTCAACTATATCCTTAGCACAATCATAGGCCGTACCTTTCTTCCGCGCGGTGATGCCATTGCCCTTGTTTACGGTTCGGTAATGCGCAACCTGTCCATTGCGCTGGCCATAGCCATCAACGCTTTCGGCCCCCAAGGTTCTGACGCCGCACTGGTAATCGCAATGGCCTATATCATTCAGGTCCAGTCTGCAGCCTGGTATGTCAAGTACACCTCGTCCGTCTTCGGCCCTGCACCGGTCAAGGCATCACAGACAGCCTGACATACAGTCCTCAGGTAGACTGGTTTCTCGTAAGGGCAGCTCGGAGCCGGCTGCCCTTTTTTTATTCAACACACTTGACATTGAAAATCGTTATCAATATATTATCCAAAAGTTGACCGAAAAAGAATAACAACCTGAACAAGGAGAATATAATGTGCGGATTCAGTAAAGTCTGGCAGCTCAGCCGTGAGGGTATGGAAGCATGCAACAGAGGTGATTTTTTTACTGCGGAAAACAACCTCAGAACGGCGATATCATTATCCGGCTGCAAGTCCAAAAAAATCCATAAGGCCACAATGTATAACAACCTCGCTGTGGTCTACCAGATGAGCGGAAAATTCGGTGAAGCGATTGACGCCTATTCATCGGCAGTGAATATTCTGAACCCGGACCACAAGGGGCAGGCGAATCTGATAAAACGGATCAAAGGTAAAATGGATGGTCTCAAAGAGAAGATAGCTGCTTAGAAATCGGCATCGAATCGGTATTTCTGTCCGTAGGGCGGTCTGAACAACAGGCCGCTTTTTTTTGGTCGTGGGTGGTCTGGTCGCGTATTTTACGAAAAAGATTGTGCAAAACGATATAATCTGTAATGGAATCCTTCTCAGGGGTTGACTTTGTGGCAGAACTGCCTAAATAATCCCAATTCTTTTGTACGGGAAATGTGAAAGACTTCACTTTCCGCCTGCATAAGCTGAAGAACCCAACTGCCCCCCGTATCGGGCGCGGCGGATATTTTAGGAGGATGCCTTAAGATGGATTTTAATATTGAAGAAATTTCACCGGTAGAAAGAGAAATAAAAGTTTCCGTTTCTGCAGAAGAAGTCGGTGCCGCGCTGGATGCTACTATTGCTATGTACAAGGTCCAGACACCTGTTAAGGGTTTCAGAAAGGGCAAGGTTCCCGCTTCGGTTATCCAGTCCAAGTACAAGAAACAGATCATCAGTGAAGCTACCACCGACCTGATCAACTACCAGATCAACGAGATCCTGAACGGGCAGTCCTTTGTTCCTGTTTCCAAAATAGATGTAGACTCCAAGGAACTCGTTCGCGGAGAGGATTTCAACTACGTTATCAAATTCGAAATCGTTCCCGAATTTGAAACCCCGGTCTACCTCGGACTCAAGGTTGATGAAGAACGTGCTGAAGTTGCAGATTCGGAACTTACTGAAGTTGAAACCAGGCTCCTCCAGTCCATGGCCAAGATTGCTCCCATCGACGATGATCGTCCCGCCAAAGACGGTGAACTTGCTTCCGTAACTTTCTCCACCGAAATTGACGGTGAACCTGTTCCCGGCATTCAGGCCGACAACTTCGACCTGCCCATCGGTGAAGGTCATTCCCTCAAGGAATTCGAAGATTTCGTAAAGACTCTCAAAGCCGGAGAATCCGGGGAAACCGACATCACCTTCCCCGAAGATTTCATCAACACCGACCTGGCCGGCAAGACCGCTACCATGAAGGTAACCGTGCATGCCGTAAAGGAACGCAAGCTGCCTGAACTTACTGATGACGTAGTTAAAAAAGCCGGCGGTTTCGAATCCGTTGAAAAAATGCGTGAAGTTATCAAGCAGTCCTACATGGCCAACCGCAAACAGCTCTGCAAGAGTGCTGCACAGACCAAGCTCATCAAGGGCATTGCTGAAGAACTCGACTTCCAGCTTCCTCCGTCCCTGCTTGAAGACCGTCTCGATCGCATGGTTCAGGATGTTGTTTCCCGTACCGAACGTTCCGGTAAGAGCTTTGAATCTCTGGGTAAATCCATCGAAGAACTGCGTGAAGAGCAGCGTCCCATGGCCGAAGAATCCGTGCGTACCGAAATATTCCTGCTCACTGTTGCAAAACGTGAAGAACTCACCGTTGAACCTCACGAAGTAGAGGGTGCTCTTTACCAGATTGCACAGCAGACCCGTCAGGATTTCAGCTCGGTTAAATCCTACTACGAAGAGAACAACCTGCTTATCCCCCTCAAGGACAGGCTGCTTGCCGACAAGGCCGCAGAGTTCATCTATGAAAATGCCGATGTAACTGAAATTGATCCTGTGGCAAAAGACGAAGCATAGTCTTCTGCCGGTTTTTTATACAGACTTCGGCGGCATGGTTTCCAAGAACTGTGCCGCCGTTTTATTTGATTCGTTTTTGCGGGTTGACTTTGCCCCCTCAGGGCATATTATGTTCTTTCATTCTAAAGTTGTCTGTGCCGGATTTATACTTGTACTTGTGTCATCAAATGTTTAGGATACAAAATCGAAAAGGGTCCGCTTTAGCGCAGGATATAATTTTTAGTTAAGTAAACACGGTTTTTCATAATATTAATGTCCTCATCGGGAGAAATTGATGTCTGGAACCATACCTATTGTTATTGAAACCACAGGGCGTACGGAACGTGCCTACGATATCTATTCACGTCTGCTTAAGGACAGGATCATACTGCTCAGCGGCGAAGTCAACGACCATGTAGCCAGCGTAATCTGCGCACAGCTTCTTTTTCTTGAATCGGAAGATCCGGAAAAAGAAATATACATGTACATCAACTCCCCCGGCGGGGTTGTCACTGCCGGACTGGCTATATATGATACAATGAAATATATTTCCGCCCCGGTTGCCACTCTGTGTATGGGACAGGCCGCCAGCATGGGTGCTTTCCTGCTCTGCGCAGGGGAGAAAGGGCATCGCTATTCCCTGCCGCACAGCCGCATCCTCATTCACCAGCCTCTCGGCGGTGCTCAGGGTCAGGCCACGGATATCGATATCCAGGCCAGGGAAATTCTGCGTCTCAGGAAGTCGCTCAACTCCATTATGGCTGACGCTTCCGGCAAGACGGTTGAGGAAATAGAAAAGGATACCGACCGTGATTATTTCATGTCCGCCCAGGAGGCACTTGATTACGGTCTGATCGACAAGATCATTGAATCCCGTGGGAAAATTGAATCCAAGGAAGGTTAATTCCGGATGAGTAAGGATAGAAAAGGTTCGGGACAGGACCTCCGCTGCTCTTTCTGCTCCAAATCGCAGGATGAAGTTCAGAGACTGATTGCCGGTCCGGATGTGTACATCTGCGATGAGTGCGTGCAGCTCTGCAACGACATCATGGCTCAGGAAGCAGTCAGCGAAGAGTTTGATGCTGGAAAGCTCCTCTCGCCTCAGGAAATCAAGGAACTCCTTGACGAGTATGTTATCGGCCAGGATTATCCTAAAAAGATATTGGCGGTGGCTGTCCACAACCACTACAAGCGTGTTTTTTATTCCAAATCCAGTTCTGCCGATGATGTTGAAATAGATAAAAGCAACATCCTGCTTATCGGCCCCACCGGTTCTGGTAAAACCCTGCTGGCCCAGACTCTGGCCCGTGTGCTCAAGGTTCCGTTTGCTATTGCCGACGCAACAACCCTGACCGAAGCCGGATATGTTGGCGAGGACGTGGAAAACATCCTTGTTCAACTGCTGCAGAATGCCGATTATGATATTGATGCTGCTTCGCGCGGGATCATATACATTGATGAAATCGACAAAATCTCCAGGAAGGGCGACAGCCCCTCCATCACCCGTGATGTATCGGGTGAGGGCGTACAGCAGGCTCTGCTCAAAATTATTGAGGGAACCGAAGCCAATATCCCGCCCAAGGGTGGACGCAAGCATCCGCAGCAGGAGTTTATCCGCCTCGATACCTCGAACATCCTGTTCATTCTCGGCGGGGCTTTCATCGGTCTGGACAGCATTGTTCAGCAGCGTATGTCCGGTTCGGGAATAGGATTCGGTGCGAAGGTTGAAACCAAGACCGAAAAGGGCATCAGCGAGCTTTTTTCCAAGGCTGAACCTGCCGACCTGGTAAAATTCGGGCTTATCCCTGAATTTGTAGGGCGTATTCCGGTACAGACAGCTCTTTCCGAGCTTACCGAAGAGGATCTGGTAAGGATTCTTACGGAGCCCAAGAACGCTCTCGTCAAACAGTACAAGAAAATGTTCGACATTGACGGTGTTCGTCTGACCTTTACCGAGAACGCTCTCAAATCCATCGCCGCTATGGCGGTGAAGAGAAAGACCGGAGCCAGAGGGCTGCGTAACGTTCTGGAATCCATCATGCTCGATATTATGTACAAGCTTCCCTCCCTTACCGGAGTCAAGGAGTGCGTAATAAACAAGAGCGTTGTTGAATCCGGCATAGAACCGCTGCTTTTTTTTCATAACGAAATAAAAAGCGCTTAGCAGCCTGCCGGGGATTTTCCTCGACAATTTAATTACAATGGCCTCCGTTCGTTTGAACGGAGGCTTTTTTGGGATTATGGCTTTGTAACGATATTCTTGAAGACAGGTCCAAAGGCTAATAATTTTCCGGATTCTTCCGATAGAAATAAGGAATGGACAGGTGTTGAACATTCCTTGATTCAGTTTTTTCTCCTCTTTTCATCTGAAATTTCATTACTCAAGTTTGACAAACCGGGTCTAGGTATTACATGATCCATTACAATCGGTTGATTTAATTACGGGCGTGAACGCCTGTTTATCAAATCGGTTATTTTAAGAGGAATTTTCGGATAAAGAAATTGTTATCCTGAATAAGATAAAATTTGGTAAGATAAAATATTCACTCAGAACCGTAACGGTTCTTGCAATCCGTATCCGGGTTTAAGGTAGGAGGATAAATGTCGTCCACAGTTTATGAAAGTGGCTCATCCGCTGATAAAAACAGGCTTCCGATGATGTCCCTCAGGGAAGTGGTTATGTTTCCCAGATCAATAGTGCCGCTTTTCGTCGGACGCGAGTCGTCGATCAAGGCCATTGAGGAAGCTATTGCCGAATATGACAAGAAGATCTTTCTGGTCACACAGGAATTCCCGGAAAAGGAAAAACCCGCTCCGAGCGATCTGTTCCGCATCGGTACCGTGAGCAAGATTCTTCAGATGCTCAGACTTCCGGACGGGACCATCAAGGTCCTTTTCGAAGGCCTTTACCGTGCGTCATGGAATCCGGATGCCGATGGCATGACCTTCAAGGAAGATTTTCCCCTGGTAGATATTGAAAGGGTGGATGATCTTCATGCAGAAGAGAATGCTACCGAGGCACTGGTGCGTTCCGTGCACGAAGCTCTTGAAAATTTCGGCAAGGTGAACAAGAAAATTGCCCCGGAAACGGTTCTGGCCATCTCCACTATCCGCTCGGCAGGAAAACTGGCCGATTCGATAATGCCGCATTTGAAGGTTGAGTTCATCAAGAAGCAGGGCATTCTTGAAATGGTTGACCCCCTTGAGCGTCTTGAAGCGGTCTATGAACTTCTGCTTGGCGAAATCGAAATCGTGTCCATTGAAAAGCGGGTCAAGAACCGCGTCAAAGGACAGATGGAAAAGAACCAGCGCGAATACTATCTCAATGAAAAGCTGAAGGCCATCAACAAGGAAATGGGCCGCGAGGACGATCCTCAGGCGGAAGCCCACGACCTTGAAGAACAGCTTGACGCCAAGCAGATGGATGATGAATCGCGCGACAGGGTTCGCAAGGAAATCAAGAAGCTGCGTCAGATGGCGCCGTCTTCCGCAGAATACACGGTCGTAAGAAATTACGTAGACTGGGTTATGGAACTTCCGTGGAACAGCTACAAAAAGACCAAGCTTGATATCTCCAGAGCACGCGAAATTCTGGATGAGGACCATTACGGACTCAAAAAGCCCAAGGAACGTATCCTTGAATACATGGCCGTGCAGTCTCTGGTCGAAACGATCAAAGGTCCCATCCTCTGTTTTGCAGGCCCTCCCGGAGTAGGTAAAACCTCCATCGCCAAGTCCATTGCAAGAGCCATGGACCGCGAATTCGTGCGCCTTTCTCTCGGCGGTGTACGCGATGAAGCTGAAATCAGAGGTCACAGGCGTACTTATGTCGGGGCTCTTCCCGGTAAGATCATCCAGTCCCTGCGCCGCTGCGAGTTCAGCAACCCGGTCATCTGTCTGGACGAAGTGGACAAGATGAGCACCGACTTCAGGGGTGACCCCTCGGCGGCTCTTCTTGAAGTGCTTGATCCGGAGCAGAACGGAACATTCAGCGATCATTACCTTGATCTGGATTACGATCTGTCCAAGGTATTTTTCATTACCACGGCGAACGATCTGCATTCCATTCCTCTTCCGCTGCAGGACCGTATGGAGATCATTACTCTGCCGGGCTATCTGGAAACCGAAAAAATGCATATCGCAAAGGATTTCCTGCTGCCCAAACAGATCAAGGAACACGGCCTCAAGGAAGAAAACCTTGCCGTTTCCGATGAAGCAATGCTGGACATTATCCGCACTTACACAAAAGAGGCGGGTGTCAGAAGTCTTGAAAGGGAACTGGCTCGGGTCTGCCGCAAGACCGCCATGCAGATTGTGGAATCCGGTGACAGGGACAAAAACATGCAGGTGGAGCGGGATAACCTCACCTCGATTCTCGGTGTGTATAAATTCCGTTTCGGTTCAAGAGAGGAAAAATCTCTCGTCGGTGTTGCAACAGGACTTGCTTACACTCAGGTCGGCGGCGAGATGCTGATGGTGGAAGTTGTCCTCATGCCCGGCAAGGGCAAGGTGGTCATAACCGGAAAGCTGGGTGATGTAATGCAGGAATCAGCACAGGCGGCCCTGTCCTACATCCGGTCCCGTTCCGATCTGTTCGGATTGAAATCTGATTTTCATGAAAAAATCGATGTGCATGTGCACGTGCCGGAAGGTGCAACTCCGAAAGACGGTCCTTCGGCCGGTATCACACTCTGTACCGCCATTGCATCGGCCTTCCTCAACGTGCCTGTTCGCCATGATCTGGCCATGACCGGCGAGATAACTCTTCGCGGAAGGGTGCTTCCCATCGGCGGACTGCGTGAAAAGCTGCTGGCTGCTCACAGGGGACAGTCGAAAACAGTCCTTATCCCCATTGATAACAAAAAGGACCTCAAAGAGGTTCCGGACGAAATTCTGACTGATCTGGAAATAATCCCCGTGGAAAACATGGACGAGGTTCTGAGTTGTGCTCTGGACAGTCTGACCGCGGAAGAACTGTTCAGAGGACGTAACAACGTTACACCCATCGCCCTGAACCTGATCAAGGATGAATATCAGAGCCAGCCGCATTAATTGCATTTGAATCGGTTGAGCGGGGTATCCGCAAGGAACTCTCTAAGCCCGAAAGAATATTATCTGAAAGATCTGAAACCGATGTTTATTGCGTTGGTTTCAGATCTTTTTTATTGCGTATTTTACTTGGTGATTATCAATTTATATATGGACATTTCCGTTGTTCCCAAAAGAGTTAGCGAGCTAATTGTATAATAGAATGTTTTGAGCTCGGGAGATATTATGCTAACTCTCAAGAGGCTGGTTGATATCCGCAGGGGAGGCATGGTCCATGCGAAGTGAAATTAAATTTTGCAGGCATGGACTGTTTCCGGAAGTTTTATTTGTCTGAAAAGGTTCTGGTTGAAGTTGTGACGGGAAAAGCGACAGTCTATATTTTTTTTATCTGGTTCACATTATGTGCGGGAACAGCAAGTCTGGCCGGAACGCGTGATGATGTCCGCAGTGTTTTCGTGACTTCGGTGAAGGAACTGAAGATTCCAGGCGCCGTAATGTGCGTTGAAACTCCGGAAGGTGAAAAGTGGACCATGAGTACCGGCGTGGGGGTGATAAACCCGAGAATGCCCGTTTCTGCAGGGCACAGGTTCAGAATAGGCAGTATAACCAAAACATTTGTTGCCTCGCTGGTGCTTATGCTGGTCAGCGAAGGCAAAGTTGAGCTCGATGCGAGGGTTCATAGTATTCTGCCGGACATGATTGCGGAAGATAACCCGGTAACGATACGACATCTGCTGCAGATGAGGAGCAATTTAGGCAATTTTGCAGATAACAGGGCTTTTCTGGCGGAATTCAGAACAACCCCTCGGAAAAAATGGACCCCGGAAGGATTACTGGAGTTCCGTCGCTGTCCGTGCGGACCATCAGGAACAATTTTCGAGTACAGTAATTCAAATTATGTGCTGCTGGGGCTTATTCTTGAAAGGCTGACCGGGGACACGTTTGAAAATCAGGTCCAGAAAAGGATTCTCGGCCCGCTGAAGTTCCGGTCCACTTCTTTTCCTACCTGTACTCGAATGCGCTCTCCTTATGCGCGGGGGTACGATTATAATCCTGAAACAGGCCGGGTAAAGGACCTGAGCAGAGTAATTAATCCTTCCTGGGCCTGGTGTTCCGGCAATGGTGTATCTACAGCCAGAGACATAATGGTCTGGTTGAAATCCTATCTGAACGGATACGGAATAGACGAGGATATCTTGCATGAACAGTTCTGTTTCAAACCGGCCATGCTCTATGGTGTTTCATACGGTCTGGGGTTGATGAACAAAGCCGATGCGATCGGCCATAATGGTGATTTTGCGGGAATTTATACTTCTCTGGCCTTTCGGTACAGGGGATATTATTTTGTGATTCTCACCAACGGACAGACGTATGGGGCAGGGCAGGACGCGACCGCTGAGTCCGTTTTCTGGCAGGTTGTCAATAAGTCCGGATTGTTTACCATAAATCCGGGAACCGAAACTGTCGCTAAAAACTGAAACCGAATCCTATTCCAATCCCCATACCTCCGGAGTTGTCCTGAGGTCCGTCATTATATGATTCTTCATCGTTGTTCAGGCCGAAAACAAAACCGGCCTTGATGTCCTCGCTAAAGTTCATGAAATTTGCCGTGTCATCGGATACGGATCTGTTGTTGAACTCGACATTTCTCTCTGCACGCTCTGAAAAAGATTCGTTTCTTACAGGTTCAATGCCGGCTGCATATGAATTTGTAATTACCGGAATTGCCAGGACGATTGCCAGGATGATCATTGCTTTCCACATACTCCACCTTCCCTTTACTGTTGTGGAATAATCTGTCCATGGTTTACCTGCATTCCATTCTACAAGAAACAGACCGTTTAGGATTAATAAACACAAATCAACAAGTTAACAGTTCTAAGTGGTTTTTACTGTGTCAATGATCAGGAAATTTAATCGATATCCGGTTATGTGCAGAATGTTATTACGGGCTATATTCAGAAAAATGCGGAATTATTTTCCATGCTCTGGAGTATTGTCTAATAAGCAATCAGTGTCCTTATAAAAGTACAGAGACATCGTTTATACTGTCTTGGTTGAAGATATTGCCGATAAGATTGATATGGATATCAGTTCATAATTGAAATATATTTTATTAATATTGCGCGTGCTTCTTTCATTTAGTTACTTTTTTTTCTTAAAAAGACTCCGACACTTATTTATATGTAAAATAATTTACATAATCTAACAAAAAAAATCCTATTGCATTAATAAATACATTCCGAAATGTTACGATTGTGTTACAAAGAAGGAGCCGTAGTTTGTACAATGTGACCCTATTGACATAATTTCAATTCATTTTAAGGTGATTTCAACTTTTTTAAATCCTTGAAAAAGTATGCAGAGAACCAGATGTCGGATGTTTTGTTGGGAATAAAAACCGGCATTGTCTCTATGCCGGCAGCCGACAGTGTTCATTTGTGAATGTTGTAATGCGAACCTGAAAATATGCTTTTCAATTATGATTAGCCGATCCGGGAGAGCATGGTGCTTCGCGTACCTGCCGAAATTTAGTACGCGAAGCGTAACCCTAATTTGGTTTGGAGTGAGTATGTTTAAAAGAATTCTTCGTCCTTCAGCATTGGCATTCTGTATTTGCCTGCTGGCCGTCAGCGCTTTTGCGGCCGGTCCCAAGTATGTTTTCTACTTCATCGGAGACGGTCTCGGCCCCACACAGCGTATGGCCGCTGAACTGTACAACAAAATGGAAACCGGTAATCCCGATGCAAAACTGGTAATGAACTCGTTTCCCGATACTGCTCTGGTTACCACCTATTCCGACAACACCCTTATTACCGACTCCGCAGCAGGCGGTACTGCACTTTCCTGCGGGTACAAGACCACCAACGGCTACCTTGCAAAGCTTCCCGACGGCAGAGACCTCAAGACCATTGCCGAAGCAGCCAAGGATAAGGGCTATGCCGTAGGTGTAATTACCACCACCCGTCTCACACACGCCACTCCCGCTTCATTTTCCGCTCACAATGTTGATCGTGACGCAGAAAATGCGATTGCGGTTGATCAGGCCGATTCCGGTTTTGATTTCCTCGCCGGCGGCGGCTATCGCCATTTCGTAGCCAAAAACAACGCAGAGGGCTTGAAGTCCAAGCGCAAAGACGATGTTGACGTTGTAAAAATGTTTGCAGACAAGGGTTACAAAACCTTTGTCGGTGATTCCGCCCGTGATGCGTTCCGCGCTTACAAGCCCAAAAAAGGTGAAAAAGTATTTGCCGTTCTGGCCTACAGCCATATCCCTTACGAAGTTGCCCGCCGCAACAGCGACCTCAAGAAAAACAAGATCCCTGCTTTGAGCGAAATCACTGAAAAAGCAGTTGCTTCCCTTGCTGCACAGGGCAAGCCTTTCTTCCTCATGGTTGAAGGCGGACGCATCGACCACGCTGCTCACGCCCATGATGCAAAGTCGGCAATCCTTGATACTCTCGCAATGGACGAGGCAGTAAAGGTCGCATACGACTTTTACCTCAAGCACCCCGATGAAACCCTCATTGTTACCGCTGCCGACCATGAAACCGGTGGTGCAGGTCTTGGTATCTCAATGGACTCCAAAGGTTACTTCCTTAATCTCAAGGCGCTGGAAAAAGTAAGTGTTTCCGCAGAAGACAACCTGAACGGATACTACAACAAGCTGGCCAAGAAAGAAGCTGACCTCAAAAAACGTCATGCCGATTTCATCAGGTATGTTGAAGAAAAATGGGGCCTGACCGACCGTACTCCCAGCGAAGACAAAGTCCTCATGGACGCAATGCTGGTTCAGGACAAGAACCAGAGCCTCGATAAGAAGGACAAGGTCCTTTACGGTTACTCCTACACTCCGACAATGGTTGCCGTTACCGACCTTATCTCCCAGAGAGCCCGTGTTTTCTGGACTTCCTTCGTTCATACCGGAACCGTTATTCCTGCCACCGCTGTCGGTGTTGACGCTGACATGTTCCGCGGTTTTATCGACAATACCGACATCCCCACCCGCATTGCACAGGCTATCGGCGTGAAGCTGTCCGACTATAAAAAGACCGACTCAAAAGCTCTGCTCGGTGCAACCTACGGTCCGCAGGAAAAATACTCCAGGATTCCCTACAACAACTAGGCTGTTGACCGGCGTCCCTAAAGGACTGCACAATATGTCACTTTGTTAAAATAAGGCCCCCGAAAAAAACGGGGGCCTCAGATTGCTGATAAAGCACCATCTGCTGCGTTGCTGCGAAAAAGCATGAAACTCACGTATGTCGATATACGCTTCGTTCCATGCTTTTTCTTGCGCCTTATATCTGGCACATTATCAACAGTCTGACGTTTTGGACTTTGCTACCAAGCTCCTTCCCCGAAAGAGAAGGTCATTTTAATGTTTTCGTGAGGTACGGATGCGAAGGTTTGCCACCCCAGTTGTATTTATTCTGCTCATTATCGGCGTTATCTGTCTGCTGCGGTTTGACCGTTCCGGACACGACCTTGATCCGGCTATCCATGAATGGCAGGCTGTGGTTACCGAGGTGGATAATGACGCCATAGTGCACATGGGAACAGCCATAATCGGCACCCAGTACGTTACGGCAGTTCTTACCGAGGGAGAGATCAAGGGAAAAACAGTACGAGGGATAAATCAGCTGATAGGGCAGCCTGAAATGGACGAGGTGTACGCTCCGGGAGACACCATGCTTATGGCCGTACGCATGAACGGCGATAAACCGGAGGATGCCAGGGCGGTCAACCAGTACCGGCAGGGGTGGGAGATGCTCCTTTTCGGACTTTTCGTTCTGATCCTGCTAATTTATGCCCGGACCATAGGATTGAAAGCCTTATTCAGCTTCGTGACAAGCGCTTATATTTTGTGGAGATTTTTCATTCCGGAACTTCTTTCCGGCGGAAATCCGGTTTGGCTGACCGTTATTACCCTGACCCTGCTGACCGTGGTCATCATAACTTCGGTGGCCGGTTTTTCGCGGGTTACGCTTATTGCAACAGCCGGAACACTTATCGGGCTTTTTCTGGCATTGGGACTGACTCTCTTTTTCGGGGAAAAGCTTAGGCTTTCAGGCATGACGGCTCCATTTGCCACGCTTCTTTATTTTTCAGGTCATTTTTCCTTGGATCTGCGGGATATTTTTTACTCCTCGGTCATTCTGGGGGCTTCCGGAGCGGCCATGGATATTGCCATGGACGTCACCGCATCCATGAATGAAGTATTGAGCAAGCGGCCGGATATCGGGCGTAAGGACCTTATAAAGTCAGGCTTCAACGTAGGAAGGATGGTTACGGGTACGATGACAACGACTCTGCTGCTGGCATATTCCGGCGGTTACCTGACCATGCTGATGCTGTTTGTTTCCAAGGGAGCCTCTTTTACGCGGATGCTTAATTTCAAACTGGTGGCAGCCGAGGTTTTCCGTACCTTGGTCGGAAGTGTCGGACTTGTGCTGGTTGCGCCGATCACGGCAATCATTGCCGGGATAATTCTTTGCGGATTCAAAAATATCGAAAATGACAGCTGCCAATAAATATAATCAGGAAGGGCAGAGTTGCTGAAGAGCACACCTGTTCACGCGGATTGAAACGCAAAAGGGGGGACATCGATCACGATGTCCCCCCCTTTTGCGTTCTTATGGTAATCCCTTATTTCAACTTGCTGGTAATGTTGTTTTTGATCCAGCGCGCGTCCCACCATTCAACCGGGTTGACGGGGATGCCGGAGCAGATAACGCCGTAATGCAGGTGGTCTCCGCCGGCCATGCCTGTTGCACCGGTCTTGCCGATAATCTGGCCGCGTTCGACCATGTCTCCGGGAGCGACATCCATCTGGCTGAGATGTGAATACAGGGTCTGAAGTCCCATGCCGTGATCAATGATGATCGCGTTTCCGTATATGCCGAAATCGGACGCAGCCAGCACCACGCGGCCATTATTTGCGGCGGGAACAGGGGCGTTGCGGATACTGGCCAGGTCAATGCCCAGGTGGGTCTGTTTGTCTATTTCCTTCCCGTTGTGATAATAGGTCCGCTGGTCTCCGAACCCGGCCCGGTTGGCAGCGTTATCGAGTCTTTTGAAGCTGCCCTTGAACAGGAATACCGGGGAAGTGTCCCTGGCTATGCGGTGCAGTTCGGCCCGGTTTTTCACTCGCAGTTCACGGTTGACCTTTAGAAAGAGTTCAACCTGATTGGTTATACCGGGATAATCCGACTCAAACTGCGGCATCTTGCTGCCCAGAAAACGGTCCGAAATATTGATTCGGTCATGCCTGTAAACCCTGCTGTTGGCGTGAAACGCAAAACCGCTTCTGCGTTTGTTGGTTGCAGCATCCTCGGCGATGAGTACCGGGCTGACTTTTTTCGCGTCATCATAATACGGAATGGCAAAAAGACACGCGTATTCGCCGTCAGGCTGTTTGAATCCGGGGAAGAAATCTTCGCCGACTTCAACACCGGTCCGGGACGGAGTTTCGCTGAGCTTGTAGACGACCAGCCCGCAGCCTCCCTGATTGAGGTTGTGGCTGCCGGAAATAACACTGATTTTCGGCGCTATGGTATCAAGAGTATAGTTCCCTCTGGCTATAACGGCATTTCCGCTTCCGAAACCGGCCAGGGAAGTGTCCACAGCCCAGACCGCTATTTCAAACGGTCCTTCCTTTATCTGTCTTTTGCCGATGGTAATCTGCTGATTATAATCAACTGTATTCTTCGGCAGAGTCTTTTCCGTAAGTGTGATTTTGTTGTCGCCCTGCACAAGTACGATTTTGACAGCCTTGAGTCCTGACTGAGTATCGCTGATATTGATGTCTATTGGTGTTTCATAAGTAATAAACCCTTTATCCGGACTGATGGACAGCTGCGGAGCGGTAGTGTCTTTATATAATATATACCCTCCGGCACCTAAAATTCCGATAAGAATTATTAATACGATAAATTGCCCGATACGATTTTTCTTACGCGCCATTGCTGATCCTTGGATTTTGTTCAAGTGAACCCGATTCATATAATGTTGTTAAGCGGGGCAACCATAACAACAAATATCCTGATGATTCAATACACAACATTGTAAAAGAGGTTTTTGTCTATGCTTGGTATAGATAAAATCTATGCACACTCCCTTTTTCTATCACTTATTGTTGACGTAAAACTCCGTAGTGTGTATTTGGTTTGAAAAAATATCGTCGCCGTGGCGGTTTTTTTTATTAAGTAAGGACAGTGCCTTACACGCCGGCAACCACCAAGGAGGTAGGGATGAGTTTGACCAGGCGAGATTTTGTGAAATTGTGCACAGGGACTGTGGCTGGATTTGGGATTTCCCAGATGTTCAACCCCAGTGTGGTGCACGCACTGAAAAAATTCGTACCGCATGTATTCTGGCTGCAGGGACAGGGCTGCACCGGATGCTCGGTATCGATTCTCAATTCAGTGCACCCCTCGATCGCAGAGGTTCTTCTGGATGTTATTACCCTTGATTACCACCCGACCATTATGGGGTCCGAAGGTCATGAAGCCTGGGGACACATGATGGACGTGGCAAAAGAGCAGACGGGTAAATACATCCTTATCGTTGAAGGTTCGGTTCCCACTGCGGAAAACGGTCATTTCTGCATTGTCGGTGCTGATGCGAATCACAAGGAATTCGCAATGACCGATGCCACACTCGAAATGGCCAAAAACGCCGCCGTTGTCGTAAACGTGGGCACATGCGCTGCCTACGGCGGTATTCCGGCCGCACAGGGCAACCTCACAGGCTCCATGTCCGTGACCAATTTCCTGGCTGAAAACGGAGTGAAGACCCCCGTGGTCAACATTCCCGGCTGCCCGCCCCATCCTGACTGGATGGTGGGAACTCTTGTCGTCGCGATCAACGCTATTGAAGAGAAAGGTCTGCAGAGCGGACTGGCTGATGTTGTTTCCATTCTGGACAACGTCGGACGTCCCACTCCCTTTTACGGTGAAAATATTCACGACAATTGTCCGTTCCTCGAAAAATTCGATAACGACGAATACGCTGAAATATTCACCGATCCGGTTAAGTGTCGCTACGAACTGGGTTGCAAAGGCCCCAACGCAAACTCCGACTGTTTCAAACGCAAATGGAACGGCGGGGTCAACTGGTGTGTCGAAAACTCAGTATGTCTTGGCTGTGTAGAACCGGGATTCCCGGATGAAATGTCCCCCTTCTACGAAGCCGGTTAACCGGAAAGAGGAGTAGTAATCCTTATGTCTTCGAACTCTCATGAACCCGTCGCCGCAGACGGGAAGCTCAAGATTGCCATTGACCCGGTAACCCGCATCGAGGGACACCTCAAAGCCGAGGTTGTGGTCAAGGACGGCAAAGTTGTGGACGCATGGCTGTCCGGCGGCATGTACCGCGGTTTCGAGAACATTCTGATCGGCCGCGATCCCCGCGATGCCGCCCAGCTGACTCAGAGACTCTGCGGAGTTTGTCCCACCGCTCACTCTACAGCATCCACCCGTGCCCTTGATGATGCTTTCGGCGTCAAGCTGACCACCAACGGTCGCCTGACCAAGAACCTCATCTTCGGCGCAAACTATCTGCAGTCCCATATTCTGCATTTTTATCATCTGGCAGCTCTGGACTTCGTCAGAGGTCCGGGCAAAGCTCCATTTGTTCCCCGTTTTGAACACCCGGACCTGCGTCTGGATGAAAAAACCAACGCCGTTGCAGTCGACCAGTATGTAAAAGCTCTTGAAATCCGCCGTATCTGCCATGAAATGGTGGCACTGTTCGGCGGCAAGATGCCGCACATCTCCGGTCAGGTTGTCGGCGGAGCGACCGAAATCCCCACCAAGGAAAAGCTTGTCGAATACGCAAGCCGCTTCAAGCAGGTGCAGAAATTCGTCGCTGAAACATACGTACCCACCGTTTACCTGATCGGTTCCGTTTACAAGGATCTGTTCAAAATCGGCGGCGGATACAGAAACGCAATGGCATACGGCGTATTCCCCATGGATGATGCCGAAAGCGAATTCCTCCTCAAGCCCGGCGTTTACGTTGACGGCAAGGATGAGCCTTTCGACCAGAAACTCATCAAGGAATACACCAAGTATGCATGGTACACCGATGAATGTTCCGACCTGCACCCCAGCAAGGGCAAGACCATTCCGGATGTACACAAGGAAGGCGCCTACAGCTTCTGCAAGGCTTCCCGCTACAACGGTCATGCCGTTGAAGTAGGCCCTGCCGCCCGTATGTGGGTTCAGAACCCTGAACTCAGCCCCATGGGCCGCAAGCAGCTCAAGGACCTTTTCGGTGTCGAAGCCAAGATGTTCCGCGATCTCGGTGCGGAAATGGTCTTCTCCCTCATGGGCCGTCACGTTGCCCGTGCAGAGGAAGCCTACCTCGTTGTCAATGCCATTCAGGACCGCTGGCTCAATGAAGTCAAGGCCGGGGAAGAGACTTACGTCAAGTCCGCCATTCCCCAGGTTGCGGAAGGCCTCGGTCTCACCGAAGCTCCCCGCGGCTCCCTGCTGCATTACATCAGCATCAAGGACCAGAAAACCGCCAACTATCAGATGATTCCGGCAACTCTCTGGAACAGCACACCCCGTGACGATTCAGGCATGCGCGGCACCATTGAGGAAGCCCTCATCGGCTGCCCCGTTCCCGATCCGAAAAGTCCGGTTGACATATCAAGGATCATACGATCCTTCGACCCGTGACTTGGCTGTGCCGTGCACGTGCTGCACGCAGAGACCGGTGAGGAACACGTTGTACACGTAGGAGAAGGCTGCTAATCTACCCCGGTAGATCTGCACAACGGACCAACGGTCCGAATCCGGAACGTATGAACGTTTGAATTGATATATTGCAAACTCCCGGACGCAGGGTACCCCGTGTCCGGGAGTTTTTGCTTATTTAAGTGTTGCCATATTTTTTATATTTGATGCGGTTCGCGCTTTAGGACGGAAAATGAAAAAATTACTGGTGCTGGGAATAGGAAACATACTGCTCGGCGATGAGGGCGTCGGGGTTCATGCTGTTGAGGAGCTCAAGAAGGAGGAATGGCCGGAATACGTTCACCTTGTGGACGGCGGAACATTCACTCATGATATTTTTCATATTCTCGAAAAATACGATGCAACGCTGGTTCTGGACATTGTTCATGGCGGGAAGAATGCCGGGACCATCTATTATCTGGAAGAAAAGGACATCATCAATAACGAGAAGCAGCGCTTGTCCCTGCACGATATCGATCTGGTGGATTCCCTGAACATGGCCGGAGCCATCGGCAAACGCCCGGAACTCCGCATCCTGGGTATGGAGCCGGAGAACTACACCGAATGGTCCATGGAAATGACTGATACCTGCAAGGCTGCTTTTCCCCATTTTCTGGAAAAAGCGCGTCAGGAGATCAATCGTTTTGTTGAGGAGTTCGCGCAGTAGGGTGGGTGTGCGAAGGGTGGTTTAACAGATTTTGCAAAAGCGGCAGTTCCGGGATGGGGCTGCCGCTTTTTTTTGTTGGTATGTATATGATTTTATATATTGACGGCTATGTTTGCTTATAGTTAATTGAGTTTATAAGTAAGATAAAAATCGTAGTATTTCAGTTGTCGGGAGAAGTGCTTTGATTAATGCCACTGATATAATTTATAGTGTGGACGCCACTGTTTCCGGGTGGTGGCCTTTATACGCAGGCTTGGATACAAGCTGTAAATTAGGGGCTTGGAGTGTTTTTCTGGGAGGAACTCCTTTTGCCATTTGGTTTGTTAAGTTTTTTCTGCCGCGTAGAAAAACAGATCAAGCTGGTCCTTCTCCTGTGACTGTAACAGTATCTCCCGCAGAAAGGACAGATTCTGGTGAAATTGCATTAAGATTACTTGAAAAATATGAAAACGTTAATGAAGAGCTTACAAAAGCCAAATTGGATAATCAGTCAAAGGATCAGGAGATAGCAAGGTTAAAAGATGCCATTGATGGTGTACGTGAGTTGGAAAAACAGGATGACATCGAAGAAGATGCAATAAGAGCAGAAAAAGAACTTGAAAAAGGTAACACCGAGTTAGCAAAGGCATTATTTAAACAGGTTGCACAAGAGAATGAAGAAAAATCTCAGAAAACCAATGTAATAGCTGCGCAGGCTTATCGGCGCCTTGGTGCTCTTGCTTTTTTAGAGAATACTCATGAAGCACTTGAAGCTTATCAAAAGTCTGTTGAACTTGACCCCAAAAATGCTGACGGATGGAATCAACTTGGGCATTTATTGCAAAGAATAGGGGAGCTTGAAAAAGCCGGGCAGGCATATAAAAAAGTTCTGGAAATAGGCATTTCCAGTAAAAACAAAGGACTTTATGCTGTTGCTTACGGCAACCTCGGGAATATTCGGTATATTCAGGGGAACCTTGCAGAAGCAGAGGATTTTTACAACAAAGCGTTGGAGTTGAATAAAGAGCTCTGTCGCAAGAAAGGGATGGCTTCAAATTACGGCAATCTCGGTATCATCCGTCAAATTCAGGGGGACCTTGCCGGAGCAGAGGATTTTTACAACAAGTCGTTGGAGTTGAATAAAGAACTCGGTCGCAAGGAAGGGATGGCTAACCAGTACGGCAACCTCGGGAATATTCGTTATATTCTGGGGGACCTTGCAGGAGCAGAGAATTTTCACAACAAATCTTTGGCAATCGAAAAAGAGCTCAGTCACAAAGAAGGGATGGCTTCAGATTACGGCAACCTCGGTATCATCCGTGGAATTCAGGGTAACCTTGCAGGAGCAGAGATTTTTTTTAACAAATCGTTGGAGTTGAATAAAGAGCTCGACAATAAAGAAGGGATGGCTAACCAGTACGGCAACCTCGGTAATATTCGTCGTATTCAGGGAGACCTTGCAGGAGCAGAGGATTTTTACAACAAGTCGTTGGAGTTGAATAAAGAACTCGGTCGCAAAGAAGGGATGGCTCTCCAGTACGGCAACCTCGCAAATATTCGTAGTAACCAGGGAGACCTTGCAGGAGCAGAGGATTTTTACAACAAGTCGTTGGAGTTGAATAAAAAGCTTGGTCGCAAAGAAGGGATGGCTTCAAATTACTGCAACCTTGGTATCATCCGTAAAACTCAGGGGGACTTTGCAGGAGCAGAGGATTTTTACCACAAGTCGTTGAAGTTGAATAAAAAGATCGGCTGCAAAGAAGGGATGGCTTCAGATTACGGCAACCTCGGTGTCCTTCGTAAAACTCAAGGGGACCTTGCCGGAGCCGAGGATTTTTACAACAAGTCACTGGAGTTGAATAAAGAGCTCGGTAGTAAAGAAGGGATGGCTTACCAGTACGGCAACCTCGGTGTCCTCCGTAAAACCCAATCGGACTTTGCAGGAGCCGAGGAATGCTGGGAAAAATCACTTTCTCTATTTCGTGAAATCGGCGCAAAACCCATGATTGAAAAAGTCCAATCTCTCCTCGCCGCCCAAAAACAAACTCAATCCTCAAAAAAATAATCTCGATCAAAAATCCCCCGACAACCTTACGCTGCCGGGGGATTTCTGCATTCATCAAATTAAGTCTGCGTCAGCCCAAAAATCCCTACCCATTCTCCAACGCTTCCATAAGACTGATGGTCAGTTTGAGGAAATCAGCTTCGGTGAGGATGCCTTCCAGACAGTTCTGCTCGTTAACCACCGGCAGACAGCCGTATTTGTGGTTCAAAAGAAGGTAGGCGGCCTCCTTCAGGAGACAGTCCTTGCTGACGGTCTTTATGCCGGTCTGCATTATTTCCCCGACTGGTATTCCTGCGTCAATTTCACCCTGGGTTGCCGGGTCGATATCCGCAAGCTGGGATATTGTGGCGCGCAGAATGTCCCGATGGGTGACAAGTCCTATGAATTCCTGCTTTTCATTTACGATAGGAATATGTCTTATACGTTGCAGGTCCATGAGCGACCTGGCCATTTTAAGATTGTCATCTTCATTTAGAGTGAACAGTTCTTTGGTCATAAGATCATCAACTTTCAGCATGTGTTCCTCCTTTTCCTTATCTTCAATTTCGCTTTAAGGGGCCTCTGTGTCAAGTATGGAGGCAAAAAAAACAGGTTTAAGGGCCGATTTGAGCCATTCAGGTTGACTTGACCGCCAAAATCTGATTTGCAAACGCAAACAATGAATTATCGCAGGGTGTTTTCTTCCGGCTGCACAGAGAATCTGTTCAGGCAAAGTACACCCGGTTGATGGGGGATAAGTGCGTATAGATCCGAAACGCTCTCGCCTGAAAATGGTCGAAGAGCAGATCATGGTCAGAGGTGTGACCGACAAGACCGTTCTGGATGCCATGAGAAAGGTTCCGAGGCATCTTTTCGTCCAGGATGCTCTCGCTTCCCGGGCCTATTCGGACAGCGCCCTTCCTATCGGGGAAGGACAGACTATCTCCCAGCCGTATATAGTGGCCTTCATGTCCGAACTGCTGCAGATTGAACCGGGCCACAAGGTTCTGGAGATAGGCACCGGTTCGGGGTATCAAGCCGCGGTACTTGCCGAAATGGGGGCGGATGTCTTTTCCGTGGAACGCATCCGCAAGCTGTTTCTGGCTGTGCGCAAACTTCTTTTCGATCTTCGATATTTCAATATCCAGTTGAAACTGGATGACGGCACAATGGGCTGGCCTGAGCATGCCCCGTATGACCGCATAATCGTTACAGCGGGTGGGCCGGAAATCCCGCAATACCTCATTGACCAGCTGGCCGAGGGAGGCAGAATGGTGATTCCCGTCGGCGATCAGAAGCGCGTACAGCGTCTGATGCTGGTTACCAAGAACGCGGGCAGTATTGAGACCACAGATATGGGCGGATGCGCCTTTGTGGACCTTGTGGGAAAACAGGGCTGGTAAATGCCGTATATCCGGAGAAACAGATGAATATTATTCAGGCATGGAAATACGGTCCGGGACCGGACTCATTAAAGGATTACCTTATCCTTATCGCGAAGGGTGTCTGCATGGGGATTGCGGACATCATTCCGGGGGTATCCGGCGGAACCATGGCGTTTATCACCGGAATATATGACAATCTGATTGATTCCATACGCTCCTTCAACGGTACTTTCTTTAAAAAGCTTTTCACGCTGGACATCACCGGCGCCATTGCGGAAGCCCATCTCAAATTCCTGCTTCCGCTTCTTTTCGGGATACTGGCGGCGATGGTTTCCGTGGCCAACGTAATCCATCATCTGCTGGGGACCCATCCGGTACAGGTCTGGTCGTTGTTTTTCGGCCTTATTGCCGCATCCATCCTTGTGGTTGGCAGAAGGGCGGGGCGTTTTTCCGTGAAAAAACTCGTTGCCGGAATTGCCGGGGCTGTTTTCAGCTTCATTCTGGTCGGGCTTATTCCCGTAACCACGCCGGACGCGCTGTGGTTTGTCTTCCTGTGCGCCTGCATTTCAATCTGCGCCATGATCCTGCCCGGCATAAGCGGGGCGTTCATACTGCTTCTTCTCGGCAAATACGAATATATTACAGGAGCCCTGAGAAATCCGACTGTTGCCGAAAATGCAGCTGTTCTGATTGCTTTTGTCTGCGGCTGCGCTGTGGGCATCTCAATGTTCTCCCGTGTTCTTCACTATTTTCTCGAAAAACACCACGCCATCACCGTCAGTGTTCTGACCGGATTCATGGCCGGGGCCATGCGCAAGATCTGGCCCTGGAAAGAGGTGCTGGATTCAGTGGTTATCAGGGGTAAGACCCATGTGCTCAGTGAGGTGAACGTGCTTCCTCCGGCTTTTGACGGAGAATTCGCCTCGGCAGTGCTTTTGATGCTTGCGGGTTTCGCGGCAGTGATTATCTTGGAATGGGTATCTTCAGCCGGAGAGGGCTGAGGCTTTTCGGAGGAGGGTTTCTCCGTTGTCTGTAAAATATACAACAAAGGCATAGAAATGAGTTCATCATGCAGTTCCTGCTCTTCGTCCGGAAAGAGCGGAGATAAGAAAGCCAGTGCAGCCCAGGCGCTGCAGGACCAGCTTATCTCCACGACTCTGGAGAAGATCAAATACAAGATTTTTGTAATGAGCGGCAAAGGCGGTGTCGGCAAAAGTTCCGTGGCGGTAAACATTGCCGCTGCACTTGCAGACAAAGGCTTCAAGGTCGGCATTCTTGATGTCGATATCCACGGTCCCAGTGTTCCGCACCTGCTTGGAATAACCGGGCAGCTGGAAGTTGAAAGGGGCAATCTCGTTGTTCCCAAAAAGGTGAACGAGAATCTGCACGTGGTTTCCATGGAATCGCTGCTCAAGGACCCGGATCAGGCCGTTCTCTGGCGCGGTCCCATGAAGACTTCCGCCATTCGGCAGTTTATTTCCGATGTGCAGTGGGGCGAACTCGATTTTCTGGTTATCGACTCCCCTCCGGGCACCGGTGACGAGCCCATGACCGTGCTCAAGACCATTCCCGAATCACTTGCTGTTGTGGTTACCACCCCGCAGGAGATTTCACTTGCGGACGTACGCAAGGCCATCAACTTTCTGCAGTACGCCAAAGCGAACATAATGGGTGTGGTGGAAAATATGAGCGGACTCGTCTGCCCGCATTGTTCACAGCGCATTGACCTCTTCAAAAAGGGCGGCGGAAAGGAACTGGCCGAGAAATACGGTCTTCCTTTCCTTGGTGCTGTTCCTCTCGATCCCACAACCGTGGTTGCCGGCGACCTCGGCAAGCCGGTAGTCCTGCTGGAAGAGGATTCACCTGCCAAGGAAGCTTTCAGAGAAGTGGCCGACCGCATTGCTGAAGCCGCGGAAAGCAGTCTGGAAATCGTATCCAGCACACACACCTAGAAATCTCTGCACTCTGCCTGGGTTGACAGAACGTCCGCCCAGGCAGAGAATCATGCAGCATCAATATCGGAGGACCGCCGGTGCGGACTCCCTGTTTCGCAGAAGTACAGGTTTCAGGATGGGTTCATCCTGACTGAACGAATTTTCGACCCCGGGATATCCAATGTTCAATCTTGCCAACACGCTGACCTTAGGACGTATTTTTGCCGCCCCCGTCATAATTGTTCTGCTTTATTATCCGAACAAAATAACCATGTTTCTGGCGGCGCTGGTCTTTTTTCTGGCCTCGCTGACAGATTTTTTCGATGGCTACATCGCGCGACGCAGCAATCAGGTCACGAATCTCGGCAAGTTTCTGGACCCTCTGGCAGACAAGCTGCTGATCTGTTCCACGCTCATCATGCTGACCTATCTCGGCTACATAAGCGGTTGGATAACCGCTGTAATAGTCTGCCGCGAACTGGCTGTTACAGGCCTGCGAGCCATTGCCGTGGACATGGGATTGGTTCTTGCGGCAGACAAATTCGGGAAACTGAAGACGGTCATGCAGAGTTTCGCACTGGGCCCGCTTCTGCTTCACTATCCGTATTTCGGACTGGATATGCACGGGATAGGTACGGTTATTCTTTACATAGCACTGTTTTTAACTGTATTTTCAGGTGCCAATTATATGTACAATTTGCACAAAGTCTGGTTAACTAACGAATAAATTTTATTCGTCAATTAAAACGCGGGTGAATCATGAACAGCCATGAAAAACAAAATCTAAAACTCAGGCTCAACAATTGTCTTGAGACAATCCTTGAGCTGGAGCAGGAACTCGAAAAGCTGGACATGAGCCGCAAGTTCATTGCTGAACTGGAAGTCCTCAAAGGGTTCATGAATAAAATGGAAAAAATCCAGGTAAGTGAGGATGAAGTCGAAAGAATAGAATCCGCCACGGATAATTTTTTGATGGAACTCAAGCTGCCTTTGGCTCAGGCTGAATCGGACAGAAAAATGTTCATGCGCCTGCAATAGAGGATATCCATGCTGCGAAGCAGAGTTTTACTGGGGCTGCTGGTTGTCATCAATCTTGTGCTCGTTATCCGGCTGGGACTGAGCGAGCAGGGTGTTTTCGGCTTTCTGGAACTGGATAAGAAGGTTACGGAGCTGGAAAAAAAGATCGAAGCGGCGGACAACCGTACGGTTGAACTGAGTCTTGAAATCCGGAGGTTGAAAACCGACCGGGCTTATCAGGAAAAAATTATCCGCAGCAGAATGAACTATGTCAAACAAAACGAAATACTGTACATTTTCCCGCAAACCGGGAAGGTAACCGACCAGGGAGCTGAATCAGATGCAAAGCAAGATTGAGTGGTATCAGGAAGTTCTGGCCCTTGAACCGAGCTCGAAAGTCTTTTTCCCCCTTGCTCGACTTTATGTTGAAATGGGAAGCCATGAAAAAGCAGTTACCACTTTAAGGATGGGGTTGGATCGCCATCCGGATTATCTTGAAGCCCGTTTGCTGCTTGTGGAAACCCTGACCCGTCTGGAAAGGGAATCCGAGGCAAAAGCAGCTATCGCTCCGCTGACCCGCCTTTTTTCATCGTATCCGTCTTTTTGGAAGACCTGGGGGGATTCCGTTTCCGAAGGAAATCCGGATGTAGCCGGAGCCATGGCATTTCTGTTTTCGGCACTGCACGGCTCCCCGATATCCTGGTCGGATGTAATGTCCGAAGGAATCAAGCAGCTTACAGGGGCTGCACAGTCTTCCGCATCCAAGACAAAACCTGTTGACCCTGATCTTCGCGACATATATGAAGCACAGGCTACTTTCCAACGTCCCGCTCCGGAAGCTGACGGTGAATACCTTTCCAAGGAAATAGCAGAAGCAGCGGCAAGGGCTGAATCAGATACCGATGAAGAGGATCTGACCAGTCCAGTTGTCATGAAAAGCCTCAAGACCAGAACAATGGCCGACGTTCTGGCTGCACAGGGCGACCTTGAAGGAGCCCTGGACATCTATCGCGAGCTTCTCTGTAAAGCCGATGATGGAGAAAAGGAACTACTGCTTAAATATATGGCTGAAATCTCGGAAAAAATCAGTCAGTCCAGTGGCACTGATGAGATGGATGAAGAAAGCAGGGACCCTTACAACAGGCATTCCAAGAATAAACTGATCAGCACCCTTGAACTTCTGGCCGGGCGTCTTGAAGCACGTGCCAATCGTTAATTTCATTTCAACTGTAATCAAATTTGACAAGGAGTGACGCGGTAAGCGCGGCGCCCGGATTTTAATATGAAATTAAGACACTTAGTGCGGTCTATTGCACTTTTCTCTGTCATCCTGATGCTCCTGCTCGCATCCGGATGTGAATACGGCAGTAAGGTCTGGCACGATACCCAGAACTATGTGGATCCGAATCCGGAAATAACTCTTAAAAACCCCGGAATTCAGAATCCGGATGACAACAAGCTGGCCCTTCTTTTTACCCCTGTGGATGAAAAGGTTTTGTCCCTGATTGATCTGCTTTCAACAGTAGACACCCACCCTGATGAAAACTGGTTTAAAATGGTTTTCATGCGTTACCCGTGGATAAGCGGAATAATGACCGTGGACGAGGAGGCCAATGTTCTGGTTCGGCTGCCTGAAGCCGGGATCAAGCCTTTCAAGCCCGGACCGCTGGTCGAGTATGAGGGAGACTGGTCGGAGATCAATCTTAAATCTTTTGTGAGCTATTCGGAATTCGGACCGGAGATGTATCTCTGCACACCCTTTTTCAAGGATGCCGAATTCAAAGGACTGGTTGTTATCCATTTTGACCCCAGAATCCTGCTCAATTTCTGTCCGGATCCTCAGAAGCTTATAATAATGCAGCCTGACGGTGGCGGTATCTGGAGCGGATCGGACAAGGTCGATAAAGATGCACTTCTTAAAGTCAACTGGGATTCGCTACTGGACAACAGCGTACACGGCGTCGTCAACGTAAACGGAATACGTTATGTCTGGCTGTCGCGGTACGTGGGGGATACTCAGATTCTGTATCTGACACAGGCCGTATCCAAGAAAGATGAGGACGACGGATTCCTCTTTTTTTAAATATCAGTTGGTCCTTGTTCTAAATTTTTGTTATCAAAGCTGTACATTTCCTGAAAATCGCGCACTAGGGGGACATTCCTAAGGAGGAACAATGACCCAGCAGATTACCGTAACCGAGCACCTGTTATTCCATCAGAAACAGATTCCCGGCGCAACAGGGCAATTCACTCATCTTTTCAATGAACTTGTCCTTTCAGCCAAGATTATATCCCGCGAGGTGAACAAGGCCGGGCTTGTCGATGTCCTGGGCTTTACCGGCGAGGTAAACGTTCAGGGTGAAGAAGTAAAAAAACTTGATGAATATTCCAACCGCATTCTGATTCACCGCATGGCCAGATCCGGGGTTCTCTGTGCCATGGCCTCAGAAGAAAATGCGGACATCATTGATATTCCGCACGGGCTTCCGCAAGGAAACTACATCATCATCTTCGACCCTCTGGACGGATCTTCCAATATCGATGCCAACGTCAATATCGGAACCATCTTTTCCATCTACAGACGCAAGAGTAAAGTCGGTACCCCGGTGCAGTCTTCTGATGTTCTTCAGGCTGGTTCGGAGCAGGTGGCCGCAGGATATATTCTGTACGGTTCATCGACCATGCTTGTTTTCACCACCGGCGACGGAGTTCACGGATTTACCCTCGACCCCGGCGTAGGTGAGTTTCTGCTCTCGCACCCCAACATCAAGGCCCCGGACAACGGGAAAATATACTCTGTCAACGAAGGATACTGGCCCTATTGGAGCGAGGCGACCAAAGAGGTCATCAATTATTTCAAATCAGCCGACAATATCCACAACCAGCCTTACAGCCTGCGGTATATCGGCTCCCTTGTTGCCGACTTTCATCGCAATATGATTTACGGCGGAGTATTCATGTATCCTGCCGATCATCGCGATCCTTCCAAACCGCGCGGCAAACTCCGGCTCATGTGCGAGGCTGCTCCCATGGCCATGCTCATAGAACAGGCCGGTGGACGTGCAACAGACGGGCAGAAACGGATTCTTGATATTGTACCGGACCATCTGCACCAGCGGGTCCCGCTATTCATCGGCTCCAGACATGAGGTGGAGACGATTGCAAGGATATACAGGGAGAACGAAGGCTGATGCTCTGCCTCGGAATTGAAAGTTCCTGTGATGAAACCGGGCTGGCACTGGTACGTGACGGCGAATTGATAGGGGAGCAACTCTCCTCGCAAATTGACATTCACGCAGTTTTCGGAGGTGTGGTCCCGGAAATAGCATCCCGTGAACACCTGCGCATGCTCCCGGTCCTGTTTGATGAATTGCTTCGCAGTTGTGACGTGACCATGAAGGATGTGGATGTGGTTTCCGTTGCAAGGGGGCCAGGACTTCAGGGCTGTCTTCTTATGGGACTGAATTTTGCCAAAGGGTTGGCGCTGGCAAGCGGCACCAGGCTGGTAGGAGTCAATCATCTCTGGGCTCATCTCACCGCTCCGGGACTGGAGCAGAAGTTGGAATTTCCTTCACTCGGACTACTCGTTTCCGGGGGACACACTCACATATATCTGATTGAAAGCCCGACAGAATTCACATTACTTGGACGTACTCTGGACGATGCAGCAGGGGAAGCCTTCGACAAGACTGCAAAATCCTTGAACCTGCCGTATCCGGGCGGAAAGCTGGTTGACGAGTTCGGGAGCAGGGGGACAGTTGACAAAAAAATGTTCCCGACTCCGTATGTCAATAACGACAATCTCGATTTCAGTTTCAGCGGGCTCAAGACTGCGGTAGCAACCTATGTCAACCAGCACCCAGAACTTCGTCTTTCCAATATGGGGTTGCCGGAAGAAGGTTCCGAACCTGCCGACATAACGACAATGCGGAACAATATGCTGGCCTCCTTCAATTATGTAGTAGGCAAAGCTCTGGCGATAAAAGTTGAAAGAGCTCTTGAACGGAACAGAAATGTGCGTTCGCTGATTGTTGCAGGAGGAGTTGCCGCAAACTCCGTGGTACGCAGCGTGATGGCGGATGTTGCAAGGAGATTCAAGCTTCCGCTGGTTTTGCCATCGATGCACCTTTGTACCGATAACGGTGCTATGATAGCTTATTCCGGATACCTGATTGCCAGTGCCGGATACAGGCATGAACTGGATCTTGACGCGATCCCGCGCGGACGAGTGGTCCCTGCGGACTGGGTCTGTGACTGTCGCTGAAAAAAACTTGGTATTGCCATTAATATCAAGGAAAGTTAAAATCTATCCGAGAATTATATAACTATCCGGTATGTCTTGACACCGAGGCAGGCGATACTTATTTTTGTACACTGAAATGCAGTTGCTTCAGCTGCTGTTCGTGAAAAAACAAGAATGGGCCTTTTGAAAAAGGCACACCAACCTGAATACTGTAACAAGGAGAAAATCATGGCTTTGCAGGTATCAGATTCCAATTTTCAAGAAGAAGTTCTCAATTCCGACAAGCCGGTTCTGGTTGATTTCTGGGCACCGTGGTGCGGTCCCTGTAGGGCTATGGGTCCTGTCATTGATGAGCTCTCCGAGGAGTATGCAGGTCAGGTGAAAATCTGCAAGATGAACGTGGATGATAACCCCACTTCCCCCGGAAAGTACGGTATCCGCGCCATCCCTACTCTCATTCTGTTCAAGAACGGTGAAGTTGTAGACCAGACCACCGGTGCAGTGTCCAAAAGCAGCATTAAGGAAATGATCAGCAGCAAGGCTCTGTAGCCTATGAATTCTTATGACGCCGTAGTCATCGGGGGCGGCCCAGCCGGTATGGCGGCCGCCCTTTATCTTGCGAGGGCAGGAGTTAAGTTTCTTGTCGTCGAAAAGCTTTCTCACGGCGGTCAGATGCTGCTAAGCGATGAATTGGAAAACTATCCCGGTTTTCCGCAGGGAATAAAAGGATATGAACTGGCAGACCGCATGGCTGAACATGTGGGGCAGTACAAATACGATCATCGTTATGCGGCTGTAGATAAAATAATTCCCGGTGGCGAATATCATGAAGTCGTCGTCGAACAAGAACACATCCGGACCAAAGTCATAATCATCGCTTCAGGCGTTTCATTCAGAAAGCTTAAAGTCCCCAATGAAGAAAAACTTCTCGGGCGCGGAGTTTCATATTGTGCCCTGTGTGACGGCAATTTTTACAGAAACAAAGTTGTGGCGGTCATAGGGGGGGGAAACTCCGCACTGGAAGAATCCATCTATCTATCCAAGCTTGTTAAAAAGATTTATCTGGTGCACCGCAGGGACCAGTTCCGGGCAGACAAGGTTTTTCGCGATAAATGTCTCGACAATCCGGTCATTGAGCCTGTACTGAATTCCGTGGTTTCCCGAATTGTAGGAGAAACCGAGGTTACAGGTATTGAATTGCAGGACACTGTCACCGGAAAATATTCGGAACTGAAAGTAGACGGGGTCTTTATCTTTGTAGGGTTCAACGCAGTGTGCGACTTTTTTCCCGAAAATCTGGCCACGGACAGATCCGGGTTCATCAAGACCACCTGTGAAATGGAATCGTCCATTCCCGGAATTTTTGCTGCCGGGGATATAAGATCCAAAAAATGCAGACAGATTGTAACTGCTGTGGGTGACGGCGCAACTGCCGCCACAGCAGCTTATGCGTATCTGGAACACAAATAATGCGAATCAGAATTTTATCATTTCTAGTTGTATTCATACTTCTTTTTTGTGTCAGCGGTTGCGGTATAATAGACTATTATTTCCTTCCCAAACCGGAAGACACTGCTCAGGAGCTCTACGAGGCCGGAGTGGAGTCCATGAAGGAAAAAGACTATTATGATGCGGCAGAATATTTTGCCAAGCTCAAGGACCGCTATCCGTTCAGCCCGTATACCATCAAGGCGGAAGTAAGCCTCGGTGATGCTTATTTTCTGAACAAAAAATATTTTGACGCCTCCGAAGCATACAAGGAATTTTCCGCACTCCATCCCGGCAGCGAGGAAATACCCTATGTTCTTTTTCAGATAGGACTCAGCAACTTCAATATCTTCAGTTCAATTGACCGTCCGCAGGCCAATATAACGGAAGCGCTTGAATACTTCTACCGTGTGGAAGAAGCTTATCCTGATTCCCAATATGCAAAGGCGTCCAAGGATTACATTGTCAAATGCCGCAGGATACTTGCGGACCATGAACTGTACATAGCAGATTTTTTCTGGCGTTCTGAAAAATACGGGTCCGCCTGGAAGCGCTATGCGTATGTGGTAAGGAATTTCAAGGACCTGCCGGATGTGCAGAAATATGCAATGAAACAGGCTGAAATGTCATATTATGAATACCAGAAAACGCTATCCCAGGATGAACGGGAAAAACTGCACGGCAGTTGGAAAGAATTGTTTGACTGGTTGTAATGCGTTATGATGCGTTAATTCTAGGGCCCGGTGAATAATATTCGCCGGGTCTTTTCAATACTGAACAGGTTGGAGTTGATCATGATCGCTTTTCCGGACTGGCTTGCACAATATCAGATTGATGACACGGTGTTTGCCGAAGCCTATGAAGCTACAAAACCGCAGTTGCGCGCATGGATGAAGAAAACCATCGCGCAGGTTTACGGAATCAGTGCTCCTGATTCCCCCAGAAAGGAATGGAACGTCAGAACCTGGCCGGGAGGATTTGAGACCGAAGTGTCTGTTCGTCCGCTGGACTGGACGATTATGCTCATCGATCAGGAATCTGTTTCTCCGGTTCGGTTGCTTGCGGCTCTGGTTCCAGCTCTGGCTTCCGGGGTCAAAAACGTGCTTGTGGCCTTTGTCGGTTCCGGAGAGATAAGTGAGCCGGTATTAACCGGCTTTGAACTGGCCGGGCAGGAGGATGTGGTCTGTATTGAGCAGGAAAAACTGAGCGAACTGCTGGATTTCATGTCTGCCGCAAGTTATGCCGGTGCTGTTCTGGACCTGCGCGGCAAGGCTGAATCTTTATCGGATCACCCGGAGTTGCGGTACTGGCGTGCTCGAAAAATTTCAAGTATATGTGTCTGTAAAGATGAAGAATCGCCTGATCTTGATATCCTTGCATTCGCCCATCCTGATGTCGGGTTCATTGAAGCGGACGAGGAGTCCTATGCAGAAACTCAGGCAGATGCGGTGGTAGTTCCGGCCGAACTTGCCGGAGAGGCCCTGCTCGCGTTCAGAATAGTCCTGACCTTCGGCCAGGAGGGCTGCTGGATATGGAATGATTTCGGATACCGCTTTTTCAGACAGGAATCAGTTGTTCTGACCAACGCTGAATAACATTTACATCGCGAAGGTGTGCTGTGACCGCTAAGCCTGATTTTTCCGCCAAGGGAATCGGTAAAATTCGTAATATTGGGATTATTGCGCATATTGACGCAGGCAAGACCACCGTCACCGAGCGCATGCTTTATTTTTCCGGCAAGATTCACCGGCTGGGAGAGGTGCATGAAGGCACCGCAACCATGGACTACATGCCGGAAGAGCAGGAGCGCGGAATAACTATTACCTCCGCAGTAACCACCTGCTACTGGAAACAGAACACGGTAAACATAATAGATACCCCCGGACACGTGGACTTTACCATAGAAGTTGAAAGGTCTTTGCGCGTGCTGGACGGGGCGGTTGGTGTTTTCTGTGCTGTCGGTGGAGTTGAACCTCAGTCCGAAACCGTCTGGAGACAGAGTGAGAATTACAAGGTTCCCAAGCTGGTTTTCATCAACAAGATGGATCGGCTCGGCGCCGACTTCAACGCCGTTCTTGAATCCATGGCCGACAAGCTGGGAGTAAAATCCCTTCCTGTGCAGGTCCCGGATGGAGGGGGAGAAGAGTTCTCTGCCGTATACGACATCGTACGAATGAAAAAGCTCGTATTTGACCGGGCGGCAGACGGCGATGAATTTCAGGTTTTTGATCTTGAACCTTCCGATGAAGAATTTGTTGCCCCGTGGCGGGAACGCATGTGCGATACTCTTTCTGAAATCGATGACGAATTCATGGAAAGGTATCTTGAAGATGATATTGCGCCTGATTATATTGATGAAGTCATCCGCAAGGCTACAATTTCATTGAAGCTGGTGCCGGTTTTCGCCGGATCGGCACTTAAAAATGCGGGGATACAGCCGCTGATGGACGGGGTCTGCAGATATCTTCCGAGCCCGCTGGAAGTTCCTAAGATGTCCGGCATTGACCCGAATACCGGAGTAAAGCGGGTAATCGATCCGGTTGTTTCAGGACCTTTCCAGGCACTTGCCTTCAAGGTGCTTATGGATTCAGGGCGCAAGATGGTGCTCATGCGCATTTATTCCGGTAAAATCGAGCCGGGTGAAACCGTTAAGAATTTTACACAGAACTCGACTGAACGAATCGCGCGTCTTTTCCGGATGCACGCGGGCCGCAAAGAACGCGCAGACATCGCCGGAGTAGGTGATATCGTGGCTGTTGCCGGGCTGAAAGACGTCCGGACAGGGGATACACTTTCTACCGGCAATGAACCGCTGGTTCTGGAACAGATAGAACTGTATAAGCCTGTAATCTCACTTGCAATCGAGCCTCGAAATTCGGCTGAGTCCGAAAAACTTGAAGAGGTCCTCGGGAAATACCTTCAGGAAGACCCGACCCTCACACTCCAGACTGATGAGGAAACCGGACAGATCATCCTCTCCGGAATGGGTGAACTGCATCTTGAAGTTGTGCTGGATAGGTTGCGCAGAGAATACGGGCTTGATCCGCGAGCCGGAAAACCGCAGGTTGTCTATCAGGAAATTCCGGGCAAGGAGGCCGAATCTGAATATGAATTCGACCGGTTGCTTGGTGATGACAAGCATTACGGATTTGTCCGTTTGAGTGTTGAGCCGATGGAAAGGGGAGCCGGGCGCTCGGTTGTTTTTGCAATCGACACGAATGAATGGCCTTCCGACTGGATGGACGCGGTTGCGGAAGGAATAAGCGATGGCCTGCAGAGCGGCGTGATAAAGGGCTTTCCTGTCCAGGATATCAAGGTCAGGGTGCTGGAAATGCGCAGACGGGAAGGGGAATCCAGCGTCCCCGGGTACCACATGGCAGCCGGCAGGGCTCTTAAAAACGCGCTGGCGGTCTCGGAGCCGAAGCTTATGGAACCGATAATGGATGTTGAAATATCCGTTCCCGATGAATTTGTCGGCGATGTGATCGGCCTGCTCGGTTCCAAGGGAGCGCGCATTGAAAATATGCTTGACCGCAACAGCCAGAAAATAGTTCAGGCTCTGTCACCGCTTCGGAGCATGTTCGGATTTTCAACGGAGCTCAGATCGTCCACTCAGGGACGGGCCGGTTTCGTGATGAAATTTCACAGCTTTGACGTACTGAGTTGATTTCAGGCTGTTTTTACCGTGCTATGACTGACCAACTGGTCTGGTTAACGTCTTTATTAAAATACTGCTGGCGGCATACACAGATAAAAATATTTGATAAGAGAAAGCAATGGCCAAAGAATACAGTAGAATGGAGAAGCTCAAACGTCTTCTCAAATTATATTATCTGAAAATAATGCGCATCAACGCATCTCCTCATTATATAGCGATGGGCGTCGGTTGCGGAGTTTTCGGCGGGTGTTTTCCGGTGATTCCAGGACTGCCGCTGCAGACTGTTATCGCTGTTGCCTGCGCTTTTATTACCAGAAGCAGCAAGATTGCCGCAGCTATCGCTACTTGGATATCCAACCCGTTCAACTGGCTGCTTTTTTATTACGTACAGTACAAGATAGGCAGTTTTCTGCTGCCGCTTGAAGTAAAGTTCGATCCTGCGTCATGGCAGGTTACGGATTTCATGAGCATAGGATGGCAGGGGCTTGCCATTCTTATCTTCGGCGGTTTCATTCTCGGAATCCCTTTAGGAATCATATCGTATTTTCTGGCCCTTCATTTTGTCCGGCGACACCGTAAACGCAAGGCCCTCAGAATGTTAGCGAGACGTAAGGTGTTGTAATTAAGACCTTTATTTTAATTTGTCAGTGTATCTCTGAAAAGATCGATTAAAAAGAAAAGACCCTGTATAATTTAGAGGGTCTTTTTTTTATAACTCAGTGAGTGATAATTCTTGAAAGAAATTAATTAACTGTTTAAAAATAAATATGTTTGCCAGCTAATTAAATACGATGGGAGTTTCCGTATGTCTGATGATATGACGACTCAAGTGTTCAAGGAAGAAGCCTATGAACTGCTTGGAGAATTAGAAACTTCATTGCTTGAATTGGAGGAAGTTCCTGATGATATGGACCTGATTAACAGGGTTTTCAGAGCTCTGCACACAATCAAAGGGTCCGGCTCCATGTTCGGCTTTGAGGCTATTGCAGAATTCACACACGAAGTCGAAACCGTATTCGATAAGGTCAGAAACGGAGAACTTTCCATTACCAAGGAATTGCTTACCCTGGCTCTTTCTTCACGCGACCATATTTATTCCATGCTTGAATCTGCTTCCGGAACCGGTGACCCGGCTGTGGGAAGCGAAATATTGGATGGGCTCAAGGATTATGCGGCAGGAACACAGGCAGATAAGCCGCAGGAAGAAGCCGTTGAGGTGCCTGAAGCAGTTGTTACAGATATTCCGCAGGAGCAGGATAACTCGGAACCGGACAAACTTTATCAGATCAGTATTACACCGGATTCAGGCAGCGAGGTGCAGGGTGAGGACTTAAGCTCCCTCATGCAGGAGCTTGCCAATATAGGGCATGTTCGTTCGGAAATATTCCATTCCGGCAAAGAAGGCGAAACAGGCGGAAAGTGGTGGGACGTAATCTTTGAAAGTCCCGTGGACAGTCTTTCCATTGAAGAGATTTTCTTTTTTACCGATGTTCCCATATCTGTAAAAGTACGCGAAATTGCCAAGGAAGACTTCGAAGAGGATCTCTTCGATCAGGGACTTGATGACGGAGAAGAGTCCGAAACGCCGCAAGGCAAGAAGCTCGGCGAAATACTCGTTGAGCGTGGAGATGTCCACGAAGAAGCTCTTTCACAGGTTCTGGCCGACCAGAAACCGTCCGGCGAAGATTCAGCCGACCACAAGCCGATCGGGGAACTGCTTTCCGAAAAAGGCATAGTCAGTAAAGACAAGGTCAACAGTGCTCTGGCGGAGCAGGCCGCGACCAAGGAATTCAAGTCTGCCCGGAAAAAGACCGAAGTTTCATCTTCAATCAGGGTTTCTGCCGAAAAACTGGATTATCTTGTGGATCTGGTCGGAGAGCTTGTCATTGTTCAGGCTCAGATAAGTCAGGTTGTGGGAGAAAGGGGAGATTCTTCTCTGGTTGCGCTTTCCGAGGAACTGGAGCGGCTTTCCGATGAACTGCGCGACAGCACGCTCGGAATCAGGATGCTGCCCATCGGAACGACCTTCAGCAAATTCAGACGGCTTGTGCGCGATCTTTCCGAAGACCTTGGTAAAAAGATTGATTTGCAGACAAACGGCGCTGAAACCGAATTGGACAAGACCGTAATCGAACGTCTCAGTGATCCTCTGGTACACCTTCTCAGAAATTCCATAGACCACGGAATAGAAACTCCGGACGAACGTCAGGCCAAAGGCAAATCCGGACGGGGAACAATTACGCTCACTGCGGAACATTCCGGCGGCGACGTAATGATCTTAATAGAAGATGACGGCAAGGGCATGTCCCCGGATGCCATCCGGGCAAAGGCAGTGGAAAAGGGATTGATTTCACCTGATTCCGAGCTTTCTCCCAAGGAACTTTACAACCTTATTTTCGAGCCGGGATTTTCCACGGCCAAGAGCGTGACCAATGTTTCCGGCAGGGGAGTCGGCATGGACGTGGTAAAACGCGCCATAGACTCACTTAGAGGCAGTATAGATATTGACAGCAAGGAAGGTAAAGGTACAGTAATAACTATAAGACTGCCTCTTACTCTGGCTATAATCGACGGACTGCAGGTCCGGGTGGAAGACGGATACTACGTAATTCCCCTTTCTCTTGTTGAAGAGTGTGTGGAGCTTACCCGCAAGGATGTGGAAGATGCCAACGGACAGCAGTTTGTAAATCTTCGCGGTGAGATCGTTCCCTATATACGCATCCGTGAATGGTTTGAAATCGAAGGAGAATCCCCGGCTATTGAACAGATAGTCATAACGGGACTGGAAGGGAACAGAGTCGGTGTTGTTGTGGACACGGTCATAGGCGAGCACCAGACAGTTATCAAAAGTCTTGGTCGGGTGTACCGCGATGTCGAGGGCATTTCAGGTGCCACCATCAAGGGAGATGGAACTTTAGCCCTCATTCTTGATATACCGAAGTTATTTCGCACTGTTCTGGCCGAAATCAAGGCCGCAAGTTAGATACGATTAGCAGGAACGTCGACATGGATAAGCAGATACAGGCTGTAACCGCTACTCCGCGAATGACTGATGCTGATTTCAGAAAATTCAGCGATCTGATCAAAGGAGAATTCGGCATTAAAATGCCGCTTTCCAAAAAGACCATGCTGGAGGCCCGGCTGCAGAAAAGACTGCGGGCTCTGGAGTTGTGCTCCCACTCGCATTATTGTGACTACCTTTTCAGTCCCGGTGGATTCGAAAAGGAGCTTACTCATCTTATAGATGTGGTGACGACAAACACCACCGATTTTTTTCGTGAACCGAAACATTTCGAGCTGATGCTCAGCACAATTCTTCCGGATCTTGCCAGAAGAGTGAATCGACCCTTGAAGGTCTGGTCGGCAGGGTGTTCAAGCGGGGAAGAGCCCTACACACTGGCCATCGTGCTGAGTGAATTCGAAAGAAACAATAAGAATTTCAATTTTTCAGTTCTCGCCACCGATATATCTACGGAAATTTTGCGTAAGGCCATGAATGCGGTCTACCCCATGAGCAAAGTCGAAGTTATCCCCATGGCGATGAAAAAGAAATATCTTCTCAAGAGCAAGGACAAAGCCAAGCCTTTGGTGAGAGTTGCTCCGGAGTTGCGCAAAAAGGTGGATTTCCGAAGACTCAATTTCATGGAACCGTTTCCGTTCAAGGATCAGAAAGATATAATTTTCTGCCGCAACGTAGTCATTTACTTTGACAGGGCTACGCAGGAAAAACTGTTCAATCAGTTCTGCAAGCATCTTCATACGGGCGGTTACCTGTTCATTGGCCATTCTGAAAGTATTTCGGGCATGGACCTTCCCGTGAAGCAGATCGCCCCCACTGTTTATCAAAAGGTTTAACCAGATGAAAAAGTACAAGGTGCTGATTGTTGACGACTCCGCACTGGTGCGTCAAACCCTCCAGAAATTGTTTGAAACAGATCCTGCCATACAGATAGTGGGCAGTGCCGGTGATCCGTTTGCTGCTGCAGAGATCATGAAAAAAATTGTTCCCGATGTAATCACTCTGGACATAGAAATGCCCAGAATGGACGGCCTGACATTTTTACGGAAATTAATGACCCAGCATCCCATTCCGGTGGTCATCTGCTCGACGCTGACTGAAAAGGGATCGGAATGCTATATGAAGGCCCTTGAATACGGAGCTGTGGATGTGATTACCAAACCTAAAATCGGTACCAAACAGTTTTTCGAGGAATCAAGCATAAGGGTTTGCGATGTTGTAAAGGCGGCTGCTTTGACCAGGCCCAGAAAACTTTCCGCACGTCCCATGACGATACAGCCCAAACTCAATGCGGATGCAGTCCTGCCACCTTCCCGTCCGGGCGTAACACTGCAGACCACGGAAAAAGTGGTGCTCGTAGGCGCTTCTACAGGAGGGACAGAGGCCATACAGAGTTTTCTGACCCGCATGCCGCGCGACTGTCCGGGTATTGCCATTGTGCAGCATATGCCGGAAAAATTCACCGCAGCATTTGCTTCCAGGCTTAATACCCTGTGTCAGATCACGGTAAAAGAAGCTGCCGATGGGGACAGTATACTTCGGGGGCAGGCTTTGATAGCTCCGGGCAATAAACATATGCTGATCAAACGTTCCGGAGCACGTTATTACGTGGAAATCAAGGATGGACCGCTGGTCAGCCGACACAGGCCGTCAGTGGATGTCCTGTTCAGATCCGGCGCAGCAAGTGCAGGCAAGAACGCGGTTGCCGTAATCATGACCGGCATGGGCGATGACGGAGCAAAGGGAATGAAGGAGCTTCATGAAACCGGAACGTACACCATTGCTCAGGACGAATCGTCCTGCGTGGTTTTCGGTATGCCGCAGGAAGCCATCAAGACAGGGGGCGTCGACAAGATCGTTTCCCTGAACAATATTCCCGGAGAAGTGCTTTCCCGCACCAGATAAAGTTATCCGGAAGACTGCTGCAGTCTTCCGGATTTTTTAATTTCCGGCGAGTTACTTGTTGCCCTTGTTGTGGCGGTGCAGAACAACGTTTACTTCATCTGTCGTAACCAGCCCTTCAGTCACATTCTCGTGCAGAAAAGCCATAAATTTTTCAATTTTCTCCGAAGAATCAATAATCTCGATTATCAACGGCAGGTCTTCGGACAGACGCAGTATGGAAGTTGTGCGCACCTGGCTGTTTTCCCCGTACCCCATCACTCCGCGATATACTGAAGCCCCGGACAATCCCTGATTTCGGGCTTCCTCCACAATCACTTCATAAAGCGGACGATGCTTGATACGGTTTTCTTCGCCTGTATAAATTTTGAGTCTAATTGCATTCTCGGATAAGGTCATAGAAAATCTCCATTCAGGTGATCGGTTATCAGGCTACAATGAATCGGCCGAGAGCCAGTCCGGCAAGCACGCAAAGCAGGCCGACAACCGTCTGTCCGCCTACATTGAGAACCAGCATGGGCCAGTTGCCGGATTTAAGCAGGGTAGAGGTTTCGAACATGTAGGTTGAAAAGGTTGTGAATGCGCCCATGAATCCGGTAAGTATCATCAGACGCATTTCCGGAGGCAGCCCCAGCCGATCCTCAAAAAGACCGGTCACAAGCCCGAAAAGAAGACAGCCGATCATGTTCACTGCGCATGTTCCTACGGGGAAGGAAGTCTCAATCATCTTCTGTGCAGCCCCGGAAACAAAATAACGGCAGAGTGTTCCTGCAGCCCCGCCCGCGGCTATGAAAAAATATTTCTGCATACTACTGTCCTTTGAAATCAAAATGTCCACAAAAAGCATTACCACTTCAAACCAAGAGAGAAAAGGGAAATGGCACTGGAAACAGAACTCAAGTACCTGAATACCGAACATGATAAAATACGCTCCATTATGGCTGCCGGTGGCGGCATTAAACTGACCAGGCATTATGAGCGCAATGTTGTTCTGGATGATCCCGGCAGAAGCCTCTACAAACGTTCGGCTCTTCTCCGGGTCCGGCAGGCGGATAAAATCACCATGACCGTCAAGCGGATACCTGCGGATATCAGAAACGGAAAGGCCAAAGTTTATGTGGAGCACGAAACCGAAGTCTCAGATTTCACAGAAACAATCTCCGCGTTGCAGGTTCTGGGGTATCTGCCCGTATTCAGATATGAGAAGATTCGCGAGGAATGGGAGTTTGCCGATTGCAGGATATGTCTGGACCTGCTTCCATTTGGCTCGTTTGTTGAAATAGAAGGGGAGGAAGACAAAATACTGGCATGCGCGAAAATTCTGGAACTGCTACCGGAGAACTCATCCCGGAAGACGTATCATGAACTGAATAGGGAATACCGTTTGTCCGCAGGATTGCCGCAAGATGAAAATTTTGTGTTCACGGAAGAAGAAGTTGAAGTATTACTTTAAATAAGGCCGTTTTTAATCAATTATTGGACACTTGCCCGGCAAAAACAGACAAATCGGCCTCGACAGAGGAGAAAATTGATCTTATCTTTGATCAAGGCTAACCTAATAAAAAATAACAATTTTGAAATATGCCCGATTATAAAGAAGAATTTGAATCTGACATTCTGCTGGACGATGAACTTAAAGAACCCAGGAAGTATCGCGTTCTGCTTCATAACGATGATTATACTTCCATGGAATTCGTTGTTGCTGTCCTGATGCAGGTTTTCAGAAAAACAGAAGAGGAATCCACGGAAATCATGCTCAAGGTCCATAATGACGGAGTGGGCGTTTGTGGAGTTTATACGGCAGAAGTTGCTGAAACACGCGTTGAAATGGTCAGACAGCTTGCCAAGCAGGCAGGCTATCCGCTGAAATGCACAATCGAAGAGGTCTAGTATGCTCAGCAAAGCATTGGAAAAGGCACTGACTTCTGCGGTTAATGAGGTCAGGCTCAGGAACCACGAATTTCTTACCCTCGAACACCTGCTCTACGCCATCATTCAGGAAGAAGTGGGCGCGGATATCATATCCGGGTGCGGTGCCGAGGTCAGCAAACTTAAAAGCCAGCTCGAAAGATTCTTTGACGAGAACCTTGATCCGCTGCCCAGCGGTGTGGATTCGGAAGTTATCCAGACCCTAGGAGTCCGGCGTGTTCTGCAGAGAGCCATCTGGCAGAAAAAGGCGGCCGGAAAGGATGTTGTGGAAGTCGGGGACGTCATTGCGGCTATGTTTGAGGAAGAGGATTCCTACGCGGTCTATTTTCTCAAGACTCACGATATTTCCCGACTGGATATTCTGGAATATATTTCACATGCAGCAAATGAAAATGATTGGGCCGAGGGTCTGGATATAAGTCCCAGCCCACGAACCGGAACAGGTCCTCAGGGTGCTCCGTCCGATGCCGGCCAGCCCGGCAGGGACGAAAAGAAGTCGCCACTTCAGGAATTCACCACCAATCTGACCCAGAAAGCCAAAGACGGCAAAATAGACCCGCTCATAGGCAGGGATAACGAGATTGAACGCACTCTGCAGGTCCTGGCCCGCAGACGCAAAAACAATCCGATTTTCGTCGGCGATCCCGGTGTGGGTAAAACCGCCATGGCCGAAGGACTGGCTCTGGCAATTGCCGAGGGCAATGTTCCGGCATCCTTTGAGGAAAACGAAGTCTACGCTCTGGACATGGGTGCGCTTCTGGCCGGGACAAAATACCGCGGCGACTTTGAATCAAGGCTCAAAGGTGTGCTGGCCCAGTTGAAGCACAAAGAAGGTGCCATACTTTTTGTAGACGAAATTCATACTATCGTAGGAGCCGGGGCGGTCAGCGGCGGTTCCATGGATGCCTCCAACATTCTGAAGCCTTTCCTTGCTTCCGGTGAAATCCGGTGCATCGGCGCCACTACCTACGAAGAGTACAAGAATCATTTTGAAAAAGACCGGGCTCTTTCCCGTAGGTTCCAGAAAATAGACATAACCGAGCCTACCGTGGACGAGACCATTGAGATCCTCAAAGGACTCAAGCCGTATTACGAAGAACATCACAAGGTTGTGTATTCGCCTTCCGCAATCAAGGCTGCGGCGGAACTTTCCGCCCGCCATATCAATGAACGTTTTCTGCCGGACAAGGCCATAGACGTTATTGACGAGGCCGGCGCCTTCTACGGGCTCAGCCAGCGCAAGCGCAAGGGGGATCGCATTCTTGTTTCCGATGTTGAAAAGGTCATTTCGAAAATGGCCCGCATTCCGACACGGCGGATCACCATGTCCGACCGCAGCAGACTGCAGGAACTGGATTCCAATCTCAAATCGGTGGTTTTCGGGCAGGACGAAGCTGTCGATATCATTACTAAGGCAATCCTGCGTTCCCGCGCAGGCATGAAACAGGTGGGAAGACCGACAGGGTCATTTCTGCTCACCGGGCCAACCGGGGTCGGCAAGACTGAGCTGGCCAGACAGCTGGCAGGGACCATGGGCGTGCATTTCATGCGTTTCGATATGAGTGAATACATGGAAAAACACGCTGTCGCACGGCTGATCGGAGCCCCTCCGGGATACGTAGGATTCGATCAGGGCGGCCTGCTAACGGAAGGAGTCCGCAAGAACCCGCACTGCGTCATCCTTTTTGACGAAATAGAAAAGGCCCATCCGGATGTTTTCAACATACTCCTGCAGGTCATGGATTATGCCACACTGACAGACAACAACGGCCGCAAAGCCGATTTCCGTCATGTGGTACTGCTCATGACATCCAACGCCGGAGCCAGGGAAATGGCCAAGGGCGGAATCGGGTTCGGTTCCGAGGTAAGGGGCGGAGAAGACAAGGACCGCGGAATTAAAGCTGTGGAAAAAATCTTCAGTCCGGAATTCCGCAACAGGCTTGATGCCATTGTGCCTTTCAATTCCCTGAAAATCGATATCATGGAAATGATCGTCGACAAGTTCATCAAGGAGCTTAACGGCCAGTTGCTGGATAACAGGGTTTCTGTTGAGCTGGATAAAAAAGCGCGCCGCTGGCTGGCCGAGAAAGGTCACGATCCGGCCTACGGAGCCCGACCCATGGCAAGACTTATCCAGACGTCCATCAAGGATGAAATTGCCGATGAAATTCTGTTCGGCAAACTTGTCAAGGGAGGAACGGTCTCCGTTTCCACCAGTAAGGACAAGAAGAGCGAAGAAGAAGTGCTGAGTTTCAAGTTCAAGACTTCTTAAGTACATAAAACTTAACTGTCCGGAGGGATTCAAGCATATTGATGCTTACCCTCCGGATTTATTTTTTTAGAATGGAGGCAGATTTACATACCTGCGTGCATCAATGGATGAAAATTAACCTGACACCTGATATGATATTACATTGAATCGCGATTTGAACTCCGGATTCAGGTGTGTTCGCAACGATACGTTGTCGCAGGACTTCTGGCGTTATAAAGGAATTCTATGGTAGTTTACAGATTGATAGAAGAACCCGTTTTTCCGCATCCCGATGAGGCTGAACCGGACGGACTGCTGGCTGTCGGCGGTGATTTGAGTCCAGAGAGACTGCTTTCGGCCTACGCAGCGGGAATTTTTCCATGGTATGACGACAATTCTCCGATATTATGGTGGTCACTGAACCCCAGACTTGTTCTTTACTTCGATAAACTCCACGTCTCAAAACGGGTCCGACGCAAGATCAGAAAAAGAGAATATACAGTCACAATTGACCGCCGTTTCAAGGATGTTATCCGCAACTGTGCCGGAAAATTTCGCCCGGGCCAGGCCGGAACATGGATTGTTCCCGAAATGATCGAAGCATATGTGAAACTGCATAAACTCGGTTTCGCCCACAGTGTGGAAGTCTGGAACAGTGACGGGAAGCTTGCCGGAGGACTTTACGGAGTCTCTATAGGGCGGGTATTTTCAGGTGAATCCATGTTCTTCCTAGAGCCGGATGCATCCAAAATCGGTTTTTCCTACCTTGTACAGTTTCTAAAAAATCGGGAATTTCATTTCGTGGACTGCCAGCAGCCGACATCACATCTGAAATCTCTGGGAGCGGAAGAGATGGACCGGGATGTTTTTCTGGATCGCCTTGACGATGCAATGGAATTTTCCGCAATGCAGGGAATCTGGGACTTCGCGGAAGGTGAATACGATCTGATTACCCGGACGTTAGGGCAGTAGGGGAATTTTGATCCGCATCACCCTTTTGATTATCTGATTTCGCCGCCGGCGGCCAAAATACCTTTGGCTGCCAGAGGCGAAATATAATTATAAAAGCGCAAAACGCATCAATTGCCATCTCCATCACGAGTCTCAACCAGCGGACGATGCGCGCCGAGATTGTAGAGCCCGCGCAGGGCGAAGGGCAAATTGAAATGAGGCACCTTCTCAAAGCGGATAAGCCCGATATCCTTGCCTTCACAAATGGAAGAAAGGGGCGGAAGACCGCTCGGTACAGGGAACTCCATGGGCGCGGAAAAAATTGATTCCAGTCTTGAAGAATAATGCTCCTTGAGATACTCGACGACAATGTCGCGTTCTTCCCTGGTGAATGATTCAAGGATGATTTTGCGGTCTTTTATTTCATCAGCGACAGCATCAAGGGCAACCGGGCTGCCGAAAAGATTGTCCCATGAAAATTCGTTTTCATCTCCGTCAGGCCATTCCGGTCTGAAAAGATGTACTTCCACATCGCGGCGCCCCTTGAAACTGCGGATAACCATTGATACGGCATACCCGCGCTTTACGGGGATATCTCCGTTTTCAACCTGTATTATGGGAATCATTGCTACCTCTCGAAATAAATATTTAAAATTTTCTTGGCAAACTATTTATCGGAATTACATAACTATTTTAATCTAACAGCACAAGTCGGGATGAGAACGAAATGTCAGGTAAATTTGAGCTTGTCAGTGATTACACACTAAGGGGTGACCAGCCGGAAGCAGTGAAACAGCTGGTGGAAAACATCCGGCACGGAATTAAAGACCAGATCCTGCTTGGAGCAACAGGCACGGGTAAAACTTTTGCCATGGCCAACGTAATCAAGGAATTGAATCGTCCGACACTGGTCATGGCACCCAACAAAACTCTGGCCGCACAGCTGTTCAATGAATTCAAGGCTCTTTTCCCGCATAATGCGGTTGAATATTTCGTAAGTTATTATGATTACTACCAACCTGAAGCCTACCTTCCGCATTCGGACACATATATTGAAAAAGATTCGTCCATAAACGACGACATAGATAAACTGCGCCATTCCGCCACCCACGCTCTGCTGACCAGACGCGACGTACTGATCGTGGCCTCGGTATCCTGTATTTACGGTCTCGGTTCGCCGGAATTTTATGCCCGCATGATTATTCCGGTGGAAGAAGGGCAGGAAATGTCCATGGAAAAACTCATGGACCGACTCATCGAGGTTCAATACGAACGCAACGATTATGATTTCCATCGCGGAACTTTCCGGGTCAGGGGCGACGTAATCGAAATCATACCGGCGTACAGCCGCGAGCAGGCCCTGCGCATAGAGTTTTTCGGGGACGAAATTGAATCCATTCTCGAAACCGATCCGTTGACCGGAGAAATTACCGGCCGCAGACGCAAAACAGTCATCTACCCGGCCAGTCACTTTGTTTCCGACAAGGACAACCTTGAGCGGGCGCGCGAGGATATCCGCACGGAGCTTGCGGAAACCCTGAGTACGTTCAAAAAGGACAACAAAATCCTTGAAGCCCAGCGCCTTGAACAACGCACCATGTATGATCTGGAGATGATCGAGGAGATCGGCTACTGCAACGGTATTGAAAACTACTCCCGCCATCTGGACGGACGTAAGGAGGGGGAACCTCCGGCCACGCTGATCCATTATTTCCCCGAAGATTTTCTGCTGTTCATGGATGAATCGCATATTGCGGTGCCGCAGGTTGGCGGTATGTACAACGGAGACCGTTCCCGCAAGACCACGCTGGTGAATTTCGGTTTTCGTCTGCCGTCAGCCCTTGATAACCGGCCGCTTTGCTTTGAGGAATTCCTCGACAAAATCGGACAGACCGTCTATGTCTCGGCAACTCCCGGCCCGTGGGAAATGGAACGGGCTCAGGGGCTGGTTGTAGAGCAGATTATCCGGCCTACCGGGCTGCTTGACCCTGAAGTCGAAATACGTCCGGTCAAGGGACAGATGGACGACCTGCTGGCAGAATGCAAGGAACGCGAAAAACGCAATGAGCGTGTCCTGATCACCACCCTGACCAAGCGGATGTCCGAAGACCTGACCGAGTATTTCAATCAGATGGGTGTAAAGGCCAAATACCTGCACTCGGATATTGATACCATGGAACGGATGGCCGTAATCCAATCCTTGCGTGCGGGTGAGTTCGTTGCGCTTATCGGCATAAACCTGCTCCGGGAAGGACTTGATATTCCGGAAGTATCCCTCGTGGCGATACTTGATGCGGACAAGGAAGGATTCCTGAGGTCAACGCGCTCGCTGATCCAGACCTTCGGCCGCGCGGCCCGAAATTCGGAAGGACGGGTAATCCTTTATGCCGATGCGGTTACGCAATCCATGCGCACGGCCATGGACGAGACTTCCCGCCGCCGCCTGAAGCAGGAAGAATACAACGAAGAGCACGGTATAATTCCCAAAACCATATCCAAATCACTGGATAATATGCTGGGAACATTATACTCTGACACGTGGTCCGGCAGCGAAGTCAAGATTGCGGCCGAGGATGTCGCCGAATACGGACTGGACCCGGCCCGGATGGAAAAAGAAGTGCGTCGTATGGAAAAGGAAATGCGAAAATTCGCCGCCGAACTGGAATTTGAAAAGGCCGCCGAACTTCGTGACCGGATTATGAAGCTGAGAGAAAAAATTATCAGCCTGGGCTGAAATGAATAAAATGCGGACCTGCGGAAATGAAAACCAGATCTAAATCCTTATTTGTCCGGATGCTGCGGCTGCGCAGGAGTTACGGAATGTTCTGGGGACTGATCTCCGGTGTTATCTATATGACGCTGGTTTTCATCGCCGGAATAGCAGGGTACATGTGGATTGAAGGCTGGAATTTTCTGAACAGCTTTTACATGGTGGTAATCACGCTGTCCACGGTCGGATTCATGGAAGTTCTGCCGCTTTCGGCTGACGGCAGGCTCTTCACCTCCTTTCTGATTCTGGGCGGAGTAGGCGGATTCGCGTATTTGATAGGTGCATTTTCACAACTGCTGGTCGAAGGGCGGCTGCAGGCCATTCTCGGGAGACGCAGAATGCAGAAGACGATAGGAAAATTCAAGGATCACATCATTGTCTGCGGTTATGGACGCATCGGCGCGATCGTGACCAAGGAAGTCATGGATGAAGGTCTGGACATCGTGGTCATCGAAAACAATTCCGATCTGATTTCAAGTATGGAAGTAGCCGGTATCGTGTGCATTGAAGGCGATGCCACTGACGATGAAGTCCTCAAAATGGCAGGTCTGGACAGGGCCAAGACCCTCATTGCCGCGCTTTCGGATGAAGCTGCGAATGTGTACGTGACCCTCATAGCCAGACAGTCCAATGCCAAAGTGAACATTATTGCGCGCGGTAATGAAACTTCAAGTATTTCACGGCTGGAATTCGCCGGGGCCGACAGGGTTGTGCTGCCGCATACTATCGGCGGAATCCGCATGGCCCAGTCCGTACTGCGGCCAACGGTCACCAACTTTCTCGATATCGCCATGCGCGGCAAGATCGATCTCCAGATGGAAGAATTGTTTGTTACCGCGGATTCGGAGCTTGTAGGGCTTAATCTCATTGAATCCAAGATCAGGCAGCGGTTCAATCTGATCATTATCGCCATCCGCAAAGGCTCCGGGGAAATGGTTTTCAACCCCGGCCCGCATGAAGTGATAGAAGCCGGAGATACTCTGCTCACCGTCGGCAAAATTTCCGACCTTTCCGCCATCAGCAAGATTCTGTAAAATCCTGCGAGATTAATTTTAGTATATTTCATCCCCTGTTTTACAGTGTATTGCGAAATTAATACAAATTTAAAAAACAAGAACATACAATCATTTTCCGACAATAAGTTGTTTTTTGCGTGGTGAAGCCTTGATAAAAGGTTTTGGGATTTTTAAACCCTTTTGCAAAAGGGTTTAAAGCCCCCGGCAGACCTTACAGTCGCTTAACGAAAAATTTTGCTTTGAGTTTTAGCGGTCCGTTGAGAGCAGAGATGCCATCGGAGACATTAAAATCATACCTGACAACATATCCTGATAACTATGAATAATAACGACAGAAATAAGATTGAAGAGCTGGTAAAGCGTCTGGAAAAGCACAACGAGGACTACAGACGCGGCATGCCTACCGTTAGTGACGCAAGGTATGATGAATTGACCGAAATGTTGCGGGAACTTGATCCTGAAAATGCTTTTCTGCAGCACGTAGAGCCGGAAAATTTCAGCGAAAAGGTTGAGGTTCGCCATCCCCGTCCCATGTTATCTACCGAGAAGGCATACACTGCGGAAGAACTTGAACGGTTCGTATCCAGAGTGGAAAAAGAGGCTGCAGGGCTTGGAATACGCGAGATAAAATACCGGGTAACCCCCAAGCTTGACGGCCTTGCGGCGCGCGATGACGGTAAAATATTTGCGACCCGCGGCAACGGGGAAGTGGGCTACGAGATATCCAGCGCCTTTGCCAAGGGAGTTGTACCAGTCGGCGGACGGGGGCAGGGAGTCGGCGAGATAGTCTGCAGCCGGGAATATTTTGACGAACATCTTTCCGATGTGTTCGAACATCCGCGCAATATGGTTGTCGGCATTATTACTTCCGACAATGTGAATGAGACATCGAAACAGGCCCTGCAGGATGAAGCCGTCCGGTTCGTACCGTACAGCACATTGCCCGACAGGGTGGTGGACGGCAGGGAACTTGTACGTGATGTCTGGAAAATTACCGACGAGCTATGGAACTCCACCGATTATCCGCTGGACGGAATGGTTGCGGAGGTAATGGACACATCACTGCAGGAGGCGCTCGGAGCCACGGCCCACCATTATCGCTGGCAGATCGCGATAAAGAAAAAGGGCGAATCAGCTGTTACCGAAGTTGAATCGGTCCGCTGGCAGGTCGGGCGCATGGGGTCCGTCACGCCGGTCATGGAAGTCAGCCCGGTATCCGTTTCCGGGGCCACAATCAGGAATGTGACCGCTCATAATGCAGGGATAGTCCGTGATCAGTCTATCGGGCAAGGGGCTGTGATCAGGATCATCCGCAGCGGCGAGGTCATCCCCAAGCTGGAGGAAGTACTCAAACCTGCCGGAGAAGTGGAACTGCCTGCCGTATGTCCTTCATGCGGTGCCGAGCTTTACTGGCAGAACGATTTTTTGAAATGCCCGGATTTCAGCTGCCCGGCACGGGTTGAGCAGCGTATAGAATACTGGTTCAAGACTTTGGGCAATGCGGACTGGTTCGGTAAAAAGACCATTGCCAAACTTGTCGCGGCCGGACATAATTCCCTGGAATCGGTTTATACCATGGGAGAGGATGATTTCAAAAAACTGGGTTTCGGCCCGGTGCAGTCCTCCAATCTGGCGGAAGCAATTTACATCAGCCGGACCAAGGAAACCGACGACTGGCGTTTTCTGGCCGCTTTCGGCATACCGGATCTGGGTAAGGCCGACAGCCGCAAGCTGCTTGGATATTTTCAGCTTGAAGATATAGTGGACGTGAAACAGGAACAGCTGATTGAAATTCACGGGTTCGGCGATATAACCAGCCATTCCGTGACCGAAGGCATAGGACAGATAAGGGAAACGATCCTGCACATGCTGGAGATCGGTTTCAATCTGCGCCGCACGCCGCTTGCTGCTGAAACGGAAAACACGGACAGCCCTATAAGCGGAAAGGGCATAGTCTTTACCGGAAAAATGGTGCAGGGCACCCGCGAGGACATGCAGGCCATGGCCCGCCGTCTTGGCGCAAAGGTACAGACTTCCGTGAGCGGAAAAACGGATTTTCTGGTCTGCGGCAGCAACGTAGGGCCGAAAAAGATGGAAAGTGCTCGGGCCAAGGGAGTAAATTTACTTACCGAAGCTGAGTTTATGGAAATCGTTTCAGCAGATTGATGCCTGGATATTTTAAAGATGGAAGATAGGGTTTAGTCAGGGCAACACTGTAAACGCCATATTTTGATATGGCCACTGATCTATCTACGCAAATTTTTTGGTTTAAGAGACGATTTAAAGTCTATCAACTTTATATTATTAAGGATTCCAAAGGGGATTATCCCCTTTGGCCGCCGGTGGCGAAATCAAGTTATCAAAAGCGCGAAGCGCATCAGATTACCAACCTTGCGGCTCTGTTCAGAACCGTGAAAATCAGCAGGAGCAAGACATGACAGATGTAGTAATTATGGGGGCAAAGGGGCGCATGGGCGATACGCTTGTCCGTTGCACACAGCAGAGCGAAGACCTGAAACTCGCAGGTGTGCTTGAGCGGTCCGGTTGCGAAGACGGCCTTGATACACTCGGCTGTGTATGCGGCACCTCTCCTGAAGAGGTTCTGACCAAGGTTCCCGGAGCCGTTGTTATTGATTTTACTTCCCCGGCAGTGACTCTGAAACTTCTGGAAACCGCTTCTGTAACCGGGAATCCGGTTGTAATCGGTACTACCGGGATTAATGCCGAAGAACTCGCACAGGTAGAGGAATACGCCAAGAAAGTGCCGGTATTTCTGGCCCCGAACATGAGCGTAGGGGTCAATGTCCTGCTCAAGATTCTGCCGGAACTGGTCCGCATGCTCGGACCTGCATATGACATGGAAATGGTCGAGATTCATCACAACAAAAAAGTCGATTCTCCCAGCGGAACAGCACTCAAGCTGGCAGCCTGCATGGCCGAGGCACGCGGACTGGTTTATGATGAAGTCAAGAAACATGCCCGTGACGGAATTATCGGGGCGAGAACAAAAGACGAGGTCGGAGTACTGGCTGTGCGCGGCGGTGACGTGGTGGGTGATCATACCGCATATTTTCTCGGACCCGGCGAACGCATTGAAGTAACTCACAGAGCCCATTCACGCGAGACCTTTGCGCAGGGTGCGCTTCGTGCCGCCCGCTGGCTGAGTTCCCAGAAGCCCGGAAAATTGTACTCCATGGCAGATATTTTCTAGTCTAAAATCCCATTCAATATAGTCATTTTAAACTATTAGGGATTCCAAAGGGTCGTGGACCCTTTGGCCACCGGAGGCAAAATCAGATCATCAAAAGCGCGAAGCGCATTAAATCCAAAATGAATCAATACTAACCGGTATTTTCGGAGATAAAGCCAATTCAAGTAATTGTGCTTATCCCGAAAATGCCGGTTAGGCTTTTCCTCCGCAGGACTGCCGGATAACCAGTTTGCTTTCAAGCACAACTTTTCGTGTCGGCCGCTGCGGATCTTCGATGCGCTTGAGGAGCATTTCGCAGGCAGTCTGTCCGATGGCATATGTAGGCTGTTCCACCACGGTAATTGCCGGACGGGTCATGGCCGTCCACACGGATTCATCGAAACTGGCAAAGGCCACAGATTCCGGTATGGGAAGTTCCTTATCCCGTATGGCCCGAAAAGCTCCTGCTCCCAGCAGACCGTTACTTGTGATCACGGCTTCCGGCGGAGAAGGAAGTTCAAGCAATGCTTTAACTGTTTCGTGCGCATCCTGTTCCTTTGCCGGAAGACTCCTGACGATATAATCATTTTCTGAAATACCTGCTTCGCGCATACCGTCTTCAAAACCTGCACGCCGCTGGGCCCCTGTGGCACTGCTGTTGCCGAACAGGGCGGCAATCCGCTTGTAGCCATGCGCCAGCATGTGTCTGGTCAGCTCCAGCGAAGCCTGCCTGTTGTCAATCAGCACCATATCCACAGACAACCCCTGAACCTGCCGGTCTATGACCACCATGGGGGAACTGTAATATCTGGTTAGTTCGAAATTTTCCGAGAGCCGCAGGGTAGGGGCAAGGATGACTCCTGCCGCATTTTCACTCTGCATCATTTCCAGATAATTCCGTTCCTTATCGTGATTCTCATCCGTGTTGCAGAGTATTACATTGTAATTGTTTTTCTGCGCCACATCTTCAACTGCACGGGCCACGGAAGCAAAATACGGGCTCTGAATATCAGCTACAATCAGGCCGATGTAGGTCGATTTGCCTGAACGCAACCGCCTTGCAGCGCCGTCAGGCTTGTAATTGGTTCTGGCCACTACCTGCAGGACCTTTTCACGAACTTCCTGACGGACATTGGGTTTCCCGCTAAGTACACGGGAAACGGTTGCAGTAGAAACACCGGCTGCTTCAGCAATGTCTTTAATTTTCATAGCTTACCTCTTATTCGATAATTTAATGTAATCGTTTTCAAATTTATTTTCAAGTTTTTTCCTGATTTCAGTGTGTAAACACATGTGTAACGTCTTATAAAGAAAATACTTTTTAGCCCTGAAATATGATTTTCAACCCAGTATTTACAAAGAGAAATTTTTGTGTATAATGCAATCAGGCATAAATTAAATATGCATGGAGATGCAGGATCTAATCATATTTTTTTGAAACTTATTGTAATCGATTACAATAAGTTTTCAAAGCTAAGAATTCTCAGGGAGGCCGGGCATGATTAATTTTAACAAGACAGACGTCATACTTGGGGAACAGGTTTCTGGAAAAACAGAAGCTATTGAAAAAGTAGGAGAACTTCTTGTCCGCGAAGGCTACATCAAGCCGGAATACATTGACAGCATGAAGCGCAGGGAAACGGTTGCAAACACTTTTCTCGGCAACGGAATAGCCATACCGCACGGTCTGCCTGAAAATCGGGATCACATTTTGAAAACAGGGGTAGCTGTTCTTCAGGTGCCCGGCGGAGTGGCCTGGAATCCCGGTGAGACGGTATTTCTGGTGGTGGGAATTGCCGCAAAATCTGATGAGCATATAAAAATTCTGACCAACCTGACTCATGTTCTAGATGATATAGACACAGTAAGCCGTCTTGCTGTGACCAGAGATGCCGATGAAATTGTATGTGTCCTGAACGGAGAAGCAGAAACGGCAACTCGTCCTGCGCCGACCCTTGACGTATCTGATTTTGATGCATCGATTGATGTCAAAATTCTCGGAGAACACGGTCTGCATGCGCGTCCGGCCACATTTTTCGTGGATATTGCCAAGCAATTCGATTCGGAAATCCAAGTGGAATTCGACGGCCGTTCTGGAAACGGCAAGAGCCTTGCGTCCCTGCTCAAACTCGGTGTTTCCGGGGGGCATTCCATCCGCATACATGGAAAGGGAAGTGACGCAGGTCCGGCGCTGGCCGCCCTTAAGGAAGCAGTAGAGCAGGGACTCGGTGAAGATCAGGAAGAGACTGCCATGCAGCAGATTGAACACGGCTGGGTACCGCAGAATGTGAAAGCCACCATACCCGGCTGCACCGCTTCTCCCGGTCTCGCCTCCGGCCCGGTCCATCAGTTGACCCAGCAGCGCATAATCGTTGAAGCCATGGCCAAGGACCCGAAGCACGAATCCGAGGAACTCGGTCATGCCATTGCCGCGGCTCGCCGGAATCTGCACCTCCTTTACGAAGAAGTGCGGGCGAAGTCCGGAGAACCCAGGGCAGCCATATTCAAGGCTCATGAAGCATTTCTGGACGATCCTGAAATGCTGGCTGAAACCGAAGAACTCATCCGCAGGGGCAAAAGCGCCGGTTATGCATGGCGGCAGGTTATTGAAGACCGGGTGCGCATACTGGAACAGCATGATGACGATCTGCTGGCAGCCAGAGCCATGGACCTGCGTGATGTGGGACGCCGCGTTCTCAAGCATCTGGCCGGGATGGTCCATGACGAGCCCTTCACGCCCAAATCTCCGGTGATACTTATTGCCGACGACCTGACTCCGTCCGATACCGCACAGCTTGACCCCGCCTTTATTCTGGGATTCTGCACTTCCGCAGGCGGCCCCACTTCACATTCAGCCATCATAGCCCGTTCTTTGGGCATACCGGCCATTGTTGCAGCCGGACCGAGCCTGCTTGAAATTCCTGACGACACCATGGCCATACTCGATGGAGACTCCGGCAATCTCTACCTTGAGCCGAGCGAAGCTGATATTGGAACCGCCCGGGAAGCCATGCTCAGGCTGGAAGAACTGCGCAACGAGGAATACCGGACCCGCTTTGAACCGGCTCTGACCACAGACGGAGAAAGGGTGGAAGTCGTAGCCAACATCGGCAAGGTCAGCGAGGCGGAAAAAGCGGTCAATGCCGGAGGGGAAGGAGTCGGCCTGATGCGCACGGAATTTCTCTTTCTGGAAAGGGATACCCCTCCTGATGAAGAGGAACAGTATCAGAGCTACAAGGCCATGGTCGAAGCATTGAACGGTCTGCCGATCATCATCCGTACTCTGGATATCGGCGGGGACAAGGCTGTTTCCTATCTCGACCTGCCTCCTGAAGACAACCCGTTCCTTGGTGAGCGCGGAATCCGTTTGTGCCTGAACAGACCTGAAATGTTCCTGACTCAGCTGAGAGCCATCTACCGCGCTTCGAAATTCGGACCGGTACGCATCATGTTCCCCATGATCTCCACCCTGGAAGATCTGGAAGCAGGCAAGAGACTGGCGGAAAAGGCCCGTATCGAAGTTGGAGCGGAACCGGTTGAGATCGGAATCATGGTCGAGGTGCCTTCTGTAGTAGCCATGGCCGCGGAATTCGCACGCGAAGTGGACTTTTTCTCAGTCGGAACCAATGACCTGACCCAGTACACAATGGCCATAGACCGTGTCCACCCGACTCTTGCCGCCAAGGCGGACAGTCTGCATCCGGCTGTGCTGCGTTTGATCGCGCAGGTGGTCAAGGCTTCGGATGAGGCCGGAATCTGGACCGGAGTCTGCGGAGGTCTGGCCGGAGAGCCTCTTGGGGCCACTATCCTGACAGGATTGGGAGTCAAGGAACTCAGCATGGTTGTTCCAAGCATTGCGGCGGTCAAATCCAGAATCCGGTCCATGAGCATGAAACAGGCTCGCGAACTGGCGGACAAGGCGCTTAAGTGCAGCAACAGCAGACAGGTCCGTGCCTTGGCCCTGTCCTAGACGGAGACGTGTATGTCGAAAAAGAATCGTATTGTGACCGTGACCATGAATCCGGCCATTGATCTGGCCTGCACGGTTTCGGACTTTACTGCCGGAAAGGTGAACCGGGTGGAATCCTACCAGACGGATGCGGCGGGAAAGGGGGTGAACATAGCCGTCCTGCTGCGCAAATTCGGTCTGCCGGTAACGGTTACCGGCTTTCTAGGGCAGGATAATGCCGGAATTTTCGAAAAGATGTTCCGGGAACAGGGACTGGAAGACTGGTTTGTCCGGGTTCCCGGTGAAACACGTATCGGTATCAAGGTGCTTGACCCACGGACGGAAACCACCACGGATATCAATTTTCCCGGCCTGGCCCCGGATATGGGTCATGTAGAAGAGTTGACCGCAGCGATCGAAAAGCTGGCCGCGGAAGCTTCCATTGTCGTCATCGGCGGAAGTCTTCCGGCCACTGTCGGCCCGGAAACGGTCGGGGAACTTGTAACCGTGATCAGGGAGCAGGGCGCCAAACCGGTTGTGGACACCAGCGGTCCGGCACTGCGCAGCGCGGTTGATTCCGTACCATGGCTCATTAAACCCAATGACGACGAACTGGCCGAGCTGGTAGGCCGTCCGTTGAAAACTATAAGTGAAATAGCGCGGGAATCGTGGCGCATGAACAGATCCGGCATTGCCAATGTCGTGATCTCGCTGGGAGCCCGCGGAGCCTTGTTTGTCAATGACGAAGAGGAACTTTTTGCGACTCCGCCTGAAATTGAGCCCGTGAGCACTGTGGGAGCCGGGGACGCAATGATCGGCGGTCTGGTTGCGGGAACGGCATTGGGGCTTTCCTTCAGGGAAAGGGTGCGCCTTGCAACGGCATTGTCCGCTGCAACGGTGGCTCAGGCCGCGCCAAGCCTTGAAAATCTTGATCGGGCCAGAAAGCTGGAAGACCGGGTAACTATTGAAACAATAAGTTTATAAGGGGGAACTGCCATGTCGAAAATCGTTGCTGTAACCGCGTGTCCCACGGGAGTGGCGCACACCATAATGGCTGCGGAAGCATTGAAAAAAATTGGCGCCAGCATGGGACACTCCGTGGAAGTGGAAACCCAGGGTGCTGAGGGTGCAAAGGATGTTCTTTCGTCTCAGGCAATTGCAGAGGCGGATGTGGTCATCATTGCTGCGGATATTCATGTGGACCCGTCCAGATTCGTGGGCAGGCCCATGCACGCGGTATCCACCAGCGATGCCATTCGCAAGACAAAGGAAATCATCGAAACAGCCCTGAAGGAAGCGGAAAATTTCGTTGCGGAAGAACCGACGGAAGCTGCTGCAACAGAGCGCAGATTCATAGTCGGTGTAACTTCCTGCCCCACAGGGATAGCCCATACCTTCATGGCCGCGGAAGCTTTGCGCAAGGCCGCGCAGGCTCTCGGACACGAAGTAAAAATTGAAACGCAGGGTTCTGTCGGCGCCAAGAACGTGCTGACTGATGAAGACATCGCCCGTGCGGACGCGGTGGTTATCGCCGCGGATGCCTTTGTGGATACCAAACGTTTTTCCGGCAAGCCTCTTTACGAAACAACGACCAAGGCCGCTCTCCGTGAAGGGGAACAGGTGGTCAAATCCGCTCTTTCCGCGGCTCCGCTTGTACAGCAGGACCTCGCAGGAAAGGTTGACGCGCTCAAGAAAGAGCGTTCGGCCGCACGCACCGGGCCGTACCGCCATCTGATGACCGGGGTTTCATACATGCTTCCGGTTGTTGTAGCCGGTGGTCTTCTGATCGCGCTGGCGTTTGCTTTCGGCGGAATTTACGCCGGTGATCATCCTGGAACCTTCGGATGGGCGCTCATGCAGATCGGCGGGGCAGGGGCCTTCTCCCTGTTCGTACCTGTTCTCGGCGCATTTATAGCCTATTCAATCGCCCAGCGTCCCGGCATCACACCCGGACTGGTCGGCGGTATGCTGGCCACAAATGTCGGGGCCGGGTTTCTCGGCGGTATCGTGGCCGGTTTTCTTGCCGGTTACCTGACCAAATTCCTTAACGACAAGATCAAGCTTCCCCAGAACCTGCAGGGACTCAAGCCCGTGCTGATTCTGCCTTTCCTCTCGACTATGGTCGTTGGGTTGCTGATGATCTTCGTCATCGGACCTCCGGTAAAAATTGCGCTCACAGCACTTTCCGAATGGCTGCAGTCCATGCAGGGAACAAGCGCCCTTGCCCTCGGACTGCTCCTTGGAGCCATGATGGCCTTTGATATGGGCGGACCGGTAAACAAGGCAGCCTATACTTTCGCGGTAGGTCTGCTCTCCGCAAAAATATACGCTCCCATGGCAGCAGTCATGGCCGCCGGTATGACCCCGCCGCTGGGGCTGGCGCTGGCCGCAACCCTCTTCAAGAGCCGTTTTACCGAGGATGAGCAGGAAGCGAGCAAGGCCGCATTCGTACTCGGAATATCCTTCATTACCGAAGGTGCCATTCCGTTTGCCGCACGCGATCCCTTCCGGGTAATCCCGTGCATAATGCTCGGTTCTGCCGTTACCGGTGCAATCTCCATGACCATGAAGTGCACACTCATGGTTCCCCACGGCGGTATATTCGTGCTGCCCATTCCCAATGCCGTAACCGGGCTGGTGCCGTACACTGTCGCCATCATTATAGGAACGGTAGTTACTGCAGCAGCGCTTTTTGTCGCCAAAAAGCCGATTCCGCAATAACGTTTATCGCCCGGAATAATTTGAATCCTGGACATAGAAAGGCCTTCGGCGACCCTGCCGGGGGCCTCAAACCCTTTGAAAAGGGTTTGAGAATCCCAAACTTTTTTAGCGGGGCTTCGCCTTCTTGAACAATTAGCCGTCCTGGATTTATTCAATTAAAGTTGGCAGAGGGTTTGTTTTACCCGGCAGCAATAATTTTTAAAGACTAATTAATCTAGACCTCCACACCCTGTGCATTTCCCGGCTTTCACTTGTTTTACACAAAATTTCCAATAAACTGATTTTCGACCCAAACCATTAGATGTGTATATTCTTCTTAATTTGAGCATCATATACTTTGTTTCAAATGATGATATTCTGCTTAATCTTATCCGTTAACTTAAGGAGAATACTCATGAAGAAAATTATTCTGCTCATATGCCTTATTGTTCTCGGCGCCTCAGCCGCGCTGGCTCAACCGGGCATGATGGATGATCAGCACGGAGATCGTCCCGGTCCCCCGCCGGAAGCCTACACAGCCTGTGATGGAAAACAGGTCGGAGATTCCGCTCAGATGACCACGCCGAACGGCGACACAATTACCGGCACATGTGAACAGGAAGGAGACAGGCTTGTTTTGAGACCGGATTCTCCGCCTGACGGCAGGATGGCACCTCCGGCACAATAAGATTCTGTCTGGAAAGGTTCATTTTTCAACTATCCTGTCATCAAGGCCGGACAGTTGAGAATGAGCAGGATGTAAGACGTAAAAAAGCATGGAACCAAGCGTGGAGAGAACTGCGCAAGTTTCATGCTTTTTCGCATCATCACAGCAGAAGGTGCGTTATCAAAAGTCTGAGCCTCCGAATTATCTAATCCGGAGGCTCTTGTAATCTGGTTTAAGCCTATAATTTCTTGTGGCAGAACCACCAGTCGAAGCAATCGTCGGCTCCTTTACGTTCCTTGGCCTTTTCAACATTGTTGGCCGGAGGAATGATCACGGAATCACCGATCAGTTCATTGGACGGCCATCCTGCCGGGATTGCGACGCCTTCCTTGTCCGAAGTCTGCATTCCCTTAACCGCCCTGAGGATTTCATCCATGTTTCTACCCAGCTCCTGCGGGTAATAAAACATGATTCTCAGCTTCCCTTTGTCGTCGACAATAAATACGGCTCTGACGGTATTGGTCCCTTTCCCTGGGTGGACCATGCCGAGCTTGGCGGCAACTTTACCCATGTCATCGGCGATCACGGGAAAGTCTATTTCAACGTCCAGATTGTCCTTGATCCAGTCGATCCATTTTATGTGTGAGAAGACCTGATCGATGGAAAGACCTATCAACTCGCAATTCATTTCCCTGAACTGACTGGCCCTTTTCTGGAAGGCCACAAATTCAGTTGTGCAGACCGGAGTATAATCTGCCGGGTGGGAAAAAAGGACAAACCATTTGCCTTTCATGTCATTTGGGAGGGTAAGTGTTCCCTGCGTGGTCACTACTTCCATTTCAGGAAATGCATCTCCCAACAATGGGATTCCGTTTTCCATTAAGTCCTCCTTGAGGCTAGGTTTAAGTTGGTTGGCTATCTAATCAATAATAGTTACGACTCTCAAAAACAGGCTCCAATAGACCTCTAAAGTGGAGACAGTCTTGATAATGATTAATTACATTGAATAAGAATGAATTTCAACCCCATTTGAAAAAAACAACGGAAGGGCAACATCTTTTTTGCGGAATCAATCTCAGCGAAATGAGACAGGCCGTTCAGCCCAGAGCGGCTGTACTGCCGGATTAAACAAAATGTGTGGATGGTTACCGTCTGGTCTTTTCAAGTTCAGTAATAAAATCATCAGGGGTATATCTTTGAGGACGGAGATTAAAATAGGCACAAAGACGGGCAATCTGAGGACATAACAATCCACAATCTTCAAGCATGGTCTGTCTCGAAAAAAAGTCTAAGATACACCCGTCGTAGATCTTTTTTCCTTCGTTGAGACAGACGGCTCTTGCTGCAGTCTCTGCTAAAAAATCCATATCGTGACTTATGACAATGACAGTTCTGTCCATGGCTTTCAGCTTGTCCATGACAGATTTCAAAATGCTGACCTCATGCGGATCAAGACCTGCTGTCGGTTCATCCATAATAATGACCGGAGTGTCCATGGCGCAAACCGAAGCAAGAGCCAGCCTTTTGCGCTGGCTGTATCCGAGATCATGGGGATTGAATTCCTCAAAGGAAAGAAGGTCGAAATCGGACAGCGCGTTATACACAAGTTCCTGAATTCTATCTTTCGAATACCCAAGGTTGCGCGGACCGAAGGCAACCTCATCCCGGACGGTTCGTTTGCAGATCTGATCATCGGGATTTTGAAAGAGCAGGGCGACTGTTCCGGCAAGTTGGGCAGTCCGTTTTATTTCTGTAGACTCTCCGTTAATCAGCACACTACCGGATGTCTGCTTCAGCAACCCGTTTAAATGCTTTGCCAATGTGCTTTTTCCAGAGCCGTTGTGCCCGACAAGCGCAACCTGTTCCCCCTGTTTTATTTCCAGCGAAATATCCTGCAGAGCGTTTACGGAGTTCCCATAATCAAAACTTATATCATCTACTTTGATTATAAACGGAGTGTCTGTATTAACCAACTTCAAGCCCCCGGACTGTTTGTGAAAAAGTAACGGCCGGTGCCATTGATTTGTTCCACATATTGTTTTGAGCAGCCTGTTCGGCAACTTTGGTGTAACGCAGCAAGTCCAGGCCGAGCTCATTTAATCTGTGATCCGTAAGCACTTGTGAAGGCGGACCGTCCAAAACGATTTCGCCGTTATGAAGAGTGACGACCCGGTCGGCATACAGGGCAATAAGTTCCAGATTCTGTTCCGCAATAACTATTGATTTCCCGCGAGACTTGAGTTGACTCAGTATCTCAAAGACCTGATTGGTCCCCTGAGGGTCAAGAAATGTTGTCGGTTCATCCAGAATAAGTATATCCGGGTCATTGGCAAGAACTGCGGCCAGTACGACCTTCTGCTGCTGTCCTCCGGAAAGGTGCTGCGGGCATCTCTCGGCAAGGTTTGTAAGGCCTGTAAGTTCCAGAGTTTCCGCTACCCGTTTTTTGATTGAATCTCGCGGTATCCCCCGATTTTCGAGGCTGAAGGCTACTTCTTCAAACACGGTATAGCGGACCCCGGAAAGTTGATTCTGGGGAATCTGCATCACCAGTCCGGCACTTCGTGAAATTTCATCTACGCTCATGGATTTGGTGCTTTTACCGGTCAGATAAATATCACCGTGCAGTTTCCCATGATAAAGATGCGGAATGACACCTGTCAGGGCATAGCAGAGACTTGATTTGCCGGAATTGTTTGCGCCGATAACAGCAACAAATTCACCTTGATCAATTTCAAGACAGACATTCTTCAGGGAGCATTGTTCTGTCCCTGAATAGTAAAAAGTCACATCATCAAGTCTAATTGCGGGCATAGCTTAATAATTATCCGGTAACTTATTAAAATAATAACAAAAACAATGATCATCCTGCGAAATGTTTTTTCCGTTTTTGAATCAGGCACATCTCTCAGTGTGGAAACGGTTGAACAAGAGTTGAAACCGCGCACTTCAAGGGCTACCGCCCGCTGTTCAATCTCGATTATCGAGCCTAGTACAAATGGGGCCAGAAGCGGCTTGATCCCTTTAATCCTCTGAAAGATATTTCCTTCGGAATCAAGCCCTCTGGCGCGCTGGGCAGCTTGAATCATGGCTGCTCTGGCTCGCATGGCAGGCAGCATCAGAAGGGGGCTTCCAAGCAGATAGGCCAGAGTAGGGGGCCAGCCCGCCTGCGTCGTGGCGGCGATAAAATCAGCAGGATGAGTGCTGAATACAAAAAAAAGTGAGGAAACCAGCACAACTGAAAGCTGCAGCAGAATATGCACGGCATACAGCAGTCCTTCCTGATAAACGGTCAAGAATTCATACGTGGCAAGCGGGGTCTGATTGCCGGGATACAGAAAACCGTGGATGGGAATCATGAAAAGCGCCAACGGCAGCATTGTCCGCCACAGGACTTTCCAAATCGGGAGCAGCAGCTTGAAAAAGGCAGCCATGGCCAGGTTGATCAGCAGATAGCAGGTAATCAGTTGCCATCCCAACCCGGCCAGATAGACTATCGCCCCGTTTAGCAGAATGTATGCCAGCTTGCTGAAGGGCGATAGTCCGTAAATCCACGAATCTCCCTCTATAAACAGAGTAGGATTTTCTTTTTGCATCAAGGCTGGTTTTTTAACCGACAGCTTCAGAACTTCTCAGACGATTTGCTGTTTTAGCAGGGAGGGATTTGACAATTGCCCAGGCAAGGCCGGCTGTGACAACCTTGTCTATAAGGTTGGAGGTAAATACGGTTACGATAACAGATCCGAAAAGGTCTTTGCCCAGCGCAAGCATGTAGGCGGTAAGAAAGTCTGCACCGCTGCCGGTAATTCCGCCGAACATGTAAAGACGGATGGGCACGGCAACAATGGAAACAAAAACAGTAATAATCACGCCGCTGAGAAGTGCCATCCACAGATTCCTGAAAAGTCCGTACCGGGCGCACACCCCTGCGACAATACCGATGATCATGGCTACGGGAGAGAATGCTGCTGCCACAGGAGATGTAACCATTCCCCAGATGAGGTTTGTAAGCAGCCCTGTAAGGCCGCCCGCAACAGGTCCGGCAAGAATTGCGACCAGTACCGTGCCTATTGAATCCAGAAACACAGGAATCTTGAGTAGAGAAACAAGCTGTCCTACCGCAATGTTCATGACAATGGCTACAGCAATCAAAACGACTGTGAATGTGGAAAATTCCTTTTTAATGCTTTCTGAAAATCCCATTCTAGTGCCCCCCCTAATCCTTGGTTACGGTTTCTATTTCAAGCTCAGGATATCCGGTTTGCGGATCAAACGTCCGCAAAAACCGGGTTCCGGAACAAACCCCGATTACAATTTCAGCGGTTGTATATATTTTGCAGCCTTCAAGAAGGTGTGCACCGAAAGTTTGACCTTTTCCATCGGCAATGGCGATGTGATAATGGGACCCATGTCTGGACATGACTCCTGTCAGGGAGACGATTTCAAAAAAACCGTTCATTTCTGTAGGCTGATTCTGATTTGCAAAACGTAAGTTAGCTTTTGTGAGGCTTCCAACGCAGGTTAATATGCAGGCTGCTTCTATATTTTCTATTTCAACAATCCTATCAAGTTCAGAAAGTAAATCCTGGCCTGGATGCAGTCTGATCGAAATTGTATTCAACATAATCTCTCTTTACTTTCCAAAGAATTAAGATTCAGGAACTTTGCTTTATGAGATGCATACTTAAGCCCCATAAAATACTTAATAGATTGGATACATCATGTTCTTCAGGGTGAACAAATAGATAATATCTATTGATTGTGAAGCGTTGCAGTGAAAAGAGCGATTAAATAAATTTTTTATACTTTCCGGTTATTATTTAATTTTAGTACTGTTTTTCATTTGGAATAATGCTAGGTATGAACGGGCAATAAATGTTATAACGCAGCAGACACAATACGGCTTAAAATGGAAGAAATTGAAGAAAGCGAAAGCAGAATGTTGGAAATTCATTTTCCGCAATCAACATAATAAATCATGTGAGGACTGTATGTGGCGTAAAATTATTCTATTTTCAGGATTGATTCTGGTTCTTGTTTTTTCGAACGCATTTGCCGAGCAGCAGGTCTTTGACAAAACAGCAGTTTCGCCGTTCGAGGATTATTGTGACGGATACGGCATGCCCGGTGCTCAGGGGATTGGTTATGTGAACGTCTTGAAGGTCTCCACAGGAACCGTGGACAAATCCGACGACCTGCTCATAGACGGCATTATTGCATACGACCGGGCCGAGACCACCGATGCCTATATCGGCGGGATCAATATGCTCACCGCCTCGTCCTTTAATGGTATAATGGGCAGCATCTGGGGATTGGATCTGGCTGTAGCCGAAGAAGTTGAAAACAACACCCAGAAGCCGATGTTTACCCTCACCCAGTATGACGGAACCCCTTTGCCGGTATACGATGCCGCACCGCTGATTGAAGCGGGCAAGGCTTTGTTCGGAACCGCACAGGATCGGCATTTTCCGCCTGCTCCGGGCAGCCATGTTATCTGCGCCCATAAAGATGTTACCGCGTATAGACCGTTAAAAGGCTCCCCGTCCCCGGAAAAAGGGCAGGCTTACGGCGTCTGGAGCTACTTGTGCATTTCTTTGGCAAAAGACCGAACTGCGGCCCCCAGCCTTTTTATTGAGGATGCAGGCCTGTGGACCAGAAATAATAACGAAAAGGATTTGAAGCACTTTCTGGATGAGCACCAGAAAAATGTGGCCAAATCCATTGTTGATTGCGGTGAAAACCAAAGTGTTGTTTATGACCGCACCTATATGGCCTATGCTTATGTCATAATGAAGCCCGGATATGTAGGGACTGCATTAACAGTAGCACCATACGTGACTCTAGCCCGCAAAGCCCTGCCTGCAGGGGGCTTTATGGCTCTGGAAAAAATGAGTTTGAAGGAATGGAAAAAATCCATGAAATTCAAGTAAGCAATAATTAATTTCACAGCTTCTCCAACTGCCCTCGATATTTTTTCGGGGGCAGTTTTATTTTTATTCCCGGGAAGCCAAAGCAACGTGTTGATTCACAGAATACTTAACGTGTATACAAAACGCACATCTTAAACATGTTGCCGAATTGTTTTGTCAGCGTGGCAACAGATAGAATTGCGGCAAAGTAACTGTAATAAAAATAATACGTAATTTTTCAGCCATATTTAAAAATGGTTTCTTCTGAGTTAAATGAAGACATGGGACATGCAGCCCGACAGCCGCAATAAAAAAGGAGCCCAAATGACCTCCCGCTACAGCAACCAAACCATTGTCTGGATGATCATGTTCGGTTTTTTTGTCATTTCGTTTGTGACCAATATCCTTGGCCCCATAATGCCGAATGCGACCAAAGACATGCACCTGACCCTGACCCAATCCGGGGTGCTGCCCTTTGCCTTTTTTATTGCCTATCTGGTTTCAATACCTGCCGGATATCTGCTTGAAAGCCGCGGCAGCAAATTTACCATTTTATCCGCCTTTACTCTGGGAATCTGTGGAGCCCTTATATTCTGTTCAAATGCAAATTACCTGACCTATCTGATCAGCCTGTTTGTCATCGGGGCGTCTGTCGCTATGTTGCAGGTTGCCTTCTGGCCATTGCTTAGAACCTGCGGCGGCGAAGAAAATTATTCCTTCCTTTCCGTCCTGACCCAGGTTTTCTTTGGGGCCGCTTCGTTTTTAAGTCCCTTTGTTTTTTCCTATCTTGTGCAGAACCTGCCGTACAGCGGCAATGACGATTTCTTTCTCACAACCATGACAAAACTCATTCCACCGAATCTGGAATGGGTTTCCATTTACTGGCTCAATGCAGCCGTCATGTGCGGCATGGTTATTTTCATTGCGCTGTTCCGTTTTCCGCGCATTGTGCTCAATGCAGAAGAAAAACTCGACGGGACAAAAACGATTGCCCGGCTTTTGCAAAATGAAACAGTATTGATCTATTTTTTCGGAATCTTTGCTTACGTTGGCATGGAGCAGGGCATCAGCGTCTGGATTACCCAGTTTTTACAGGACTACCACGGTGTTGATCCCAACACTACCGGAGCAAGGGTCGTTGCTTTCTTCTGGGCTCTGCAATGTATAGGCAGCTTTATCGGCATTGTTTTATTACGGCTAGTTGACGTCCGAACCGTGCTAAAATCATTTTTGATCCTGCAACTTGCAGCCCTGAGCGCGGCATTATTCTGCCCGCGCACCATCTCCATTTTAGCATTTCCTGTTTGCGGTTTTCTGACATCGGTAATGTACGGCAGCGTATTTTCACTGGGCATGAATTCCCTTGATTCCCATCACGGATCAATTTCAGGAATTTTCTGTACCGGAATTATCGGAGGAGCCATTGTGCCACTGATAGTAGGTACCCTTGGACACTACACCGGCCTGAGATATGGCATGTGTTTTGTTTATCTGACTATCCTTTACCTGCTCTACATCTCCATGACCGCTCGCCCTCTGATCAACAACAAGACAATCAGTGCTTCCGAACTTTTTAAAATGAAAAGGAAATCCTCATGAGCCACAAAAACTATAACAGCGCAGTTATCGGTGTTGATCTCGGAGGAACAAAGGTTAAAGCAGGACTGGTCGCAGGCGGGGCGATTGTATCTGCGGCTTCCAACCTGATTCCGGAATCCAGCGAATACGATGCCGACGCAGTTGTTGAAGTCGTTAAAGACACAATTGCCGCTGTTTTTTCAGGAGAAGTGTCCGGTATCGGAATCGGTATTCCAAGCATGCTCGATCGAGAAAATGGAATCATCTACGATGTCCAGAACATAAAATCCTGGAAGGAGATACACCTCAAAGATATTCTGGAAGCGCATTTTCAGGTGCCGGTTGTCATGGATAACGACGCCAATTGCTTTGCCATGGGTGAGAAACTCTACGGGCTAGGGAAAAATTATGAGAATTTCGCCGGAATAACACTCGGAACCGGCATCGGCACGGGGCTGATCAACCGGGGAACACTGCTGGCCGATGCCAACTGCGGGTCCGGGGAATTCGGGGAGATACCTTATCTTGACGGCAAACTTGAAGACTATGCCAGTGGGCAGTTTTTTAAAAACAATTTCAAAGACGACGGCCCGAGCATATTCGTAAAAGCGCAAAGAAATGACCCGGCTGCGCTGCAATCCTATCGCCAATTTGGAGAACACTTGGGTCAGGCCATAAAAATAATCATGTATGCCGTTGACCCCGGAAACTTTATCCTCGGCGGCTCCATTGCGGAGGCAAGAGATTATTTCGATCCTGCAATGAGGGCTGCCATCGAAACATTCACCTTCCCCACATCACTGAAAAATCTGGTCATTGAATATTCGCGATTAGGAGGAGATGCCCCGATTCTCGGCGCTGCTGCTGTTTTTCATAATTGCCATTGGGTTAAGGGGAGGTAAGAGCCTTTTCCTGAACCAGTTTATTGAGGAGGTCTGTGGCTAGGTTGTTAATAAATGCAGGTGTTGCGAATTGGCTTGATCCTTTGCTTATCGGAACATTGCGTTCCTGTCCGGCCCATTCATAAACGTCTTGGAAAATATGGTGGTGAATTGCTTTTAGGTGCGAATAGTCAAAATTTCCAACGGGAAGCCCTTCAAGAATTCGTTTAATACCGCAAAGGCCTTCATATGAATCAAGCTTTTTCTCGTCACGGATTCCCTTTAAATTGATCAGAGTTGCACTGTCGGGGTATGTGTAAGGATCGTTATTTGCGTAACGAGTTATCATATTCAGCTAAATGTATTTGTAACTGTTCATGAAGCTGCTCCGGTGAGCAACCGGATTTAATGCAGTCTTCAAAAATTTTGGATACTTCATCTGATAAATGAATACCTTCTATTTCAAAAGATTTACGCGCAAAGCGAAATTGACGCATCAGTTTATCTTGTTTCGTTTTAGGACGTGCGATTTTTCCAAGTTTGGGGCTTAATGTGCTCATATTTAAATTGTATGATTTCGCTGTATAAAATGCAAGATTTTCAGTCTGGAGATGAATTAATACTACCTTATTTTTTTACAATCACCGCAAATCATGCGGCGAATAACCACCTCATTCACCGCAAACAACCCCAAAAGCACTGCTCCTACACGAACATCAAGACAGACCGACCCTCTCATGGAACGCCGAAAAACTCATATCCAAACAGCCAGACGTTCGGCACCGGCAGGGCACGTTACCTGATAAAATCGTTAACCAGAGCTTTGAACATATAAATGAGACCGCTGGCGCATTATTCCTCTACCATACAATGCGACATCAAACCCTCTTTATCCAGCGAGTACAAAGCATCAAGAAAATGCATCTGAAAACTGCCAGGACCTACAGCCTTGGCGGCAGCAATCCCGCCTGCAGCATTCATGATAATCATGCCCGCCACGCCTGCATCAAACGCGGACTCGGTCA